>JAGOUJ010000065.1 GCA_018061325.1 Gammaproteobacteria bacterium
TCTAGAGATGTTCGAATGGTTAAAGAAACAGGATGCTTTAGAAGCCCATGCTTGCTTAGAGGCAACGGGGATTTATGGTGAGGCATTAGCCACCCATTTATTTGATGCGGGTTTTCAGGTTAGTGTGGTGAATCCTGCACAGGTGAAGGGTTTTGCACAATGCGAGTTAAGTCGTACAAAAACGGATAAAGCTGATAGTCAATTAATTGCGCGTTTTTGTCGAGCCATTAACCCGCCTCCCTGGCGGCCCAAACTCCAGCACATTCAAGAACTACAGGCTTGGGTACGTCACCTAGAAGGGTTACAAAGCCTTTATCGGCAAGAAGCTAATCGTTTAGAGGTTGCGCCATTGTGTGTTCAATCTTCTATGAAAGCGATTGTAAAACGCTTAGCGAAAGAGATTGAGCGAGTCAAAGAGCAGATCAAAGTACATATTGAACAGCACCCTGATTTGCGCAATAAGAAGAAACTTTTGGAAACGATCCCTGGGATAGGAGAGGCAACAATTGCTCAAGTATTAGCCTTTATGGGCAATATTGAAGACTTTAAAAACGCCAAGCAACTTGCGGCCTTTGTAGGTCTTAATCCCAAACAGAGACAGTCAGGCACTTCAGTACAAGGACGTGCTAAACTCTCAAAAATGGGCAATTCTAATCTACGTAGGGCTTTCTATATGCCAGCAGTTTCCGCAAAAAACCATAACCCTGTGATGAAAGATTTTGCTGCTCGTTTGGAGGCGGCGGGTAAAGCCAAGATGCTGATTATTGGAGCGATTATGCGTAAGTTGGTTCATATCATTTATGGCGTTCTTAAATCGGGCAAGGCTTTTAATGCACAATTAGCTTTAGGATAAAACCAAAGCGGTCGCCGAGGAGACGCACTTTGTGCGTCCGCAGGCGAAAACAAGCCGCATGATAGCCTTGCTTATCGCAGGGACGTTGATCGGCGCGATAGTTGGTACAGCGTCGGAACACTGGGGAGTAAAAAATGTAAAAAAAGTGTTGACTTCCGAGACGGTATCTCGCTTATTGAGCTGCCAACCTAGGGTGTCCTTTGAGCGTCATGGTATTAAAAGCGCCACACTGCGGTCTTGGGAAGATCCCAAATATTCTAAGGGGATCTCCCTAAAAGGGGCTAAACGCTTGGTACAAGCCCTTATTTTAGAGGGTATCTACTGCTCTACCGAATGGCTACTCGAGGGTAAGGGACCTCCAGCCACCTTAATCGCTGAAGCACCCAAAGATCCTAGCCAAGACTGGCGTGGCGCCTGGAGCGTTTTATCGGAAATAGAACTCTTCAAGCAAAACAACCCCCATGCCATAGTGACACTGGTACCCGATGACAGTATGCTGCCCTTTTATGAACCAGGGGATCATGTGGGCGGGATCTGGCAGGAAGGTCCAGCTATCAAACAATGCCTTCATCACCGTTGCATTGTGCTAACCCAAGACTATGGCTCTCTGATTCGGGTCCTATCTGAAAATAAAGTGGGTTATAGCTTAAACTGCACCAATCCACAAAGCACTGCCAACCACAGCATGTTGTTTGAGGTGAAAATCTTAAAATGCGCTGAGATTATTTGGCATCGTAAGAGCGCTCGCCTTTAAAAAGAGCTGCTTTACTTCAGTATCTGCGGTTGATGGCTGAGCGGCTCACCACGGCTTTCTTTAATCAATTGTGTGTGCAAACGCCATAAGGGATCAATTTTTTGCCTTAATTGCAAAATATGAGCAGGTTTTAAAAGACCGGATTCGGATTGCTCCCAACCTACACTGATGTAATGCTTGTTTGGACCTATTTGTTTGCCAATGGTAACCCCTTTGTGCATCTTACAGACATCCATACGGCGCTGCATAATATCGTCTTCACGCTTATTGTCCTCTGTACTATAACAGTCCCACAAGGCAATACACTGTTGGTTCATGCTGGTAAGACGTTGTACATCTTGGTAAATAGGCTCATTTTGATCTAAACCGCCCAACCAATAGATTTGAGCCCATTCGGCATTGCTCATCATCCAATCACAATGGCCTAATGCGTCATAGGTGACGTGCCCAAAATAACAAAGGTCAAATTCTTTAAAAAGATCTTTGATATAGGGCGCTAGGATCCCGGACCAATCTTGATTATTGGCAAAAGCAAGGTCCAGAGACATCTTAATCCTCTACCACATGGATTTTTTTATACACCATGGCATGACAGAGTAGATAAAAACTTGCCAAAGCCACCAGATAAAATGAAGGCGCATACATCAAACTGGTTTTTTGGCTTAAATAGGTTGCAACCATCGGAGCTGTTCCCCCAAAGAGCGCAATCCCTAAATTAAAACTAAAAGCCATACCTGAATAACGCTGTTTGGTTGGAAATAATTTGAGCATAAAGGGATAAGCCGGTGCGCAAATAAGAGCTCCTAAGGCACCGAGTGTGATAACAGGAGCCATTAGAACAGCCCAATGAGGATGGGCCATCAGCATAAAGGCAGGAATAGATAAAAATATGATACTCCAGCAAGCGATGCGTAAACAGAGACTGGCTCCAAAGCGATCGGCACAATAACCAAAAAGAGGTAGGAAAACAATAAAACTACCAATGCCAAGTGTCGCATAGCGCAAAGCCATATTCGGATCGAGCCCTAATGTTTTTCTACAATAGATATTGATATAGGCTAACACCACATAAGCCACAGCCCCACTGACACCGCCTAAAGCAGCACAAAGTAAGATTTGTTTTTTATTCGAAGCTAAAACCTTCAAAAAAAGCAAGGAAAGACGTTTGTTTTTTTGTACCACGGCCTCAAAGGCTGGTGTTTCTGGGG
>JAGOUJ010000046.1 GCA_018061325.1 Gammaproteobacteria bacterium
TAGAAACAGCCATAATGAAACAAAACCAGCGCCCAATCAACTCCAACCGATTTTCGTTTTTAAAACAACACTTTGATTCTGGATAAAGCGTAAAATTGCCGCTCCAAAAACCCCACGCAAACATTTACAAATTATTTCACCGCAACTAAAAATCAGCCATTTTTTGCCGTTGAAAGCATCGTGTCAGAGTAGGAACGATGATTGCTCATCGCCCCCTCCACAGATCCGGACTGGCGCTACTAGCGCATCCGGCTCTTGCCTTAGGTAATGACGCGCATGCGTATAAAGGATATGGATGATAAATTTCAGGTTTAGGCAACCATCGCTCCATTAATCGAGCCATTCGACCCCATGTGCATCGACTGTTCTGGCTACGGCGTCTAAGCGCGTGTTTCCAGTAGTATCCGATCTGATTTCGGAACCTCCACATTGCGCGCTTGTTCGTTGGCACCCCGAAATATCGATTGTACCCGCCGACTACAGATTTCAGCCATTTCCCTACTTCTGGAATAGGGTCATGCATGCGCCGTTTTAGTTCGATTTTTATATCTTGAAGCTTGACTCGCAGTCTCTTTTTGATCGACTTGCGAATCACTGTAAACATACCATTGCTGTATTTCTTGCCCACAATGTGGGTGAACCCTAGGAAATCAAAACTCTCCGGTTTTCCTGCTCCTCGCTTGAGTCTGTCTTCGATCGCAAATCGACCAAATTCTATCAAGCGCGTTTTGTCAGGATGTAGGGTGAGTGAAAATTTCTTGAGCCTCATTTGTAATTCAGCCATGAATTGTTTTGCAACTCCACGATATTGAAATCCAACAATGAAATCATCCGCCCAACGCACGACAATGATGTCGCTGTTTTGGCGTTTGGTTCTCCATTGTTGTATCCAGAGATCGAAGGTGTAGTGTAAAAAGACGTTTGACAAAAGCGGCGATATGACGCCACCCTGAATTGCCCCTTGTTCACTACAGTGCCATTCCCCTTTTTCTATTATACCCGCATTGAGCCACTTTTTGATCAGCCGCACAATCCGTTTATCCGCCACTCGATGTTCAATGAATTTAATCAACCATTCATGGTTGATACTGTCAAAGAACTTCTGTAGATCTGCATCCATCACATAGCTCACTTTCTTCTTTTGGAGTGCAACGTAAAGCGAATTCAAACACTGGTGTTGATTTCGCCCAGGTCGATATCCATAAGAAAAACCGAGAAAGTTCGTTTCATAGATCGCATTCAGCACCATGGTTGCTGCACCTTGGACTATTTTGTCTTCTAGCACGAGCACCCCTAACGGCCTTTGTTGTCCGTCAGATTTGGGTATGTACGATCGTTTGACCGGCTTTGCTCTGTAGGCTCCTCGTTTCAGTTTATCAGAGAGCACGCGAAGATTTTCATCCAGCGTTTCTTTGTATTGCTGCCACGTCACTTCATCTAGGCCAGCCGACGCATTTCGTTTAAGACTGTAATAAGCCTCTTCGAGTGTATCGATTGAATAGACATAGTGCATTAGAGCCGTGAACTTTTGCTTCTTGTCCTTCTTTGCTGCATCACGTATCCGCTTGAGCGCACTTTGCACGCGTTCCCGACACTGAGTTCGGTGCGTGTTTTGCTCTTGCAGATTTCCTTTGGCCAGCTGCCTTCTCTCCATCACCTCCGCGGGTCTTTGGCCTTGTACAGCCTGCATACCGTTGTTCGGCAACTTCGTCGATACTACGCATCTGTCCGACTTCCCATGCTCGTTCATCATTGTATTACGTCCTTAGACTTTCCAACACGTTCCAGTCTCCTTATCACTCTGGAAGAACATGGGATCTCCCGGTTCTCGCGTGAGTCGTTTGTGCACATGCTTGGGGTCTTAGACCCCGTGAAGTTTCAAGAAGGCTCGCCAAACTCGCCTTCTTGAATATTGCTTTCCGCATTTACCAAGAGCGTCAGCACTTCAACGCTTTTAACGAGGCTCAATACCCTGCCTATGCACGCCTTTGTCAACGCTTCACAAATGCCTTTGCAGGTATTTGTGCATGACTCAAGTCCAGTGTGGGTGGCTAGCCCTTTCACTGAGCGGAACTTTCATCCGCCAACAGACTCACCGGTTTATCCCGGCGCTCTGATAAAATCCGACGCTTTACATTTATTTCATCATAACGCTATTCAAAACCGTGCTTCAAATTTTCTTAAGGCTTGTGTTCATAACAAACCTTAAACTAACACTATTTCTACCTAACCGTATCTTTCCTCCAACGAAAAATATTTTGAACTATCATACTGAACGAACAACTTTATTAATCTTGCACTTATCTTTGATAGCCTTCGTTATAAAAACTGATTATCTGTGCAATCCATCCTATTGGGTACTACAACACATCACTCATGCCTAAGACAATAATCATGGATAGCCTTTAAACAAAGCGCGGATATTTCTTCGGGATCGCAGGTCTTAATCCCACTATCTATAGCCAAAGAAAGATGACCCTCTTGATCTTCTCCTAAAACAATCATCGGCTTTCCATCTTTTTTAAAGAGCACTCTATCATGCTTAAAAGATTTGGGAGCTAGTCTTATCAATGCCTCAGGTCGAACACTCTGGATGAGGCGTTTTAAAATAGTTTTTGTTGAAAGCTTGGAGTCCCTGCTCTTTTTTTCTTCTAATAGCAGCGCTGCTTCTGCCTCAATCTTCCCATAGAAAGACGGTTTTTTCAAAAGACTCGAGAGCCTATAGGCGAGCCGTATGGGAATTTCATGCTTGCTCTCAAAAAGCAGGGCTAACCAAGGCTTGTCAAAAAGCTCACTTGCTTTAATCATCTTACAAATCGTTGATTGCGATAAACCCACCGATTTTGCCAAATCCATTTGATTCTTAAAAGCCCCTGATTTTAGCTGCATCCCAAAAGAATAAGCCCGCTCAAAATCGCTAATGTCTTGCGAGTCTGCATTTTCAGCGTGCATTAATAGCATACAGCTTCGATCATCGGCTTCGATAACACGTACTAAAAGCTTTTGTCCAGGGATCTGTGAAGCGGCAAACCACCGACGAACCCCGGCAATAACCTCAAAATCTTTGTCTAAACCCGCCTTTAAGGCCCGTACAATCACAGGTTCAATTTGGCCATGTTTTTGAATAGATTCTATGAGATCTGCACAGCCTTTTGGTGTAAGCCAAACCTGATCACGATTGTGATAAGACCAGGGACGACAACGATTGGGATCTATGGTTATCATGACCGTCGGCTTCTGCTCGCTTAAAACGCTAGGCCTTAGGCTTCTTAGAGGCGTGCTAGAATGACTTGTCTGTAGCATCTTTGCGGCTCCTTAATTATTTAGATATGCCTTCTATGTACCCACGCCAAAAAGAGTCCTTCTTGCCTACAAGCCGCTTTAGCAGAAAAAAGCTATAAGCTTGACAGCATTTGAAGACATTCTTTGTGAATAAAGACCCTTTTTTCAGAAGCATCCACCCAAATATGGGTTTAGCTTCGACCTTTTTGATAGGGTAGCGTGAGGGGATAGAGGCAGCTAAGGGTTGCCCAGATACTAAGCTCAAAATCCCATAGGGATCTTCATAGAAAGATGGCATGGTCTCAACTCCCTGTTGATTCAACGCTGTAAAAGCCAAATACTGAGCTCTTACAACACCTGCCCGACATCCATGTCGACCTTGCTTCCCTGCTTAGACCAATCCCAACCTTGAAATGCTTTATGGTGCTTTTTCGTTTTTACCACAGAAGCTTTACCTTATAGGATTGCATCCTAACAAAAAAAAATGAAACATACACTTAAATATTATGACTTTGGGAAATTATTTCAGTTCTAACATGATGATTGGAAAGGAGTCATGACTATTGGTGCTTGGCTTTTTTGAAATGCTTGTTTTTAAGAATAGCCCTCGTCAGAAGCCTACACAAAAATAGGTGATACTTGACTAGAAATACCCAGAGCCTTTCTGAAACAATGATGCCTGCAAAAAAAGGATTTTAGACTATGAATGTATACCGCCAAACCTTGGGAGACTTGGCCCAATACCATAGCCAACCCTATCATTATCAATATTTGCTTAAGCAAGAAGCCTTAATGCGAGTCTGTGCCAAGCAAGCCCAAGACTTATTCTCTAAGAAATCTTTTTCCCATGAAGCATCCATGCTATCCAAATAAAATTTTGACTGTTTAAAAAAACAGCTCTCTTTATCTAGGAATCTGCTATAATTTAGACCATGAAAAAGCAACCTTTATCTATGACCAATCCTTATCTACAAAATCCTCGTTGGAAAGAGCGTATGCTTCAAATCTCCGCACAAACTTCTACTGAAATCGAGCACCCAGAGCTTATAAGCTCCCCTACACCCTCAAACAATCAAAAGCCCCCCTTCAAGGGCGATACTGCGCCAGGGTTTTCTGAATAACGGTTTTAAAAAGCGCTGTCAGCCGTTCATACTGCACCTCCAAGCTTTCTTGGATCCCCGCAATATAAAAAGGACGTTCCTCGACAAAGGTTTTAAAATCTAAAAAGGGTAAGCCAGCTTGTAATGCCATTAAATTCGCAAACAACCGTGCTAATCGACCATTGCCTTCTCTAAAGGGATGAATCAAAATCAATTCCGCGTGGGTGATTGCAATCGCACTTGCAACTTCATCTAAATTTTTAAAACAACAGGGCGTATAGCGTTTTAAAAACCGTACTTCGTATTGTTGCATCAAATGTGGGACCTGATGTGCAGCAGCAAATAAAAATCCATCTTTCGATAGATTGACTTGTCGATAATGACCCGCCCACGTATAAATATCTCCTAACCACAATGCATGAACTTTACATAAATCTGCCGCTGTAAAGCGATGGTTTCGAGTATACAATTCTAATAAGCGGGTTTGCGTCATCTCTAAAGAAAGTCGCTCGGCTTGATCTAAGGCAGCTTGCGATCGCAGCCCTAATCGATTACGTAAAATAGGTTCTATAGCGCCCGGTTCTTGCTCACCTTCTGCTAAACCCTCAATCGTATAACGCGTACGATCCGTCATCAGCCTTATATCCCTAATAGATGAGACACTAAAGGTGTTTTTAGTAGTCTATCGCAAATATCTCTGTTCGTCGACTGTCTCTAGCAGTCTTTGGCTATGTAAGATTTTGATACTTGATTGACAAGATCTAAAAAACAGGCATCTATGAGACTGTGTGTTAAGCAATACAAAAGAGGATTGTTTGATCATCATTCTTGTTTTCATCATCCACTTTTGTTGTCTCTGTCCTTCAAGCATCATCACAGAAACAAATTTTTAATGCATCTCTCCTGTATGCTGCCTAAGGAAAAAACACGCTCCCCCAAAAGCCTCCTTGATTTTTTGTTTTAAAAAGGTTTCTAGTTTTAGTTCTCGAAGCACTGCTAATAAAGCCCCTTGTTTTTTAAGATAAGTGGCCCTCGGATCATCCTGGGATTGCAAAAGTTCATCTAAGGCTTCAGTAAGTTTTAAACCTTCTTTGCAGCTTTGTTTTTTTAACCAGGCTTGATCGACTACCTGTTGTAAGTACCGCTCAATCTCAATTGCCACCCATCGATGTATTTGTGAGGTGTTTTCAATCCACTGGGGATTTTTAAAATCTAAGTTTTCCATCATTGCTTTGCACTCCTGTTGTTTAAAGGGACTATACCTAAAATCAGAGCAACCCGTGTTTCCTTTTTGGAAACACAACATTATTTCGTGTTTCCAAACAATAAACGACACTGGTTATAGAAGGTTTGCACCTCTAAACGGCGCCATAAAGAGGTGGAACAACTAAAATACAAGGTGTGTTGAGGACCCTGATGCCCCTGTAAAATTTCAACCAAGGCACTCTTTTGTAAAGTAGGATGATTTTTAAAATAAGCAATGATCCCCCCATCTTCTTCGGCCACTGGAATCAAATTCAAATGGTTATGAAGCAAAACATCGGTTGGAGTGTCAAACCCCAGATGAGGTCGATGCCAATTTAAATGTTCTTTTAAAATCGGATCAGGGCTTTCAAAGCCAATCAAGCGATGTCTTGACAAGTCACTCAAGCTTAGAGGGATCCCCTGCTGGCTCAAGGTCCTTGTACTTGCATAAATACCGGATTCAAAAACACCCAAGGGCTTTTGAATCAGACTTGGATTTTGACTTCGTTTAAATTCAAAGCAAATACTGTTATCCACGAGTTCTATGGTCTCTGCCTCAGGTAGCGAAGGTTGCCAAACCCAATCCACAAAGGGCTGACCGAAGGGATCTAAAGCTTTGAACAGATAATCGCAAAACACCCACTCCGGTATCTTGAATATCCACTGAGGCGGCATCGGTTGGGTGGAACCTTCCATAAGCGTTTGGATCTGACCTAAAGTACCTAATAAGCCTTGCATCTTGTCAAAGACTTCCTCGCCGACTTTCGTTAAACCCAAATATCGGTTTTGCCTTTGAATCAACACCGCTTCGAAACGAGATTCTAAGGCTTGCAAGGCTTTAGTGACCGATGATTTACTCACATTTAAATGTAAAGCCGCCTGCGATAGGCTTTGAAAATGGGCTACCCAATAAAAGCAATACAACTTCTGCCAAAAATGAGGCCCTAGCTTAAGAACTGTATCTGGCTTAAACATAGGCACTACGCAGATCCTGTCTGAGCAGCGCCTTGTCCCGGCTCCATGGGTTGCAGTCTTCCCAAAACTCGATTTATAAAGGCCGCGTGCACCTCTTTGAGCCCTTCTTGAGCGCTAGGAGAGGACCATCGTTGACAGTGTTGGATCAGATCTTGAAAACTCTGCTCATCAGATCCATCCTGATCCAGGGTCCCCTGAATAAAAGCCTGCACCATAACGTCAAGCTTTCTGTTGGCTTCAAGCAGCCTGTCTATCGAATCGATCGAAGATTGAATCACACCAAAAAGCTGCCTTTGAGGCTTATCAAAGCTTTGATGTTCTGCTATCCACCCTATCCCCTTTTTGAGGATCAGCTGCTGCCCTTTTAAAAAAGCATGGCTGTTCTGGTGATCGTGTATGAAAAAGCTGTAATCCATCAGCCTTAAAATCGGTGCCACGCAATCTGCCCCTAAGACTTTTGCAAAAAGCAAACGCATGGAGTCTGCGGTACGCAGTTCTAGATCGATAGAGGCTAAAACAGCCTGCCAACGTTTTGTGCAGCAACCACTTTGAGTCATGATTGTCTTCATGGATTGCAGTCTAGAGGGCTTCTTGCTATGACTTGAAAGCTCCAACCTTTCTAAGGCCTCTGCCATAAACCCGTACAAGCGCTCCATCAACCCATAGCTTTTGTGGGTAGCTTCTACCATCAATAGATAATCTTTTAAAGACAGTTTTAACATGCTGATTCTCCCGAGGCTTGTTGAGTATTCGTAGAAAACCCTTGCAGGCATTGAAAATGCAGGGGTTTTTTGAGTTTTTTTAAAGCGTTCGCTATGATTTGACGCACCCGCTCTGTGCTCAAGCCCAGTTGAGCCCCAATGGCCACAAGGGTGTGCTCAGAACGACCCTCTAAACCAAAACGCATTTTTAAGATTTCGGCCTCCCGACATGGCAATTGTGCTAGAAGGCTTTGAATCACTTGTTTTAATTCTTGGCAAGCAAGGTGCTCAAAAGGGCTGTCCCCCTCTGAGTCCCCAACACAGTCTTCCACTAATCGCTCATCCCCCGGGTAAAGGGGACTTTGTAAGGACACCGGTTCTTGTAAGCTCAATACTTGCTGCACCTGAGCCAGGGGTATGTGCGTGTGTTTGGCGAGGGCCTCAGGACTGGGCTTCAGACCGGTTTGCTGTAACATCCGGGATTCTGCTTTTCGTAGTTTGTGTCGAATTTGAAGCAGATAAACCGGTATTTGAATGAGCCTGGATTTTTGATCGAGCGCTCTGAGAATGGCTTGCCGAATCCAATGGACGGCATAGCTTGAAAACTTATAGCCCAAACGATAGTCAAAGCGATCCACCGCTTGCATCAGCCCCAGGTTGCCTTCCTGGATTAAATCAAACAATGAAAGACCTTGGTTTTGGTATTTGCGCGCCATCGAAACCACTAGGCGCAAATTCGCATGGACGAGTCGATGGTCTGCACCACGCCAAGCAGCTTCGGCTTTTAAAAAGGCATGACGAGTCGTTTGTATTTCGCCGAGGCTTAAAGCCATCGATTGGTTTAATGTTTGATGACAGGCTGTTTTAAGATGCTTGAACAGGGGTGTGGTTAATTTAAAGGTCACAAGCGTTTTGCTTAAAGCTAGGAGGACCGATTGGGTTTGGGGGGCGTTGCGACCGAAGCGATGGATGCAAGCTTGGGCTTGTAGGGTTAAGGACTGTAGACACTCAAAGCGCCCTTGTACATGATTGAGATCTAAGGGCTCGACTTCAGGTGGAGGTTCGGTTAGGCCCTCAGGGATTTGTAAGGGAGACCCCATAAACCGATGCACCAGTTCAGACAATAAGCATTGACCTTTTTTAAGGCGTTCAAACCCTTCTAGTAGGGGAGAGAGGATGTCTGGATGCTGCGCCAAAATCCTTAAGCAATCCTGCATCCCTTCTTCGATGTGTTGAGCCACCTCGATTTCAGCTTCAGCACTTAATAAAGGCTCTCGGGCCATTTTTTGAAAATACCAATAAGATCCCTCCGATGTGCCTGAAGCAGCAGGTGTCTGTGAATCAGCCCCTACTCCTGCTGGCAGCGCTACATTCAAAAAGGGATCGAATTGCGTTAAACTATCCTTGGACATAAATAACTCCTTGACAGGTTAGGTTGTGTCACGCGTGGCAGGCTTGTTGATGCAGGCGCTGCCACACTCTCAGGCTACTTTTTGACTCCCATAGGTTGATCAGATCCGTTTGAGATCCCAGGCTTTATAAAGAGCCGGTTGTGTGGAGTCCGTGGGCAAGGATATAGGTTGTAAAAACCAACACCCTTTTTTAGAGGCCCATTGAAAGCCAAGACCTTGAAGCAGATCTTGAAAGGCCCCACTGCGATCAAAAACCCATAACCAAACCCCACAGAGCTCAAAAGGCAGTCCTTGTTCACTGACCCCATATAAAGCATGGCTTAGACGTTCCCCATAAGCAGGATCTTGAGCCGGCTTTAAATCTTGGGGGGAGGCTTCCAATACCCGATAAGCCTGAACCAACAGTTGGGTTATCAAATCTTTGACCTCACCCGGTGTAGGGCAATAGCGATCAAGGGCTTCACGACAAAGGGATTTGAGATCGGCCTCTGGAGTCGAGCTGCGAATACCCAATAGATTGCAAGCATTCTGCTTCGATAGTTTGAACATGGTATGTCTCCTTAAAAGGGTTCTGTGAATCCAACCATTAACGAAAGGAGGACTTAGAGAACGCTTAAAAGCAGACAAGGGGAATCAATGCCCACGCAGGCATCGAACAAAGCAGGTTTTTTTGGTACGATAACAGATGTCATTGGCTTAACCTCTCAAGCGGTTAGGTTAGTGAAAGTGGTGTATGGGGTTTTGGAGACTCCATGCACCGCGCTTTAAAACACTCTCCTACTATAGTAAAACCCGCATCCAAAGTCAAGCATTTTTCTCTATTTTTATAGTGTTTTTTATAAAAAAGGCGGGGTGTTTTGAAGGGGGTCCTTTCCCAAGTCTGGGGTCCTGAAAACGCTTTGGTTCCTTCCCTTAAAGCAAGCGCCTTCCCATCACAAGCGCCTTTGAATCCACACCCCTACCCCATTACCATCAAAACATCATGGGTACTGCAAGCGCCTCCTGTCAAAATAGCCAAAGCCATACTCATTCCTTTAGGTGTGGACGGTCCTACGGAACGTGTGGATAACCCCATGCAAAACCCTATGGGGTTTTACATGGGGTTGCCCACACTCCGCCCACACCCAGCCTTCATCAACAACAGATTTAAAAAAAAGATTGAGAAGGCACCTCGTTCTAGGGGGTACCTGGGCACATTGGCCCACCCCTGATTTTCAAAAAATAGCCTTTCATTCGATCCCGGCAGAGTCTTTTAAACGATCCAGTTCAAAAAGAATATATTAATTAGACGGCTTACCAATAAGCCTGCACACCCGACGCACTCTTTGACATGTTCTTTGCTTTTCCCTTTTTTTATAGGCTTTTTTGAATGAATGGCCCTTTCCACAGATGAAAAATCGGAGTGCTTTTAAGGCGCCATTTAAAACCTCTGCATCAATTTCATGCATTTTTGAAAACCGTTCAAAACACCCTAAAAATCAAGCACTTGCAGACTGCTTACAATATGTAGTTTACATATTTTTGCACACAATTTATGAAAATGCCTTTTTTGCAGACTTTTGATTGCAGCTGTTATA
>JAGOUJ010000008.1 GCA_018061325.1 Gammaproteobacteria bacterium
CCTGTTTAAGGATGTTAAATATCTGGCTTTCTGTAAACCTTGACTGCTTCATCAACGAGCTCCTCTTTTGCCTATCTTTTCACAAAAGCTCTACTTTTGAATGGACTAATTATACAGGGGGATTACCAGGCCTTGGAAGTTTAAATTTTTTGGGTAAAATACACGATAAAAAAAAGAAGCGTTATAGAAAAAAAAGAACTGAGAGCCAAAACCATTTTAGACAAATGCTGATCGGTTGAAAATTGTTTTGCTATAAAATAAACCATCAATGCAGTCGGCGCTGAAGTGGAAATCACTAAGGAACTCAACCAGTAACCCTTTAAATGGAATATTTTATAGCCTATAAAAAATGCCAGGATGGGATGCATAATATTTTTCATAAACACCAAGAACCATACTTTTTTATCTTTGAGACTCTTATTAAGCCTAATGCTACCCAAGTTTAAACCAAAAACAAATAAAGCCATACTCGAGACCCCCATCCCAAGGTTTTCTAGGACGTTCATTATCACAGCTGCAGGTCTATAATGAAGATGATTGCACAACATCCCAAGGATGGGTATAAAAATCAAAGGCGTACACAGAGGCGTTAACAATCGACGAAGCATGGTTTTTTCTTTATGTTTATTGAAACTAAGCATGATAATAAAAAAAGGTTGAATCATAATAACTTGCAAGAGACTTCCTAGTATGGGCGCTTTGGGATCTCCAAATAAAAAGCCAATCACAGGCAATGTATAAATAGAAGAGCTTACATAACTTGCTGACAACGTCCTGATACACTTCTCTGATAGTGTGTTACCCCAATAACAGACAAAAACGATCGTGCACATCAGTAAAAAAGTCGCAAGATAGCTAAAGATGTAGGCGGGGTTCAATAATACAGAAAAATCATAGTTTAAAGTCGAGCCAAATAAATAACAGGGCATCGATATCTTAAACAAAAAAACTTCAAAACCTTCTATCTTAGCATCATCAAATAATTTTATGCGCGCGCACAAACAACCTATTAATACAATTAAAAAAATGATAAGCAAGGATTCAAAAAGAGTCATAGCTTTTACCTTTTCAGTATTTTCTCATTTTAGTTTTTTTACAAACAACCTTCTTCCATAGTTCTGATTGTTTTTTGAGCTTGATTTTGAAGAGCTTTTTGTTTCTCATCACTAAAACGATTCCAATTAGAAAGCATGTAGGTAACACGAGGGTTCGCTTGGAGTTTTTTCTGGTTGCGAGCCATAAAATCCCAATACAGTGCATTGAAAGGACAGGCCTTTTCGCCCAAGGCTATGCTAGGATCATAGTAACATTGTTCACAAAAATCACTCATGCGATGAATATAAGCACCGCTGGCTGCATAAGGTTTGCTGGCCATCACCCCCCCATCCCCAAACAAAGCCATCCCTAAGGTGTTAGGCATTTCCACCCATTCATGGGCATCCGAATACACGGCCAAATACCAAGCCTGGACCTCTTTGACATCCAGTCCTGCCAATAGTGCAAAGTTACCTGTCACCATAAGTCGTTGAATATGATGGGAATAGGCATGCTCACGGGTATGCGCTATAGACTCAGCCATACAAAACATCTTCGTATGCCCGCTCCAATAGAATGCTGGCAGGGGTCTTTTAGCCTCAAAATAATTAAGTTCGGCATAGCCGGGCATAGACCAGTGGTAGATCCCACGTACATATTCTCTCCAGCCTAAAATTTGTCGTATGAACCCCTCCACGGCATTCAAGGGGGCTTGCCCCGAACGATAGGCGGCCTCAGCCATTCGACAGATTTCAAGGGGTTCTAAAAGCCCCACATTTAAATAGGATGACAGGAGAGAATGATTTAAATAGGGCTCCCCTGCTACCATCGCATCCTGATAATCCCCAAAACAGGGCAAAATCTTTTCCATAAAATGCTGTAGTTCTATAAGGGCTTCTTTGCGTGTGACCGCATAATGGAAAAGCTCTAAGGTCCCAAAATGATCTGAAAATCTTTGGGCCACCAACTTTAAGACCGATAGAGTGATATCGGATTTTGGATGACTTATCCTTCGTAAAAAGGTCATACCCTTTTTAGGGGGCTTTCGATTATCGGTATCGTAATTCCAACGCCCACCAGAAGGTTGGTTGTTCTCTTCCATCAACAAATGATGCTTCTTTCGCATCATGCGATAGAAAAATTCCATCCGAAGCTGCTTTTTATCCTGTGCCCAGGTTCTAAAATCCTCGTGGCTTGCCAAAAACCTTTGATCTTCCAGCATCATCACAGGTATTGCTAGACGCTGCTCTAAACCTCTAAAAAAGGCTATCAAAGACCATTGACTGGGTTCAGTAAGAATCAAGTGATCCGGCTGAAGTTCAGCCAAGGCTCTTAAAATCTCCTGTTCCAGGCTACCTGAGTTGTTTGGATCATCGAGGTATAAATAGCGTATTTTAAAACCTTGCAGCGCTAAGTCTTTTGCAAAATGCCGCATGGTTGACCATAAAAAAGCTAGCTTTTTTTGGTGATGCTTCACAAAAGTTGCGTCCTCCATCAGCTCACAGAACATCAAAATATCGGAGGATTTATCCACGTTCTTAAGCGTAGCAATACTGGAAGATAGCTGATCGTTTAGAATGAGCCTAAGCTTAGTCATGATGAAATCTCTTTAAAATTTATGGTTTTTTAGGCTTGGAAAGGATACTGCCCAAACCACCATCCACGCCAAGTACTTGTCCAGTCATCCAGCTATTCTGAGGATCTAAGAGAAAAACAATGGCATTGGCCACATCGATAGGTTTTCCTAATCGACCCAAAGCATGCATCGATTCAGAAGCTTTGCGTAATAAAGGATTAGTCGTGATAGAAGCCGTTAAAGGGCTTTCGATGAGACCCGGAGCCACTACGTTGAATCTTAAATTCATACCCGCATAAGTTGCAGCACCCGATAACATAAGACCTATGATACCCGCCTTGGCAGCCGCAATCGCCTCATGATGGGGTAGTCCTATCCTAGCGGCGGCAGAGGCCATCAGTACTACTGATCCCCCTTGAGTCATATATTTTCCTGAGGATCGAACCGTTGCAAAAGCCGTACTTAGGGAAGACTGAATGACTGAATGGTATTCGGCCTCTGTGGTAGTATGAGCTGACTTTAGAAGCAAAGAACCACTGCAGTTTAGAACGCCGTCTAATTCACCGACTTTTGAAAAAACTTCATCAACAGCCTGAAAATCAGAAGCCTCTAAATAATAATCGGGCTTTATTTTAGAATCATTGCGGGCGGTGGTAATCACAGTATGCCCCACATTGACAAGCTGTTCTACAACACTTTGTCCTATAGCACTAGAAGCCGCGATGATTAAAAAACGAGCCATAGTCTACCCTAGAAAACTTGGGATGATGGTACAAAAAATATTGGTTCAAGAAAATCTTTATAAGAAAAGAGGAGACATTCCTTTAGGATGGCTCCTCTTTAATTCAAACAAAGTCCTTAAGAACGTTCACACCAAGCAGAACAACCAAAAAAGAGACTGTACCCTGCATAGCAACCAGATATTCCTACCAGCGCATAAACGATTCTTTCAAGCGTTTGATAGCCTTTAAAGAGATAAGCTACTAAGTTAAAATCTAAGAACCCAACCAATCCCCAATTCAAAGCCCCAACAATACAAAGCATGCTCGCGATAAGAGCCGGTGTTGATAGTTTTTTCATGTCAATGACCCCTTTTTTAATTTCTTGAGCTCATTATACATACATTCAAAACTATCGCCACAACCTTTTTTTAGTTAAAAACTAAAAAATTCTTTTGTTCAAAGTTTCGCATAAGGATTTATCTTGAATCTTGGATAATCACTCAGATACTGATTTCAAATGATAGGCAATTAAGCTTATACAAAAATTGAACTTTATTTTTCAGGCACAAACCAACATTCTCCTACCTGTAGAGGTTTAAAGACATTCAAATCAATCGACTGTTTCTGGGCTTCTTCTTGAAAAATATGCAGTGCTTCATCATAGCCATCATCCGCCAAAGGAAAAACCGAATAATGCATCGGAATGCTATAGGGTTGTTCGAGATCCCTGAAGGCTTTAATGGCCTCTACAGGGCTCATATGGCTATAGGCCATAAACCATTCCGGCTTAAACGCTCCGATAGGAAGCAATGCCAAACGAAATGGATGGTATTTTTGTAATGCTTGCCTAAAATAATCCCCCTGACCATAACCCGAATCACCCACAAAATAAATATTACCGTTGGGTGTTGTGATTACAAAAGAAGCCCATAAGGCTTTGTTTCTATCAAAAATACCTCTGGCAGACCAATGCTGCATGGGTTCCAAATGGATATTCATGTATGGGCTAATCTTAAGGGTATCACCCCAATCATAGACTTCAACGCCTATCTTCGAGTCAAAAGCATGAATGATGGCATCATTACCGAGTGGTGTAATAATCCGAGGTTTATCACGTTCCCAGAGTTTTTTGAGCGTTGTTAAATCTAAATGATCATAGTGGTTATGACTGAGCAATATGATATCAATACAGGGTAAATATTCGAATCGAATACCCGGTGGATGCACCCGCTTAGGTCCTAGCCAAGTAAAGGGGCTTGCACGATCAGACCATACGGGATCCGTTAACACATTGATGCCTTGGCTTTGAATTAAAAAAGTGACATGGCCTACAGAGGTAACCCTTAAATCGGAACCTTCGACCCGAGAGGGTGGTTTATCCTCCAAACTATTTTTCATCGATAAAGGCCATGGCTTCGGTTTGGCAGTGATCCGCCATTTTAGCAACTCAAAAAAACCTTGATTCTGAGGCTTACCAGGATTGTAAAATCGCTTCCCATTAAAATGATCCGAAACGGGGCCTTTATAATAAGATGTCATCGCGTCATCCTAACATAAGTCTTATTTTATCGCTAAGCTCTTATAAAAAATCCGTTTTCCCTTGGATCCTTATTGCCATTGACAACGCACTGGATGTATTGAATGATAGGAACTTGTAAAATACAGTTTATTATCAAAATATTTTCTCGGTGCGATAATCATGAAAAAGACCCTTGTTTGGTTTCGTCAAGATTTACGCTTGGTTGATAACCCGGCTTTACATGCTGCACTTGAACAGGGATCTATTCTGGCCATCTATATTTTAGAGGAAAAGAAGCAAGATTATTTTAGCATGGGATCTGCCAGCCGTTGGTGGTTGCATCATTCCCTTTCAAAACTTCATCAAAGCCTAAATAATCAATTGAATGTTTATATCGGCAATGCCCAAACCATTATTTTAAAGCTTATAGAAGCCTATAAAATAGAGGCTGTTTATTGGAATCGTTGCTATGAACCTTGGCGAATTTCTGAAGACACTTCTATTAAATCATGTCTTAAAAAAATAAACATCGATTGCAAAAGTTTTAATGCCTCTTTACTATTTGAGCCTTGGGAAATCCTCAAAAGTGATGGAATGCCCTATAAGGTTTTTACACCCTTTTATCAGAGAGGATGTCTCAATGCCCCTTCACCCCGAACACCCCTAGGAAAACCTAAAAAATTAGACTGTATAGTCGATCGCTGCAACACCTTGTCTATCGAAACTTTAAATCTATTACCCACAATACCCTGGCATGAATCCTTAGAAGCACATTGGACCGTTGGAGAAAAAGCCGCACACAAAAGATTCAAAGACTTTCTTCAAAAGGGTTTGAACCACTATCAAGAAGGCAGAAATTTTCCGGCCAGGTCCAATGTTTCTCGCTTGTCACCCCATCTGCATTTTGGAGAGATTTCCCCCCATGTACTGTGGCATACAGCCCAGATGGAAAAAATGAATGCCAAAACACCCTTGCACGATATTGAACACTTTGTCAGGCAACTGGTCTGGCGCGAATTCTCCTATTACCTTCTTTACCATTTTCCTGAACTACCTTACAAAAATTTTCAACGAAAATTCGATCGCTTCCCATGGCAAAATGATACGAGCCTTTTAAAAAGCTGGCAGAAGGGACAAACAGGCTATCCCATCGTAGATGCAGGCATGCGAGAGCTTTGGCAAACAGGCACTATGCACAACCGTGTGCGCATGATCGTAGGTTCATTTTTAGTCAAAAACTTAAATCTTGATTGGCGTCATGGTGCTGCCTGGTTTTGGGATTGCTTGGTCGATGCAGATCTGGCCAACAACAGTGCTGGCTGGCAATGGATCGCCGGATCGGGTGCTGACGCAGCCCCCTACTTCAGGATTTTTAATCCCATTACCCAAGGTGAAAAATTTGATCTGGAGGGTATTTACACCAAAAGATTTGTGCCTGAATTAGCTAAGCTGCCCATCAAATATCTCTTCGAACCTTGGTCGGCCCCTTCTACTGTCTTAAAGGAAGCAGGCATTATTTTAGGAGAAACCTATCCCAAACCTATAGTCGATCTCCAACGTTCTCGAAAAAGCGCTTTGGAAGCTTTTGCAAGCTTAAGAGAAAGCTAAAAGGCTTTAGCTTTTAATACCTATTCCCTCATGTATCCCCTTGTATCTTGCCTTTGACTACTGAAAAGTAGTTAAATCGTCCAGGGGCACCTGGGCGAAGGGACAAGAAATGCCGTGTATCCCCTAAGGACTAAGATCCTGTAAATGAGATCCTGCAACTTGTCCCACTCTTATTCTATAAGACTGGACGGTATCTTCGGCCTCGAATATCGATGAGCCTGTATTCACAAGGTTAGTCTTGAATAAGCTGTCCAAGTACTCGATGCTAGCACAAAAGGAGGATTTTATGTCAAACACAAGCGTAGGAATTGATATTAGCAAGGCCAAATTTGATGCTGCTATTTTTTGTTTTCAAACAACAAGGTAAAAACTAAAAAATTTGACAATAAACTCAGTGGTTTTGTAGAGCTAATAGAGTGGTTAAAAAAACATGAAGCTTTAGAACCACATGTTTGCTTGGAGGCAACAGGGGTTTATGGTGAAGCTTTGGCTACCTATTTGTTTGAAAATAGCTACAAGGTGAGCGTCGTTAATCCTACACAAGTAAAGGGTTTTGCACAATCCGAATTAGCACGCACCAACAGGCTTGTACCGAAGGACTCTGTTCCAAAACGTGTTGCACTGCTTGTTGTAAAGCCGGCAAGGCGCTTGTCAGCGCTAGGATCTGCTTAGCACTAAAACGTTTGCTAAAAGCCAAAAAGACAGAACTTCTAATAAGACTGTCCGGTTTCCCCCTTACTTCATCATGCATAGCCTGTGTAAAATATAACTTGGGATGTAGCACCTCAAGCCCTTGTTTATTCAGCAAAGACACATAATAGATTAAGGGTGTTGTGGGCAGGCTTATAGAGCCCTTCCCCGCTAAAACATTTCCACCACTGTAATAGTCTGCATTAAACGTTGTGTTTATAGTTTTAAGTTCAAACTGACCCCTAAGTTGACAGTCTCCATCTACAGAAGCAGTCCCTGCTTCCCATATTGATGAGCTAGAGCTTGAATCAATTTTTAAGGCGCCTGTTCCTAAATGACCCTGGTTATGAAAGGGTCCAATAATTTCCGTTGAATTTTTAATCTCAAAAAAAGCTACCATTAGACACAGCTATTGGCATCATTAATAAATGATCACTCACATAGACTGATGGAACATCACGACCTAAAAATGTATAACCCGATTGGCAGCAATATCGACTTGATGGCCACGGATTTCACCCTTTTGATTTAAAACAGTGCCATGATTTATCCTGAGCTTACACACAGGCTCTTCCTCAGACCCAATCTCCTCTTTATATACAATATAACCCTCTTCATTATCTAAAGTGAGGTCCTTTGCCTGTCCAGAAGCGCGTTCTAAAACCATCTCTTCTGCGTATAAGCGACCTCGATTGATAAGAGTACCTTGCGTCTTTAAGGTTTTTGCCTCTATCTCAACGTTTTTATCAATTGAAAGGTTGGGTACCTGCAAGTGAAGATCACCCCCTATTTTTAAAGGCTTGCGCAAAACCACAGGTACGGTTGAAAACAACTTGATATTAAAACCAAGATTGTCCAATTGTAGTGAAAATCCATGATCAGCGTACAAAGAGACAACGAAAGCATCTGCAAATGCCCCTAATTCAACAACCGAACGTTCTGCCGAGAATTGCAGCTGTGTTGCAAAAAGTCTCTGAAGATTCTGACCCACTTGTTTTTCTATAACGAGCTTGTCGGCTGTTAAGCGAAAGATAAGGGACGGTAGCGCATAGCTTTGTTGGGTTGCTGAATCGGCAGATAGCACCTGTCTGTTGCTATAGCCTACCTCGTCTAACCCACCCAATAGTTCATCCAGGGGATTTCCGAATTCATCAAAAAGCTCTAGCTTTTCGTATTGGTCATCTGCGAATAGTTCGAAAGGCTCTAGGGTATCATCAGGTACAGTATGCATAGCTTTAGCCCCTGACGCAGGCTACTTTATGTAGCTTACCTTATGCTCATAATATCCAATAGGCTAAGAGCTTGTAAAGAATTTATTTAAAACCCAGCATTATCCATGACCCATCAGCAACAGACCTGCACACTGCGCCAACCCTAGAACACAAAAATTACGCAACCCGCTTTAGCGACAATCTCAAGACAGGCTATCTTCTGGGTTTTTTTGAGGGCCTAAGAAACAATGCAGCACACTTCTTCGCAGCCTCCTCATGTTGCTGCTCCGCAGCTTTTTGAAACCACTCTCCAGCCTTTTCAATATTTTTCTCACAACCAAAACCTTCTTCATACAATAAACCTAATCGGTATTGAGCATCGGGATGATTTTCTTTAGCTGCTGTTTCAAACCAACATTTCGCGACTATACATAATTCTTTGGCTTCTTGATCATTGTTTGCATGACGCACACTCACTTCATACATAAGACCCAGCTGATACATAGATTCCACATGCCCATGGTCTACCGCATGTTCTAAAAAATGTCGAGCATTATTATAATCTGCTTCAGGCTCTATATCATTTCTTAAAAAAACTATTTTCAAAATAGCAGGCGACAATGGTTCTATATCGTCCAAGCTTAAAGAATCACTGGATAGTTCGTCTAACTCAGGCAATTCTAAAAAATTAATGACGCCCTCTTTAGGTTTGTCAGAAAAAAAGCTAAGCGCCTTATAGTTAAGATCTAATCCATCATACTCAACATAGATTGTCCCTGGTTTTAAGTCTTGATTAGGCGATAAAAAATCAATTGTGTAACCGTCTGGAAGGAGTACCCCGTGTAGATATAATAAACCCAAGCAGTAAGATGATTCAGCATGATTTTTTTGACTCGCTTCTAAAAAATAATTTTTAGCTGTTTCGTGGTCTTGTATGACACCCCATCCTTTTGCATACATACATCCCAACTCGTGTAATGCTGCTGGATACTTATCCTTAGCGGCACCTTTAAACCACTCTCTAGCTATTTTATAGTTTTGTGCAACCCCATGCCCCCTAAGATAAAGCAGGCCCATTTTATATTGCGCGTCTACATGACCTGCATTGGCTGCAGCCTCATATAGCGCGATAGCCGTCGGATAATTTTTCTGATCCATTTCAATCAATGCTAAACAACACATGGCTTCTGTATGCTTCTTGAGACCTGCTCGCTGAAACCACCTTTTTGCAGTCTCATCATTTTGCGTACACCCAAAGCCGTTTAGATAAAGCATCCCAAGCTGATATTGTGCTTCGACATGTTCTTTGTCCGCAGCCAATTCAAAAAAAGTAATGGCTCTTGAAACATCTTTTTCTATGGATTGGCTTTCATCACCTTCTAAATATTGTAAGGCCAGCTGATAATTTTCTTCAGGGGTTTGTTCTTGACCTCTCAGTGTATCTTGATTATCTGTGCGCATGATCGGCCCTCCAAACCCAGAAATTCATCGTTTTATTAAGTTAACTTAGTCTATATGCTGGCACTATTCAAATAAAAGCAAAGACCTTGGCAAAAAACTCACAAAAGCTGTATATATAAATAGTATTGAATATTATTTTCAACTTCGTATAATGACTTACTTTAGTTATCTTATTAAAAATAAACATGATAGGTCGTAGGGGATTAGAAATGCATAAAAAGACTGATAAACGAACACGTTTGGTAGAAGCTGCCGATAAACTCTTTTACGAGCAAGGCGTTAATATCACCACCCTGGCCAATATCGCAGCCCTGGCTGAGGTACCCCTCGGTAATGTGTATTATTACTTTAAATCCAAAGAATCCATCATCTTGGCTGTGATTGAGCAACGCCAGCGTATGTTGCGCCATCAATTCGAACAGTGGTCTACCTTAAGTCCTGCCGAGCAGCTCAAAGCGCTTATTCAACAGCATCTGACACAAAGTGGCCAAGCCATGGCTTTTGGGGATTGGTTTGGTAGCCTATGCCAGGAACTCTGCAAAGGTCAGGGTCCTATTGCCCATAGTGCTGCTGAATTGCTGAGCAACATCCTTAGTTGGTCTGAAAAACAGTTCCAGGCGATGGGTAAGGGTGAACAATCTAAAGCCTTGAGCGTAGCGCTCATCGCTAGCTTGCAAGGTCTTAGTCTCTTAACTTTAACCTTAAAGGATGAAAATCTAAGTGCTGCACAAGCGCAACGCTTGATGAACGCACTGTAAGATCGCACCATTCAAAACCTCCAAAGCCCTTTCCAATTGAGAGAGGGCTTTTTTATAGATTTAAAAATAGTTCAGACATAGACCTAGCACTCTGGCTTAGAAACACCTACGAAAAATTTAGGCTTTCACTGTAAAATTTTCTTAAGTTATGCCTTGACGTTATCAATGCCTTATCCCAGAATACAGAGGTACCAACACATCATGTTGTGTTTGATATTGGGTAAGTGCCACAACATATTGTGGTTAGCTGTCCTGTAATCGTAAAACTAAAGTTTGGTAACTATTATTTATTTTTGGAGATCTGCATGTCCGCACCCATCACAGAACCTCAAACATCGCTCGATCATGACATGATTGAAAACCTGCCACCTCATAGTCCCAGCCCTGGTAGCTTAACGATTGTTCGACGTAATGGTCATGCCATGCCTTTTGATCATACCCGTATTTCGCTGGCGATTACCAAAGCCTTTTGGGATGTAGAAGGTGACGATAGTACCCACTCCACACGTGTAAGCGAAATTGTACATAAATTAACCGAGGAAATCGCAGGCATTCTTGTGCGCCGCCTGCCTATTAATGGCGGGACGGTCCATGTCGAGGAAATCCAAGATCAGGTTGAGCTAGCCTTAATGCGCCATGAGTTTCAACAAGTGGCGCGATCCTATGTGCTCTACCGCGAAGAACGTCGTAAATTAAGAGAGGCCAAACTGCCAAAAACCAGCGAAGTGGCTAAAACCTCGATGCATGTTACCTTGCAAGATGGCACAACTGCGCGCTTAGATAGCGAACGGCTTTACCATCGTGTAGAAGAAGCGTGTGCAGGTTTGGAAGAAGTCAAAGCCGATTTTATTGTAACCGATGCCCTTCGCAATATTTTTGAAGGCATTCCCTTGGAACAGGTTCATCAAGCGCTTATTATGAGCACGCGTACCTTGATCGAACAAGAACCTAATTATAGCTATGTAGCTGCCCGTTTATTGCTGAATGATTTACAACATGAAGCTTGCCATCTTCTGAATGTACCCGTCCCAAAGAGTACGGCACAAATGGCTAAACAATATGCTAAGACACTGGCCTTAACCCTTAAAAAAGGGGTACAGGTCGAGCTTTTAGATGCTACGCTTTTATCGTTCGATCTGGACAAATTGGGTAAGGCTCTGAAACCCGAACGCGACTTGCAATTTACCTATTTAGGCTTGCAAACCTTGTATGATCGTTACTTCTTACACCATCAAGACAAACGTTTTGAATTGCCCCAAATTTTCTTTATGCGGGTTGCCATGGGCCTTGCCATTGCCGAAACAGAGCGAGAAAGACGTGCCATTGAATTTTATGAGCTTTTATCGTCTTTTGATTATATGAGCTCCACACCCACCCTCTTTAATGCAGGCACCTTAAGATCTCAATTATCCAGTTGTTTTCTGACGACCGTACCCGACGATTTATCCGGTATTTATAATGCCATTCGAGATAATGCCCTGCTGTCTAAATTTTCAGGCGGTTTAGGCAATGATTGGACCTCGGTACGTGCCATGGGTTCTCGTATTAAGGGCACCAATGGTAAATCTCAAGGGATTGTACCCTTCTTAAAGGTTGCCAATGATACGGCTGTTGCTGTGAATCAAGGTGGTAAACGTAAGGGGGCTGTCTGTGCCTATCTTGAAACGTGGCATTTGGATATCGAAGAATTTCTAGAACTGCGTAAAAATACCGGGGATGATAGACGTAGAACGCACGATATGAATACGGCCAATTGGATTCCGGATTTATTTATGAAACGTGTGCTTGAAAATAAAGAATGGACGCTTTTTTCACCCGAAGATGTACCCGATCTGCATGAGATCTATGGCGATGCTTTTGAACAAGCCTATACCACCTATGAAGATCGAGCCGATCAAGGCAAAATTAAAAATTTCAAACGCCTAAAAGCCATCACCTTGTGGCGTAAAATGTTAGGTATGATCTATGAAACGGGACATCCCTGGATTACCTTTAAGGATGCCTGTAATCTTCGATCGCCACAATCCCATGTAGGGGTGATCCATAGTTCTAATCTATGCACCGAGATCACACTCAATACCTCGGCTGATGAAATTGCCGTGTGTAACCTGGGTAGTATTAATTTGGCACAACATATTACCAACGGTGCTTTCGATACCGAAAAAATCAAACGCACGGTGAAAACAGCAGTCCGTATGTTGGACAATGTGATTGATATTAATTATTACGTGGTCCCACAAGCCAGACGTTCTAATTTACAACATCGTCCCGTAGGGATGGGTATTATGGGCTTCCAAGATGCCCTCTACCAGTTAGATATCTCTTATGAATCGGAAGAAGCCATTAACTTTGCCGATCGCTCGATGGAGCATATTAGTTATGCCGCCATTAGCGCCTCCTGTGACCTAGCCACTGAACGTGGGGCCTACCCTACTTTTGAAGGCTCTTTATGGAGCCAAGGTATTTTGCCTATTGATTCCATTGAACGCTTGCAAAAAAATCGTGGTATTTACTTGGATCAAGACCGATCCAAGACTTTAGACTGGGATGCTTTAAGAAAGCGGGTACAAACCTCTGGGCTTCGTAATTCTAATCTTTTAGCGATTGCACCCACGGCCACTATTTCGAATATTTGTGGGGTTTCACAATCCATTGAACCCACCTACCAAAACTTGTTTGTAAAATCAAACCTCTCAGGTGAATTTACGGTCATTAACCCCTATTTGGTAAAAGACTTGAAGGCACTAGGGTTCTGGGATTCGACCATGGTCAAAGATTTGAAATACTTTAATGGCAGTGTTCGAAATATTACCCGTATCCCTGCGCATCTAAAGACTAAATATGTCACGGTCTTTGAAATGGAGGCACAATGGCTTATTGAAGCTGCCTCTCGCAGACAGAAATGGATCGATCAAGGCCAATCCCTTAATCTTTATCTCAGTGCACCCTCGGGTAAGAAATTGGATGTGCTCTATCGCACAGCCTGGCTACGGGGTCTTAAGACGACCTACTATTTACGCACCCTTGGGGCAAGCGATGCAGAGAAGTCGACCATTCATGATGGAGCCCTGAATGCCGTGCAGCAGTCCAACCAAATGTCGGATACCACAGCACAAGCCTGTTCGATTGATGATCCCGATTGTGAGGCATGTCAGTAAATTTTAAGGATTTATTAACCCATTTAACCATAGGAAAATAGCATATGCTCGTAGAAAATACTGGTTTGGAGTCACTTGAATTTGGTGCTGCCAGAATTAGAGTAGACGATAAGAAAATTATTAATTGCCATGCCGATCTCAACCAATTAGTGCCCTTTGCCTACCCTTGGGCGTGGGACAAATATTTAAGTTCTTTAAATAATAATTGGACGCCCAATGAAATTAATATGTCTGCGGATATTGCGCTCTACCCCAATGGGCTAACAGAAGATGAGCGAATGATTATTGAACGTAATTTAGGCTTTTTTGCCACCGCCGATTCTTTGGTAGCCAATAATCTGGTGTTGGCTGTGTATAGACATATTACTAATCCAGAATGTAGACAATATTTATTGCGTCAGGCTTTTGAAGAAGCCCTGCATACGCATTCTTATCAGCATATTATTCAAAGCCTAGGGATGGATGAAGCCAAAATATTCAACATGTATCGCGAAATACCTGCTGTCTCTACCAAGGCTATTTGGGCCTTACAATACACACAAAGTCTATCGGATCCCACCTTTAAAACCGGCACCCCAGAAAATGATCAACGCTTATTGCGCGATCTGATTGCCTTTTATGTGATATTCGAAGGCATTTTCTTTTATGTGGGCTTTACCCAAATTTTATCCATGGGACGACGCCAAAAAATGACAGGTACTGCTGAGCAGTTTCAGTATATTTTGCGTGATGAATCCATGCATCTTAACTTTGGTATTGATGTGATTAACCAAATAAAAATTGAAAACCCGCATCTATGGACAGACTCTTTCAAAAAAGAAATTATTGAAATGATTAAAAAGGGTGTCGATTTAGAGTATCAATACGCGATTGATACCATGCCTCGGGGTGTTTTAGGACTGAATGCAGCCATGTTTTTAGATTATCTACAATTTATTGCCAATAGACGCTGCATACAAATTGGTTTACCCGAACAATATCCAGGAGCGACGAATCCCTTTCCCTGGATGAGTGAGATGATGGATCTAAAGAAAGAAAAGAACTTTTTTGAAACCCGTGTTACAGAATATCAAGCTGGTGGTGCCTTAAGTTGGGATGAAGAAACTGTGTAGGGTATTGATATTGCCATTGCCCCCTTTCTAAAAGGGGGCACTCAAGGAGAAGAAAAAAGTGTTTCACTATCAGATCCCTCACAAAGCATGGCTTAAACCCAATCTTTGGGATCTGATAGCTTTTGTGGTTATTCTGGGCATTCTAGGGGGCTTGGGTTTTGCAGCCACCCAAATGCATGCCCCTTACCAGGCTGGCACCCCGCTGACCCTCTCTCTCTCGCCCTGGATGCTGCCGCACTATGCAGCCCATACCGTTCTACGCATGTTGATTGCTTTTATCTGTTCTTTGGTGGTGACTTTTACCCTTGCACCTTTGGCCGCTAAAAATAAACAAGCTGAAAAATGTTTAATCCCTCTTATCGATATTTTACAAAGCGTGCCTATTTTAGGTGTCTTATCGATGACCTTTGTCTTTTTTATTAATCTGTTCCCCAATCAGCGCTTAGGCCCCGAGTGTGCTGCTATTTTTGCTATTTTCACCTCCCAAGTGTGGAATATGATTTTAAGTTTTTATCAATCCCTAAAAACAGTACCCAAAACTTTTTATGATATCAGTGCTATTTTTCACCTATCGGCCTGGCAACGTTTTTGGCGTGTAGAGGTTCCTTATGCGATCCCTGGATTATTATGGAATAGCATGATTTCGACCTCTGCGGGTTGGTTTTTTTTGGTAGCAGCCGAAGCGATTTCGGTTAATAATCAACAAATTATGCTACCCGGGATTGGATCGTATATTAGCCTCGCGATTAGCCATAGGGATCTCAGCGCCCTTTTTTATGCAACCTTTAGCATGTTTATCGTGATTCTTTGCTACGACCAACTCTTTTTCAGACCTTTGCTTAGCTGGGCTGCCCGCTTTCAAGATAACGATGCCCTAGAAAATAACTCTACAAGCCGATCATGGGTGTATCAATTACTGTTGAAGACACGATGGATTAAAAAGATCCATGCTCTGTTTAAAAAACTATCACAACAATGCCTAAATCCCTCTGATAAACGACCCTGCAAGCCCTTCAAAGCTATTCAACACGCTGCGACTTCAAGACAGATAGTCATTTACGCTTGGAATACGATTGTGATCGGGCTGATAGGGGTTGCCGTGTTTATGCTTTGGCGTTGTATGCGGGATAGCATTCGATTGGATGAAATCCCACACGTTTTTTATTTGGGCGCTATCACGACTTGCAAGGTTGGGATCTTAGTCATGCTATGTTCCCTACTCTGGATACCCGTCGGCGTATGGATAGGCTTTAGACCTAAACTCACCCATAGGATTCTGCCTATTATACAATTCCTCGCGGCCTTTCCGGCTAATTTAGTGTATCCACTGTTTGTAACGCTCATTTTACGCTTTCATTTAAATGTAAACCTATGGACATCCCCTTTAATGATTTTAGGAACCCAATGGTACATATTGTTTAATGTCATTGCAGGCACGATGCAAATTCCAAAAGATTTACAATGGGCCGCTAAAAGCCTTCGATTAAAAGGCTGGTTATGGTGGAAAAAAATGCTATTGCCCGCTATTTTTCCCTACTATATTACCGGCAGCATGACTGCCGCAGCAGGCTGTTGGAACGCCAGTATTGTATCAGATGTCTTGAGCTGGGGTGATCACACCTTGATTGCAACCGGTCTTGGCAGTTATATCGCCCTACATAGTCATACAGGCGATTTTTCACGCGTAACCTTAGGCATTGTTGTTATGTGTTTTTATGTTTTAGTCATTAATCGCTTACTATGGCGTCCATTATATACTTTTTCTAGTGCTCGTTTTGTATTGGAGTAAAAAAGATGTCCGCTGGCCCTTTACTGCGTGTCGATCACATTCAAAAATCCTTCACCAATGCTGAAGGGAAGCAATTATTAGTGTTAGATCATATTAACTTTCAACAGGAAGAACAGGAAATTATTGCTTTATTGGGCAAATCAGGATCGGGAAAATCAACCTTACTCCGTATTATTGCCGGTCTTTCCAAACCCTCAGGTGGCCAGGTTTTTTATAAAGGCAATCCCGTAGAAACACCCTCTTTAGGTATTTCCATGGTCTTTCAGCATTTTGCCTTATTTCCCTGGTTAACCGTTCTTGAAAATGTCGCATTGGGGCTTGAAGCACTCGGGGTCCCTGCAAAACGCAGGCACCACCAAGCCCTAGAAGCCGTGGACATGATTGGTTTAGATGGTTTTGAATCAGCCTATCCCAAAGAATTATCGGGTGGTATGCGACAACGGGTGGGGTTTGCCAGAGCTTTAGTGGTAGAACCTGAATTGCTCCTTATGGATGAACCCTTTTCAGCACTCGACCTATTAACGGCCGAAAAATTAAGAACCGATCTGTTGAATATATGGCATAACCAAAGAACCGGTCTGAAGGGTATTTTGCTGGTCACCCATAATATTGAAGAAGCGCTGTTGATGGCCCACCGTATCTTTATTTTCTCTTCCGACCCAGGTTATATTCAAGCAGAAATACCGGTTACATTACCCTTTCCGCGTGATACCGAATCGCCTGCTTTTCGCGGGTTGTTGGATGATATTTATAGGCTTATGACAACCAGTGAGCGCGAACGCTTAGCCCGTGCTAAGACCAAGACAAAAATGCAGCCTATCAAACATTCAGAATATGCCTATCGTTTACCGGAAGTGGATATCTATGAATTGGCAGGCTTATTGGATGCCATGAAGTTTCATGAAAAAGACGGAAAAGTTAATTTGCCACAGTTGGCCGATGAATTACATTTGGGCGTGGATGGTCTTTTTCCACTCACGGAAGTGCTGGATATGCTTCATTTTACCCGCATTAGCCAGGGGGCTTTGGAATATTTACCCGCAGGCAGAGCTTTTGCATCGGCCGATATTTTAGAACGTAAACGTTTATTTGCCGAACATTTATTAGCGACGATTCCACTGGCTAAACATATACGCGAAGTACTCGACACCCGCCCTTCGCATCGCGTTCCGCGCTCACTTTTTCTGGAAGAATTGGAAGTCTTTTTAAGCAAGTCTGAAGCAGAACGTCTACTGCGTATTATGATCGATTGGGGACGCTATGCTGAAATATTTGCCTATAACTATGATACCGATACTTTAAGCTTAGAGAATCCACAGTAAACATGCCCCCACCCCAACCCTCCCCCGCCAAGCGAGGGAGGGAGTAATGAATGGTTAAGCCGCCTGAGCCTTTCTTAAGCACAAATCATATAAAACTGCCAATATCAATGCGTTCACTAAAGGATTAAAGAAAGCTGTGAATGTCCATGTGAACAAGTCTTTTATGTGCTGGGGTTCTCGTATAGAGGTCGTGAATGGCGGTGTCAGCATCCATAATCGCATCCAATAGTTTGTCTCGGTCACAACACTCGGCTCTGTTCCCGTGCCCCAAAAAAAGCACCAAACTGCCAGTATAGAAATTGTTATAAGATAAATTCCAAGTAAACATAAACCAGTAATGATAGCAAACTACAAGAAGACGAATAGCCGTAAACCACCAACGCTTTGAAACCAATGCAAAACCGGCTCGAATAGAACTCCAAATACCCCGATCATCAATGATAGCTATAGAAGAAGCAAAAACAAGATATACTGTCAGTATTACAAAAGGTATTGCAACAAATGTCATACTAAAAATTACCTTTAAATATGAAGGAATGGCAAGGTATGACCCTAGTTTTATATAGGGCATTAGAAACAATAGAGCACTGCCCATAACCATGGCTGTTGTTAAGAGAATAATGACCATCGAAAATACCCAGGTTTTTTTAACAAGGGCTTTACATGCTACAAGCTTATATGTCATCTGCCCTCTGCTACGATGAATACAATCGATAATTAAAGTATGGGTTAAACAACTAAATAACCACATCAAAATGAATATTATGCCGATAAACACCCATGCACTATAAGGTTCATACATCGCATAATAGTCGGACAACCTTGTTAATCTAAGAAATTTCGCAGCGAATCTACCGATATCTATATAATTTATATGCTGAAATAATACGCTGAGGGTTGCAAAAACCATAGAAAAGGGCCATACAAATATTTCTCAAGCAATCTTACTATACTCGCAATAATTCTCGCAAGAATCTTGAGATGTATCGAATATTGATATAAGATATACCATGATTGTTGGTTTTAAGACCCAAACAGCTCAAGATATATTTGATGGGATTCTCAGTCGCCATGCGAGGAAAGTGCCCATGAATATACACGCTAAGGCGACGAAGTTGTTTGACCAGATAAATTCAGCGCATGTTATAGACGATTTGAAATCACCGCCTGGTAATCGTTTAGAACGTTTAAAAGGTCATTTATCAGGCAAATGGAGTATGCGTATTAATAATCAATGGAGAATTATATTCGAATGGAAGGAAAATCAGGCATTCAATGTCGATATAGTCGATTACCATTAAACGAGGTGAATGATGCTACCTAAAAAACGTCCCCCTACACATCCCGGTGAAATGTTAAAAACCGAGTTTCTGGAACCTTATGGTTTTTCACAAAGTGAATTTGCCAAAAACTTGCGTTGGAGCTATGCACGACTCAATGAAATTGTCCATGGTAAACGTGGTGTTTCGGCAGATTCAGCATTGGCATTTTCTGAAGCACTGGGTACTACACCAGAATTCTGGTTGAATCTACAAAGAAACTGGGATCTATGGCATGCCATGAAAAAACATAACCATGTACCTTTAATGAAGAAAGCGTCTTAAGCGTCAGAGCCCTGCTTTTCTTAAACGTAGATCGTAAAGTGTTTCTAACATTAATGCGTGCAGTAGTGGGTAAAGAAAAGCATTCAAGAACCATAACACGGGGATAGTCACTATTTTAATCTGTTCTTCCACATTCATAACGCTTTTATCGCTAAAAAGAAAGCAAGCACCCAAGACTACCAAGAGTATTCCAAGCACCAAGATAAAAAGAATCAGGGCAATCATGCTAAGGCGATTACTTAAAAACCACCCATATTTGTCACTGATTGCAAAACTATTCCGAATGGACTGCACTATACCGCTATCATCAATAATCGCTAAGTAGGGTGCAAAGGCAAGGTAAATAGACAAAATAATACCCGGAATAATCAAACATAAGGTTCCAGCCAATATCATTAAAAGGGTTAAAATAATAACCACTAAAAACATAGCGCTTTTCTTGAGGCTATTGGGCCAGGCCAGGTAATGATAAATCGGCTGCCCTCGGCCCCGATGTATTGCATCAATGATCGACGCATGAATCCACACGCTTAGCATACCCATCATGAATACGCTTGGCGTGAGTGAATGATTATCAACAACGCTTAGAGTGTAGTAGTCATGCCCTGCGTTTATCGTGGCGAAGCCTATTGAAAAAGGCCCTACAAATCGAAAGGTCGATTGCCACAGAGCAAAACCGGATCGTACAACTTGCCAAGCTGTTTGGGGCTGGGTTGGCACAATAAACATTTACACGCCTCTATAGGCTTATATAGTCTAGGAAGCCTTTGTATGCCACGGGGCTTAGATTCTGACATAATGAGCCCTATGCGACGAATCATCCTACTATGCTGCATTTGCCTCTACCCTTGGTCGGTTATGGCCGAAAGCAAGGCGTGGACACTGAAAATAGAGGGCTTAAAGCCTAGTGATAAAAAGGCTTTACTAGATAGTTTGGATTTCAAACTAAAAATAACAGATGATCGTTTAAAACAGCGGGTTTCTACCGATATCGCAAGCTATTTGGCGATTATGGGCTATTATGAACCCACTATCGAATGTCATAGCACTATGCCCAAACAAACAACATCGGGCATCTTGTCTATCTTTCGATCGGATAAGCAGCAAATCAGCTGTACGCTGGCCTACGGTCCCTCCCTACGCATTCAGGATCTCAAAGTAACGCTAGAAGGACCCGGCCGACAAGACCCTGCATTAAAGACTTTGCTAACCAATGGTCCGCTAAAACCTGGACTGCGTTTTGAAGAAAAAAGCTATGAGGCTTACAAACAGCTACTATTAACAAAAGCCCTAGAACAGGGTTATTTAGAAGCTACTTTTATAGAAAACCAAGTCCGTGTCGATCTGGTACGGCAAGAAGCAACGATTAGACTCACACTGGCAACAGGCAAACCTTTTACCTTTGGCCCCATCTCTTTTCCACACGCACCCTATCCAACACCCTTTTTAACACAATACCTTTCCTTTAAACCCGGTGATCCTTATCGTACGGAAACCGTGTTTAAACTACAAAAAGACTTGTTGGATAGTGAATTATTTAAACATGTGCGTGTAGAACCAGAGCCCGATGCGCATGGATCCACGCGTGTTCCTTTAAAAGTACACTTAGATCCCAAAGCGCGTAACCATTATACCTTTGGCCTTGGATTTGGCACCGATACAGGTTTACGAGAACGTATACACTGGGAACGTAGACGTTCTGCACTGCCAGGACACCGTATTCAACTAAGCGCCAAAACATCACAACGGGCCAATCAAGCCCGCATGCTTTATAGTATGCCGCTTAACAATCCCAAGACCGATCGTGTGGATTTTGACACACAGATCGTTGAAGAAAAATCTGTCGATAAAAAATACAGTCTACGCCATGAAACCATCTTAAGTGCTACAAAGAAAGCCGATCGCTTAGAACGCACACTCTCCACACGTTTTCTGTCTGAATCCTTTCGAGATCTGCCGAATACATCCAAACAGAATGCTCATTTTCTGCTTCCTCAAATAGGCTATACGTGGACACAGCAAGATGCAATCTTTAATCCTGGATCACACAATCAGGGTGTGCGTCTAGGTCTAAAAATACAAGGGGGATTAGCCTCTTTGGGATCCAGTACCAATATTATTCGTACCGATCTCCGATTAAAAAGTATTCAAAAACTCACCGAAAAAACACGCGTGATTATACGCGGCAATTTAGGGGCTATGGATGCTAAAAATAAAGGTAAAATACCGCTGAGTTTACGTTTTTTCACAGGTGGCGATCAAAGCGTACGCGGCTTTGCTTACCAATCGCTAGGCCCTACAGAAAAAGATCCCTTGGGTAATCTAATCGTGATCGGTGGTCGCTATCTGGTCGTGGGTAGCATCGAATGCGAAAGAACACTCTATAAAAAAATGGGCATGGCTGTTTTTTCGGATGCGGGTAATGCCATGAATCATTTCGGTCAAAAGCTTTTTTACAGTGCCGGTTTTGGTCTGCGCTTTGCAACAGCCCTCGGTTCGCTTCGTATCGATCTAGCACAAGCACTACCGACCAATCAACGAAAACCCAGGCTACACTTAAATTTTGGCATGGATTTTTAAAATGGATTTTTGGGTGCGGGCTTTCTTTTATGGTCTGACTTTAATACCTCTTTTCCTGATTCTAGGTATTACAACAGAAAGTGGCACCCAGCTTGGCGCAGGTTTGATACGTGATTATTTTATCAAAGATTTAGACTATCAAACCTTAAAGGGTCGATTCATCGATAAAATCGTTCTTGAAACCATTCGCTTTGAAACAGCAACGTACACTTTTTCGGCACAGCAGGCTGAATTAAACATTGATTTGCTATCCTTGCTTAAGGGTCCATTATATCTGCCCGCCTTTTCGATAAAAGAGGTCCTTATTACATCAAAAACGCTCTCCAGCGATCCGATAAAAATTGCAATGTTCAGTTTAGCCTCAATCCCAACACCGAAAAAAATACCCTCTGCTTTTCACTGGCATCTTCAGACAGACTTTAAAGAATCATCCTTAACACTGCAAGGCATGCTCGATTTTGTAAGCCAAAAAGACAGATCTTGGCAAGCAACACTCCGCCTAAAAACGCGTATACCCTTAGAAAAACAAGGTATTAGCCTCGATGATTTATATCTTAGCCTGAGCCCTCAAACACCCAGCCTGCTAGCATTTGTCGGAGGCGGCCGGATTGGAAAAGCGCCATTTAGCCTAGAAGGCAGCACAGACATGCATAAAGCCTTTGAAAGCACATTCAAACTAAAAAGTTCATTAATTCCGCTTTACCAGACTGCGCAAACGTCTATCAAAGCTATCGCCGATCTAAATATGCATTATATTGATAAGATCTTAAGTGTTCAGGGCACCCTACGTATTCCAGAAGCTTTGATTCTGCTGGATAATAATGAATTAGCCCTTCAACGTTCACGCGACGTGATGATCCTTCATACAAAGGCCCAAACACCTTCGTTATTTAAAATAATACCTCGTATAAAGCTTATTTTAGGGGATAAACTGCGTATTAAAAGTTCTAAGCTCGAAGCGAATCTAAGTGGTCATCTTACAATATCTGAACGATCGGATGGACTTTTAGCAGCCTTTGGTCGTCTTTCTATCCAACAAGGTACCTACCGTCTACAAGGCCGTAGACAGTTTATTCGCCAAGGTTCTTTATTATTTCCTTTTGGTACACTCTTGAACAATCCCTTGCTCGATATACAACTCTATACGAAACGTTTTTCTCAAACTGATGCTGAAGACGGTGGTATTTATATACAAGGAAGTTTACAAAAACCGTTGATCCAAATTTATGCAAAAGATGAATATCGACAATCAGCCCTCTTGTCGGGCTTGGGCCTCGGGGATCCGGAAAAAGAAAACAGTGATAATCAACAAAAAACGATGGCTCAAACAGCGCTATTACTCTCGGGCCAGAATAATCCCTTCACACACATTTTAGAATCGGGTTTTGGTATTGATGAATTTAAACTGGAATCGCGTAGCCTTCAAAATAGTTTAAATAATCATGCAACAACCGATACAGCTGTGGTTTTAGGAAGACCTTTATCACCCAAACTCTATCTACAATATGTACAAACGATTATGGAACCCTTAAGTACCGTGCGTTTAAAATATGCGCTCACGCCCAAGTTTAGTACCAGCCTCGAAAGTAGTACCGAAGGTTTTGGCGGCGATCTGACCTTTAGTATCGAGAAGGATTAAACTTTTTTTTCCCTCACCCCCCGGCCCTAGACGGGCCGGGGGGTGAGGGAAAAAAAGGCTGCGCAGCTATCAAGGCATTAGAAACAAAGGGCGGCGAGCAGTTAAACTTTTTCTTTCTCTAGCATCATTAATTTTTGCTTCGCGTCTGTAATGACTGCGGCTGGCAGTCCTGCCAGTTCGGCCACCTGGATCCCATAGCTTTTACTGGCGGGACCTTCTTGAACTGTATAAAGAAAAACAAGCTTGTCGCAATGCTCAGCCACCGCCAAATGAATATTCGCAACCGTGCCATAGAGCTCGGCTAATGCCGTCATCTCGAAATAATGTGTGGCAAATAAGGTCTTTGCCTTCAAAGATTGTACCAAATACTGTGCAATCGCAAAGGCCAATGATAAGCCATCAAAGGTACCTGTACCACGCCCAATTTCATCAATAAAAATTAAACTATGCGAGGTTGCTTCTTTTAAGATATGCGCCATTTCAGTCATTTCAACCATAAAAGTCGAACGCCCACTGCTTAAATCATCCGATGCGCCAAGACGCGTAAAAATCTGATCGAAATCGCCAATTTCAGCACGCGTAGCCGGTACAAAACACCCTATATGCGCCAGAATAACAATCAGTGCATTTTGGCGCATATAGGTCGATTTACCACCCATATTCGGGCCGGTCACAATTAATAACTGTCGTGTGGCATCTAAAGAAAGATCATTCGGTACAAAGCGTTTACAAAGCGCTTCTTCCACAACCGGATGCCGCCCACCTTCAATATGTAGTTCTGTACCCTCTAACAAATGAGGCTGTGTCCAACCCAGGCAATCGGATCGTTCGGCTAAACAAGCCAATACATCGACTTCTGCGAGTATTTGGGCTGTTGCTTGTAAAGCCGGCAGTGATGCTTTCATTGTGAGGAGTAAATCTTGATAGAGCTGTTTTTCTAAAATCAGTGCACGATCACGACTCGCTAAAATCTGATCTTCAAAGGTTTTTAGTGCAGGCGTAATATAGCGTTCTGCGTTCTTAAGCGTCTGACGACGTTGATAGTCTTGTGGTGCAGCCTCTGCTTGTCCACGGCTTATCTCGATATAATAACCATGGATCTGATTAAACCCCACTTTTAAAGTAGAAAGACCGGTGCGTCTGCGTTCCTCTTTTTCCAGATCGGCTAGAAAGTCACCCGCATGATCTCCCTGTTGCCGGATGGCATCTAAGGTTGGATCGAATCCATCAGCAATCACGCCCCCTTCACGAATGAAGTTGGCTGGCGATTCGAGTAAGGCCTTTTCCAGTGTTTGACGAAGAAGCGGAAAGGTTTCTAAACCTGCCTGATACGTGGCAAGCAAGGGATCGTCTATCTTTGATAATAAGACTTGAAGAGGCTCTAAGTGTTGTAAGGCACGCCTTAAACGCACTAAATCTTGAGGCCTGGCTGAAAGAAGTGCAATCCGCCCTAGAATACGTTCCATATCTCCGATGGGTTTGAGCGCTGCTTGCAAGGCTGTATAGGATTGATCGTTGATTAAAGCAGCCAGGGCTTTTAAGCGCGCGGTTAAACGTGATCGATTGCGTAAAGGCCTAGCAATGATCCTTGCTAAGCATCGACTTCCCATCGACGTGCTGCAAGTGTTCAGCAATGAAAAAAGTGTGGGCGATGTTTCATTTTGTAGGGTGCGTGTTAATTCAAGGTTGCGCCGGGTCTGCACATCCATTTGAATGGCCGCTTGCGTTTCATCAATATGCCATTGATAGGCTATAGGTATGGCGAGTTTTTGTGTTTCTGCCACATAATCTAACAAGGCACCGGCTGCAAAAAATGCCTCCCTTAGCATTTCTTTCAAATCCCCTCCCTCGCTTAGCGGGGGAGGGTTAGGGTGGGGGTGAGCAGTTTCCAAATGTTCTTTAAATGCCGTGTACGCTTTATCAAAATGAAAAGATGTTGGTGATCGTAACAAAACATTTTTGCGCCCTACAGAGGCCATCGTAAACAGATCGGCGCTATTCACTAAAATTTCTACAGGGTTTAAGCGTGCAAGTTGTTGGCCGAGTTCGGTGTTGCTATGCACGATGAGAAGCTCTACAACACCACGGCTTAAATCTAAAGAAGCCATGCCATAGGCCTGAGTGTTAGGATCCTTATACAGCGCCAACAAAAGATTATCGGTACAAGCTTCTAATAAAGCTTCATCGGTAATCGTACCAGGGGTTAAGATCCTAACCACTTCGCGCTGCATGGGTCCTTTGACCGGACCGGGTTCCCCTATTTGCTCACAAATGGCAATGGTTTGACCCAATTGCATGAGTTTTGCAATATAACCTTCGGCGGCATGGTAAGGGATCCCTGCCATGGGCACAGGAACGCCTGCGCTTTGTCCACGATGGGTCAGGGTAATATGAATAAGCCCGCTTATCTTAAGGGCATCTTCAAAGAATAATTCATAAAAATCCCCCATGCGGTAAAATAATAAATGATGGGGATAGTGCTTTTTAATCCCTAAATATTGTTGAATCATGGGGGTATGATCTTGAAGGTTCATTTAACGGCCCCTTTTCTAAAAGAGAGCAAATAGCTATCTAGGGTTGATGCTTAGAAAATGTAGGATCCCAGGCAATATGCTTATTAGGCTTGCCTGCCTCATCCAGTGCTACAAAGGTAAAGGTTCCTTCAGTCACCTGCTCACAGGCACCATAACGCATACGATGGGCAAAAACTTTAATTTTAATACTAATAGAGGACTGGCCCGTTTTAAGGATCGTTGCATAACAACCCACTAAATCGCCCACATACACAGGCTTTAAAAAAACCATGGCATCAATGGCTACTGTGCTTACGCGATTTTTGGCACACTGCTGCGCAAAAACCGATCCGCCTAGATCCATTTGAGACACCAGCCATCCCCCAAAAATATCTCCCGAAGCATTCGCATCTTTAGGCATGGCCACTGTCTGTAAAACCAAATGGCCTTTATCACTTTCGCTTCTACGCGGGTTAGTCATAGCATTTTCAACTTTTCTTAGCGCCTAGCCTGTTTGTACAAAAAGAGACAAATACCCATATACAACACAAGCCCAAAACCTGTTTCAACATTCGGTGTTAACCAATCAAACTTGAGCGCAAAAACATCGGTTGTTTGATAATACGCAAAAGGAATGGTTAAGAGCGCACCCAATATGGCTTCTCCTGCGATAATGCCCGAGGCACATAAAACACCCCCATCACTGTCTTCGCAAACACCGGCTTTTTTAGGCGCGCCCCTTTTAGCGATGGCACGTAGAACGCCCCCTACGACAAAACCCATCACATAGCCAAAGGGTAGGTAGACACCCGCTGCAAAAAGTAAGGGTGAAAAACCAGAGGTACTGCCTTTACGCTTTAAAAAGGTATCCAGCATAATAGCCATCATCGCTAAAAGCCCCCCCGCCACGATCATCTGTATGGGTAAACGACCCACAAAGAAACCTTGCGCAACCATGGCCATCAGTGTTGCCTGTGGTGCAGGCAATGCTTGGGCAGGATCCATACCTGCTCGGGGCAAAATATCACTGATACCATAGGCTTCAAAGGTTGTTTGTAAAATAAAGGGAATTACTAAAGCAGAGACAATGGCACCCACTAACAACATTAACTGCTGCTTCCAGGGCGTAGCACCGACTAATTGTCCAGCCTTCAGATCTTGCATATTATCGCCACTCAGTGCTGCTGCAATACAAACAATGGCCGCAAACATAATAACAAGGGCTGCTATTTTTAAAGCAAGCGCTGGTTGAGCGATAAAGTCTACCGAATATAAAATACCCAGTATCCCTGCCGAAAAAATGATAATCGATGCAATCGTAATACCCGATGTTGGCAAAGAAGTCGTACCCACCATACCCACAATATAGGCTGCTGCTGCTGCTGCCATAAAACTTAAAACCAACACTGCTATCAAGATAAAAGCCACAAGCGCCCAAGCGATGCCCATACTCAAACCTAGATTGGCCTGCATCAGCCAATACGCAAAGAAAGCCGTTGTTAATAATGCAATAGCACCTGTACCCATGAGCACATATTTGAAGGGTATATCACGCTCTGTTCTTGGCGTATTCGCATAGACTTGTTTATGATTCTTCATGCTCGCAAAAGACAAGCGTAGGGCACTCACAATTTGCTGCGTAAGGCATATGACGCTCCATAAACCACCCACTGCAAAAACACCAATACCCACATATTTAAAGTGCATTTTGTGAACAACCGACAAAGCCGCACCGATATTGGCAGCCTCGGGTAAACCCCCTTGTGCAGCCACAAACACAGGAATCGCTAAACCCCAGGTGAGTAATCCTGCCACTGCAAAAGGAATCAAACCACGAGTGCCTACAATGTATCCTGCGGCGACTAAGATAGGAGACAAGAATAAATTGCCACCCATGGCCGTACCACCGATTCTCGTCCAATATTGTATTTGCTCGCCGGCCACCTTAAAACCCGCTTGTAAAAAAGAAACCGCAGCGGACAATAAACTAGCCGTTAATAAAAGTTTACTCGATCCTTCGGTACTTTCTCCTGCTTTAAGAATTTCGCCCGTCGCAACACCTTCGGGATAAGGCAAAGGATCTTTCACCAACATACTTGATCGTATCGGTATAGAAAATAATACCCCAAGACTACCGCCAATGACGGTAATAATCGCAACCTGGGTATAATCAAATGCTTGCCAATAGCCCATAATGATCAATGCAGGCAAGGTAAAAATAGCCCCCGCTGCGACGGTTTCACCGGCAGAGGCAATGGTCTGCACCATGTTGTTCTCGAGGATATTGGACTTTTTAAAACGCCTTAAAACCAACATAGATATCAGGGCCGCTGGAATAGATCCTGAAATGGTTCGCGCAATTTTTAAGCCTGCAAAAGTGCTAGAAGCTGCTAAAACGACGGCTAATATAATACCCAAAATAACGGCCTTTACAGTAATTTCTGGCAGTTGGGTTGAAGCAGGTATAAAAGGTTGAACCTGAACTGTAGATGCTTTTTTAGACATGATTATCCATTCCTTTATGAATAAGTGATAAAACGTGTAAGATTAGTGATAAATCGACCGATCGGCTAAGACAGCCGTGGCCGCAAGACTAGCATTAAAGACGACAAAAGGATCTTCGTTAGACAGGGCTTCTTGCACATGCAGTACGCTGAGATCGACCGTGCCCGTTCTTTCTCGATACTCGGCTAAATTCGCAATATTCTCTCGTAAATATCCGATGTATTCTTCAAAACCGTAGTCTATGTTATTCACCGTAGCACCTTTTTAAGTTAAATAACCATCAAAATTGCCAATGGACCTTCTTAAAGAGCACTCTAACACACTATTTATACAGGATGCTATTCACTGATAAACTTTCGAGCACTAGGCATACAAGGAGACGCTGTAGTAACATGCGCGGTGATACGTCAAAAGAGCAGAGGATTATGAGCACACAAGAAAAGATAGCAGCAGCAGACGCCGGTGGTGTTTTTAAGTTCGAGCAAGCCTTACAAGCGCTGGAATCCCTGGTCGAGAAGCTTGGCCGAGGCCAGCTTAGCCTGGAAGAGGCCTTAACCTCTTTTGAACAAGGCATTACACTGGCGCGCCAATGCCAAGACGTCCTTAAAGAAGCCGAACAAAAAGTTAGAATGCTTGTTGATTATCAAAACCCAGACAAAACCATACCCTTTGGAGGGGATGCTTAGGTGCTAGACTTTGAGCACTATGCCAAAACGCGCTGCGACCGTTTAGAAGATTTTTTAGAACAATGCTTGCCACAGCCAGCAGACCACCCCCGATCCACCCGACTCTATGAAGCACTGCGCTATACCGTACTCGGAGGGGGTAAACGACTACGTCCTCTACTGGTCTATGCTGCAGGCGAGGCCATGGGCGTTTCGCTGGATAAACTAGATGCCCCTGCGGCGGCTATCGAGCTTATTCATTGCTATTCTTTAATCCACGATGATCTACCTGCCATGGATGACGATGCCATACGCCGTGGTAAAGCGAGTTGTCATAAAGCTTTTGATGAAGCAACGGCCATTCTTGCTGGAGATGCCTTACAAAGCTTGGCCTTTGAAATTCTTTCGAATCCACGCCTGAATCCCGCAGAACCTTTGCAACAAGTGGCCATGATCCAAATCGTCGCGAAAAACAGTGGCATGCACGGCATGGTGCAAGGACAAATCTTAGACATGGCTTATCAAGACCGATTGGAACCGCTGGCTTACCCCGATCTCTGCGAGGTTCACTTAAAAAAAACGGCTGCACTGATTGAAGCCTCCGTCATGTGTGGTATTTTAAATACCCAGAAACCCTTAGAAAATAAGCATATCGTACAGTTAAAAAGCTATGCGCGCTGTCTAGGGCTCTGCTTTCAAATCCAAGATGATATTTTAGATGCTATCGGGGATGAAAAAACACTGCGCAAAAAAACGGGTCAGGATCAAGCAAAAAACAAAGCCACCTTTCCAGGCTATTTAGGCCTCGAAGAAGCGGGTATTCAATTGCTAAAACTCCATCAAAAAGCCCTGGATTATCTGGCTTGGATGGGTCCCGAAGCAGAAGCTTTATTAGCCCTTTCAAAAACGTTCATTCGCCCCTTTCATTTTTGTCCAAGCTCTACCACGCTTCAGTACCCCCCCCCACCCTAGCCCTCCCTCGCTTAGTGGGGGAGGGTTGGGGTGGGGGCAATAGAGGATCCACTTTGTATACTGGGCTCATCCCAGGTGCCACCCACTTGATAATCATGCTGGGTAATGCGGTTCATTTTCAAAAAGGATCCTGAACCCGTTAATTTATTCACCAGCCAAAGACCCGCACCCACGGCTGGATGACCTGCAACAACAGCGGCTGCCAGTGGTAGACCCGAACTCAAATGAGGCTGCACACGCACGCTCAGATCAATAGCCTTGGTATTTAAATAAGCCTTTCCTTGTAGATGCATTTTTGCAGAAGGCCCATCAATCACCAGTGATTCTGTGCTTAAAATACCTTTTTCGCAATTAAACTTGCCTTGTAATACATCGAACACAAAACCTTTTTTAAATAAATCACTAAAATCTAATTGTAAACGACGTTTAATACTCTCCAGATTTAAAAGCCCCATCACACGCCCTAAACCGGGATCAACGCCTAAAATTCTGCCTTGATCGAGTTTGAGATCAAAAAATCCTTTCACCTGATTGCGATCGAACTGCCAAGGATTCCCAGGCCAGGTCCCTTCATACTGTGCACGGCCACTGGCCTCACGAATGACAGACACATAACCCAAATCAGATAATCCTTTGTCAATATGAACCCCTACCACCGTTCCTTGTAGGGTTGTGGTCGGCTTTTGATCTTTCATAGACCATAGCCCTTCTGCCATTAAAGAGAAATAGGTATTCTCCAAGGATAAGTTCTGAATCGCATAGGCATTGTTCTTCGGTAATAATTCAAAGGATAATTCACCGAGCAATCGATCTTGATAGTGAAAGTGCTTACAATAAAAAGATACGGCAGGTTTATCGCTAGCCTCTAAGAACTCGTAAGACATTGCTTGATCGCTCATCGATGCATTGACGGTACAATCATCGAAAGTACCGATCAGGCGATTATCTTTTTGTGTGGGTAGCGTGAAGGTGCCTCGCCAATGGGGACTATCGATAAACCACTGTTGCAGGGTACGACGATCGGCTTGAAGGGTTGCTTGAAAAAGCTGATCCGTCTTAATATTCACGGCTATTTGCGCAGGTAAAATACGTAATCCTACGGTTGCGATCACAGGCTTTTCAAAAAGTCTAAGCTGTATATCTTGTGCTTCTAAGGTTGATTCACTAAAGTGGAAGGCACCTGCAATATGATCGAGGTTGACCCCCTTCAAACCTTCCAGCATACCCCCCTGTGTATGGATAAGACCCTCGACACCCACCTTTGAATCATCGAGCGGTATGTGTAAGCCTAAACGTAAATGCATGGGCCCCTTCGGTGACAACACCTTTAAAGAATTTGCCAGATCCGATCGCAAAGGGCTATTCTCTAAAAAAGCCAATCCTGCTTCAAAGGTGCTTTCCAAGGATCCTTGCACCTCTACCAAAGCTGTCTTTAGCTTTCCACCCCATTGAATCAATGCCGTTGTTTTTTGCAAAGGCAAATCACCGATGCGTCCTTTTAATAAATCGACCGACACACTGTTTTTATCGATATGAATACTACCGCAGGCCTCTGTCATCGCAGGCCAAGGCTTATGGTAATTAAAATATACGTGCTGATAATCAATTTGCCCTTGCAGTTCAGGGGCCGTCATAGGTCCTTCAAAGGTTAAATCTATTTTTTTAAGGGTGCCTGTTTGAAAAGCCTCTGAAAACCAGCGCACAAGGGCTGGATCGGTCGATCGTGCCGTGTAATAGGACTGGATATTTTGAATCAAGACATCCGGTCCCTGCAAGAAGCCCTTTGCAAACCATTGGGTTTCGTTTTGATAGAAATCACCTTGCAAGTCTAGGTTTCCTGCCAGGATCTGTAGAGACACTGTCTGATTGGACTGAACCTGACCCTTCAGTTTCACAGTAGGTAAGACAAGACCTGTGGCTAAAGTGATTGTCTGTTTGCCTGTCAATAACCAATCGTGGGTTGCTGAACCCACCCATTGAATATCAGCGCTACCGTGCTGCCTTAAGACTTGATCAGGCAATTCCCAAGTAATGTTAGCATCAACAAAAGATATTTTTTTTTGTTGTGCTAATAATTGCTTTAATAAAGGGTAATCGATACTGGCAGGTATGGAATCACCATTCAAGGCTAATAAGGTTGGACCTTTGCCAGACTGCCAGCGCACACGCAGGGCTAGCTGCTTTAAAACCATTTTACGGGGTATTATCTTGCCTTCGCGTAATAAAGGGATCCATTGAGGGAAAAAGTGGATCTTCGCAACCTCTATAAAAACAAGGGGTTTTTCAATCTCTAAAACTTTTACCCCGGTTAAAGATACACCGCGCACCCCCAAGGTTATTTGTTCAATGCTGACAGGAAACCCCAGTTCCTTCTGAAGGTAGTCTTGTACCAAGGAGGGGTGACTGGCAAGATACTGGTTAGCCTTGTATTGTAGCCCTACAAGCCCCAGTACAAGCATTCCAAAAAAAAGCCCCAGTAACCGTTTTTTAGAAAAGATCATCTTAGAAACCCAAAGCTTTTTGTTCATAGCCCTTTAGCATTTTATAAACCAAAGGCCACAGTAATGCACTCGATAAGACAGCAGTGCCATAATGATAAAAGCTCTGTGGCTGTCCTAATAAACGGTAAAGCGCATACAGCGGGCAGGTGCTCAGCGCCAATAACATAAAAATAACTATCCCTTGCCCACCCATCGAATAGAGTTTAAGCCTATTACCAAACAAAGCGATGGAATAACGCAATAAAGCGAGTAGCGTCGCATACTGCCCTATTAAAGCCCCCGTCAGCAGATCGAAGATTAAACCAATACACCAACAATGCAATAAGTCTAGACTTCTCTTAGAATAGAAGCTCCAATAAATCACCACCAACAATGCCCATTGAGGGCTTAACCAGGCCCAATGCTCAGAAAAGGGTATCAGGCTTAAGATCCCAGCCAGGGCAAAACTACCGAGGATTATCATACAATATTAATACATGCCGACTACGCTGGTGATTCGCGCTGGCTTTGACTTGAACCTGTGCAAAAGACTCTCCCGGTACTTGCTGAAGCGCTATGACACGACCCACAGGGTATCCAGGCGGATAATGACCTTCTAAACCAGAGGTCACCAACAGATCACCGACCTCTAAGTCGATGGTATTGGGTACATGTTGCAAAGCCAAAGGTTGATTCAAGCCATTCCCCGTAACAATCCCGCGTATACCCGATCGGATATTTTCAACGGGGATCCCATAACCGACATCACTCAGGAGTATAGCCTTGCTTTCATGGGCTGAGACTTCGATAATTTCACCTAAAACACCTTCCGCATCAATGACAGGTTGTCCTATTACAACACCCTGTTGAGAGCCTCGATTCAGCACCAGCCTTTGCATAAACGGATCGGTATGTACTTGTACAATTTCGGCCATTAAAAAATGTTGCTGTGCTTGGGGGTCGACTTTTAGCAAGGCACGTAATTGGGTGTTTTCTGCTTCTACGGCTTCCAATCGTTGTAAATGAGCCTGTTGTACCCGTTGCTCGGCTTGCAAGGCTTGATGGGCTTCCAATAAACGGCTAAAGCCTTGGGTATAGTCTTGCACGCTCTCTACCCAACGAAAAGGTGCATCCACCCATGCATGCATAGGGTACACCATAAAGGAAAGAGCGGATCGCACCCTATTAAAAGACTGATAGCGATAATCGACGATCATGAAAAGTACCGACAAGCTGAGCAAAAAAGAAATTCTCAAACCCAGCTGCGGTTTCCGACTAAATAAGCGTTTGATAACAATCTCCCTCCCTTATTCGGTGGAAAAGAAATCTCCGCCCCGCTCATCCATCATCTCTAAAGCACGCCCGCCCCCCCGTGCAACACAAGTTAAGGGATCATCTGCAACGGTGACAGGCAGACCCGTCTCTTCCATTAATAATCGATCTAGATCACGTAACAAAGCACCACCACCGGTTAGGACCATGCCTTTTTCTGCGATATCACCGGCTAATTCAGGGGGGATCTGCTCAAGCGCTAAACGCACAGCGCCAATAATGCCCGATAAAGGCTCTTGCAAAGCTTCTAAGATTTCATTGCTATTCAGTGTAAAGCTACGTGGAATACCCTCGGCTAAATTCCTACCACGCACTTCAATTTCTCGTACTTGTGCCCCAGGGAAGGCTGTACCAATTTCTTGCTTAATACGCTCAGCGGTGGCTTCACCAATTAAAGTGCCATAATTACGGCGCACATAATTAACAATGCTTTCATCAAAACGATCACCACCCACACGTGCAGAGGCGGCGTAGACTACGCCACTTAAAGAAATAATGGCAACTTCTGTGGTGCCCCCACCGATATCCACGACCATGGATCCGCTGGCTTGTTCCACAGGCATGCCAGCACCAATGGCAGCCGCCATAGGTTCTTCTATCAAGAAGACCTCTCTGGCACCGGCACCCAAAGCTGATTCTCGAATCGCCCGACGTTCCACTTGGGTAGAACCGCAAGGCACACAGACCAGCACACGTGGGCTTGGACGGAAAAATTTATTTTGATGCACCTTATGAATAAAATGCTGCAGCATCTTTTCGGTGACATGGAAATCGGCAATCACACCATCTTTCAAAGGGCGTATGGCCACAATATTGGCAGGCGTACGTCCCAACATGCGTTTAGCTTCTAAACCAACTGCCACCACAACCTTCTGGGCACCGGGCCCGCGTTCTTGTCGAATGGCCACCACAGAGGGCTCATCCAAAACAATGCCTTGGTTAATGGCATAAATTAAGGTATTTGCCGTACCTAAATCTATAGATAAATCATTAGAGAAAAGGCCCCGCAGTGCTTTAAACATCGATAGCTTCCTATTGAAGATTGATGAGACCTCCAACTGTAACAGCCAAGGGTCTTTTGAGCAAGATAGAGATTGTGATAAAGTCAGTCCTGGTCCATTTTGTTTTATAAAGCAAATTAACTAAGGTTCTTAAAAAACACTATGAAACTTGATCAAAAAAGCATTGAACATCTAGCTCATTTGGCACGTTTGTCGCTGGATAAGGAACACAGCCTGCAAGAAGATCTGGTTCGAATCACCAATATGATCGAACAGATCGCCCTGGTGAATACCGAAGGGGTGGAACCCATAGCGCATCCTTCACAGAGCGTACAACGCTTACGCGCCGATGTTGTGACAGAATCGGATCAATCAGCGCTTCTGGCTGCCCTTGCACCTTCTGTAGAAGCGGGCTTATTTTTAGTGCCTACTGTGTTGGAGTAATTAAAGCATGCATACCAAAACGCTCGCCGAACAATCGGATGATCTAAACCACAAACGCTATTCTAGCGAAGAACTCACCCAACATTATTTGAAGCGCATTAAGCGTCTGGACCCGCAAATAAACAGCTTTATTAGCCTGGATGAAGAAGGGGCTTTAACGACAGCCCGTTTGGCTGACCAAAAACGTGCAGCGGGTGAAACAGGTCCACTCCTTGGGATCCCACTGGCACACAAAGATATTTTCTGTACACAGGGTCTTAAAACCAGCTGTGGTTCAAAAATGCTGGATAACTTTATCGCACCCTATGATGCGACCTTGGTACAAAAACTCAAAAAAGCCGGTACCGTACTGCTGGGCAAAACCAATATGGATGAATTTGCCATGGGTTCTAGTACCGAAAATAGTTTTTATGGTCCTACCAAAAACCCTTGGGATCTCAGCACGGTACCTGGCGGCTCTTCCGGCGGCTCTTCCGCTGCGGTGGCAGCCTGTTTAACCCCGGCAAGCACAGGGACTGATACGGGCGGTTCCATCCGACAGCCCGCCGCACTGTGTGGTGTGACAGGGCTTAAACCCACTTATGGTCGCGTGTCTCGCTATGGCATGATTGCCTTTGCCTCAAGCCTCGATCAAGCCGGTCCTATTGCCCGAACCGCCAAAGACTGTGCTCTGCTTCTACAAGCCATGGCGGGTTTTGATACCTTCGATTCCACCAGTACCGATCTGCCTGTACCCGATTACCTCGCCACGCTTGAACAATCTATTCGAGGGCTTAAAATTGGACTACCCACTGCTTTTTTTAAGGATCAGCCCCATCCGGGTGTTGCAGCCGCGACAGAAGAAACTTTAACGCTTTTAAAAAGCCTGGGCGCTACGGTGCAAAGCATCGAGTTGCCACATATCGCTTACTCCATACCCACTTATTATGTGATCGCACCCGCTGAATGTTCTTCGAATCTCTCACGTTATGATGGCGTGCGTTTTGGCTATCGTTGCAAAGATCCCGTGAATCTTGAGGATCTGTATAAGCGTTCCCGTACCGAGGGCTTTGGAACAGAGGTTAAACGGCGTATTCTGATTGGCACCCATGTGCTTTCCAGTGGATACTATGACGCTTATTATCGTCAAGCCCAACAGCTTCGCGCGCTTATTGCACAGGATTTTGCTGCAGCTTTTGGCAAAGTTGATGTAATTTTAAGCCCCACAACCCCTACGCCTGCTTTTGCGCTGGGTGATAAAGCCAAAGACCCCTTAAGCATGTACCTCTGTGACATTTATACGGTTGGGGTTAATTTGGCAGGTTTACCGGCCCTTTCCATGCCCGGTGGTTTTGTGGATCAACGTCCTGTGGGTATTCAGCTGATTGCCAATCATTTTGAGGAAGCACGTCTATTAAATGTCGCCCATCAATTTCAACAAAATACGGTTTGGCATCAAGCCATCCCTACGCTTTTTGGAGCAACCCTTTGATGAAAACAACCTGGGAAGTCGTGATTGGCCTTGAAGTACACGTACAACTGGCAACAAAATCTAAACTTTTTTCCGGTGCCTCAACAGCCTATGGGGCTGCGCCTAATACACAGGCCTGTGGCATCGATATAGCCTTGCCGGGTGTTTTACCCGTGCTCAATGAAGCAGCTTTAACCATGGCCATCCGTTTTGGTCTGGCGGTGCAATCGACCATTGCCTTACAATCGGTTTTTGCACGCAAAAATTATTTCTACCCTGATCTGCCCAAAGGCTATCAGATTAGCCAATTTGATCACCCCATTGTGCAAGGCGGGCATCTCTGCTTTAGTCTGGAGGATGGTACGACAAAGACGATTCATCTAACCCGTGCCCATTTAGAAGAAGATGCAGGTAAATCGTTGCACGAAGATTTTCATGGTTGCTCAGGGATCGATCTTAACCGTGCAGGGGTCCCCCTCTTAGAAATCGTCTCTGAACCCGAATTACGATCTGCCGAAGAGGCGGTGGCCTATCTCAAGGCTTTACATAGCCTAGTGCGCTATCTAGGGATCTGCGATGGTAATATGCAAGAAGGATCCTTTCGTTGCGATGCCAATGTCTCGGTCAGACCGCTAGGACAATCAACGCTTGGTACCCGTGCAGAAATTAAGAATGTGAATTCTTTTCGTTTTGTAGAAAAAGCCATACGCTATGAAATGGCCCGTCAAATTGAAATCTTAGAAAGCGATGGCACCGTGATACAGGAAACACGCCTCTACGATTCCCAAAAAGATCAAACCCGTAGTATGCGTGCCAAAGAAGAAGCCAATGATTATCGTTATTTCCCAGATCCGGATCTATTACCCGTGGTAATTGATAAGCACTTTATTGATTCTATCGCCCAAACATTGCCCGAATTACCCGCACAAAAAGCGGAACGTTTTAGAACGCAGTATGGCTTAAGCCCTTATGACGCTGCCGTGCTTACGGCAGAGAAAGCTTTGGCTGATTTCTTTGAAGCAGCGTTGAAGGCAAGCCACACCTACCCTAGCCCTTCCCCGCATAGCGAGAGAGAGAACCAGAATAGCGCAAAATTATGTGCGAATTGGGTCATGGGTGAATTATTAGGTGCTTTAAATAAACATCATTTAGATATTACACAAAGCCCTATCACGCCGCTGCGTCTTGGACAATTACTCAAGCGGATCCAGGATCAAACTATTTCTGGTAAAACCGCTAAAGTGCTTTTTGAAGCCTTATGGCAGAGCGATGAAGACATCGATAGCCTGATTGAAAAACGCGGTTTTAAGCAGGTAAGCGATGCAAGCGTGATCGCAGCCATGGTCGATACCGTTTTGGCGGCACACCCTAGCCAATGCGAGGAATATCGTAAGGGTAATGAACGCTTGTTTGGGTTTTTTGTGGGCCAATTGATGAAAATAGGCGGTGGTAACCTTCATCCAGAAATGGCTAATCAGATTTTAAGGGATAAACTCGCTCAGCACTAACATACCCCTATGCCTGTACCCATTTTGCCCTCACCCCCCGGCCCTGGACGGGCCGGACCCCT
>JAGOUJ010000047.1 GCA_018061325.1 Gammaproteobacteria bacterium
AACAAGCTGCTAAATCTCTCCCACAGGATCTCAGTCCTCAGGGGTGCATCGGCTTCCTTGTTCCCTCACTCAAGTGCCCTTAAGTGAACCACTTTAAGTGGTCAACTTCAAGATACAAGGGTGGCACACGGAAGCGCAGCACACGTAGGCGGCCGGGTGAGGGTTGAATGGCTGATGACCGTAAGTTCTTAGAAGATCAACACCTAAAATGTATTTGCGATCGGTATATTTATGGTAAACCCGAGATCTTTAATACTGATCAGCGCTGGCTTATAAGACTCCAAATGAGGTCTATCACAGTGAACGGGGTGGAGGTGCTAAGATCGTTGATAAGTTTAAAAAAGCTGTGGAGGAACCTCGTATTGAGGACATTGACCTAGCGGCATTAAAGACAGGGCAACGCTGTTCCGTTGCATGGGTGGGTATATCTTAAATAGGGGTAATATCTGTCCTGCCAATGGGGTCCACTATACCTACAGGTGTCAAAAGCTTACAAAAATGCGATCAGATCGTTATAAAAAGCCAAGCTCATTAAGCTAATCAATACCCCTGCACCTAACCAGATCCCCATGGATTGCACCGCCGCCGGTAGCGCACGCCCAGTACACAGTTCATAAAAGGCGTAGAGCAATTGCCCGCCATCCAATAGCGGAATCGGTAATAAATTAAGGACACCCAAACTAATGCTTACCATCGCGAGAAAATCTAGAAAATACTTAAAGCCACCCACTGCCGTTTCACCCGCATATTTAGCAATCATAATGGGACCACTGACATGTCGACTCGATATTTTACCTTGCAGCATTTTTTTAAAGGTTCCCAAGGTTAAAAGCGAATAATCCACTGTTTTTTGACAAGCTTTTTCAAAAGCCTCGATCACACCAAAGCGTTGCTGTCTAACAAAACCTGCTGGAATTTCGGTGGGCATCTGAAACTCTACTCCAATAAAGCCAACCGCTTTTTGTCCCGTTTCCATAGCTTTGGCCAGTGGCTGTATAGAAAGGTGTTTTTCCCTACCCTGTCTTAAGATTTTTAAGGTTAATAGGCCATGGACATGTGCTTGTATGGTTTGAATGACAGTGGAACAAGCGTTCATCGGTTTTGCATCGATACTCAGGATGCGATCGCCTGGCAGCAATCCCGCTTTTTCCGCAGGCGACCCAGGTAAGACCTTTGCCAAGATGGGTACGCGATAATCCAAAGGCATTAAACCGAGTTGTGCCAACCAATCCGGCTGTGTTTGATCAACCTCATCCCCATGCAGATCTAAATGCTTCACAGCCTCTATCCCGGTATGCGGTTCCTTGAGGGTGATGGCAATGCTTTGATCCTCCCCCATCGCTTTTAATAATTGCAGCGAAACAGCTTCCCAACTGGGGGTTGGAAGATCCATGACACGCACAATTTCTTCGCCTTCCTTCAAGCCCGCCAAGCCTGCTACCGATTCTTTCGGTACAGGACCCAGTAAAGGGACCAGTAAAGAAACCCCTAAAACAAAAATCGCCCAATAGGCTAGAACCGCAAACACCAGATTAAAAAAAGGTCCAGCCGCGAGCACTAACATTCGAACCCATACAGGCTTGGTTGCAAAAGCCATCGATTGATCGGCTTTGGGCACATCTTGTCCTTTTTCGCCTAACAAAGATACATAGCCACCCAACGGGATCATGGATAAAACATATTCGGTGCCTAAGCGATCATAGAAACGATAGAAGGGTTTACCAAAGCCGACTGAAAAACGCAGCACCTTAATACCAAAACGTCTGGCTACCCAAAAATGTCCATATTCATGCACCACCACTAAAATGCTAATAGCCACCAAAAAAGCGACCATCGAGATTAGTACTTGTAACATAAGGCCTCCAAAGCAATTGTAAATGCTGTTTTAAACCAGGGTGTATAACGATCAGGATGTGCCTGATGATCGGCTAGGATCTGTGGTGCAGCGATCCATTGCAACTGCGCCACTTCTTCTGGATTCGGGGCAATAAGCTGGGTGCTATCATAAGCGCCTATCAACACATGATCGAATTCATGCTCACTTAAGCCATTATCAAAATCGGCCTTATAGTGAAATTTTCCGACCGCCTGAAGCATCGTATCGATGCCTAATTCTTCCGCTAAGCGCCGATGGGCGGCGTTTAGCACAGGCTCATCTAATCGTGGATGGCTACAACAGGCATTGGTCCATAATCCACCGCAATGGTATTTATCGAGATGGCGTTGCTGTAATAAAAAAAGCGTTTGATCGCCAACCGTATCATAAATAAAAATAGAAAAGGCTCTGTGCAGCAACCCTAATTGGTGTGCACGCATTTTCTGCTCTGTACCTATCACACGATCCTGATCATCCACCAATACCACATAAGGCTCTACGATCATGACTTTAAACCCTCTGGCGTTAGCGCTGACGCCCCTCCTTCGCATTCGGAAAAAGGTGTTGCAAAAGGATCAGCCACTTCTAATGTTGGAAAAAACGCTTTGAGAGCTTCCAAATCTTTTTTCAAAAATAAAATTTTTAAATTGGGGCCTGCATCTTGGGTAAAAAATATTTTAAAGCCCTCTTTACGATAACCCCAAATCTGATGGATGGCTGCGAGCGTTTGGGCATTTGAATACACAATAGGTGGATTAGCCGTAGACATAAGCGCGTGTAAGGCCAAAGCATTACGCTCGGTTAGTAAACCCAAAGACTCAAAATCACGTTCTTGAATGGCTATCTTCATCATTGATAAAGCCTTAGGCTGCTCAAGGGTCCAAGTCTTATAAAAAGGCGAGCTTAAAACGGTTTGTTGCATTGCAGCCCTCGAACTAAAAGCTTTAGGACCTGCCTCTACAACCAACAATCCAATGCGTAAGTCGGGCCAAACAACATCCAGTGGCACACCAAAACTATCTAATCCATCTTCTCGTAACCCCATAGGCCATTCTACAAAACCTTGCCATAAGGATCGGGTCGCACTGCCACTGCCTAAACGTGCCAAGATAGCTAAACTAGATTGTGGTAAATGCCAAGCAAATAGTTTATCGATAGCCTGCACCAAGGCTGCAAAACCACAGGCAGAAGAAGCAAGTCCTGCAGCAATCGGAATGGCGCTATGCGTGTCTACCGAAAAAGTCGTTGTAGGACTGGGACGAAAATAATCTAAAAATCCGCTTAAACGTTGTGCAAAGGCGGTATTCGCATCGACTATTTTGTCGTTCACCCGAATCCTATCGGAGGCTGCATCGCTTAAAGCAATCTGCGTGGTAGCGCCTAGGCTCCCCAAAGAAATAGAAAGGCTTGGGGTGCTTGCTAAATGTAGATCCGTATTGCGTTTACCCCAATATTTACATAAAGCAATATTGGCAGGTGCAAAAGCTATAGCTTGATCGCTAGAACGTTCAAAGGAACAATCTTTTAATAGATTTTTGATGAAGGTTTGCCTATCCATAACACACACCCTGTGGGCTTACAGAAACATCCATTTTTATGCCTGGCATCCTTGTAAGATCCGCTGTCGTACAGTTACCCAAAGCAATCACACAATCGCCCAAACCAGAACCCGAGATTTTAGCGCCCTGAATACCGGGCTGTTGCCTTAAATAACCTATGATAGCCTCTAAAGCCGCATTATTCACACCCAAGGCTGTCAGACAAGCATTTTGCATGTTCATCAGTGCGCCCAGATCGACATCATTGCCTGCATCCAACGCAAGGCTTGCCTGCCTAACTATCGCATCCATCGTTTCATACAGTGTAGCAATCACCGAAGGATAGCGTGCACGCAAAGCTTCGACTTGTGCGACAACCACGGCCGTCGGTGTCTTAGCCCCCGAATAAATCACCGTAATAGGCAGCGTCTCTGAAAACCTTTTCAGGGGATAGGGCCCAGACGGTTGGTACAGTAACACACCACCAAAAACACTGGCCGCTGCATCGGCACCCGATCCAAAACCTTGCACGCAACGAATCACCTGCAATGCTTGCTGAAAGAGCCATTGCGCTAAGGGTTCTTGACTAACCAGAGGATGCGCTAGCGGCGCACCCAACCATTGATAGAATACCGCTAAAACCGCCACACTCACCGCTGCAGAAGATCCTAAACCTATCTTGTCGGAAAAATCCGAAACAATCTCTAATTCAAAGCCCTGTTTTAATAAGGGCTTAAACAGCAAAATGCTTGTGATCACAAAATCAAAAGGTTTTTGAACATGCAAGGTTGCTAGAGGGCATTCCAAATTTCCCACAGCTGATCGAATCATTATAAGCTTATCTTGGCGCGGGCTTAATGTGACATGGATGCGACGATCAACGGCTAGCACCATCGCCTGTTTATCATGCAATACAGCATGTTCACCCAATAACATAAGACTGCCAGGTGCGGAAGCCTTATACAAGGCAGGTACCCTGGGTATCGACACGCACAGGCTGCAGGCCATAACCATAGTGCGTCACAACGTCTGAGATATCTTGCTCCGCCAATACCAAAACGACGCCTGCCCGATCGCCTGCAATCGATCCGGCGCCACAAATCTTTGCAGCAGCACCAGCTTTTTCTAAGGCCTGAATAAATTGCTGAACTTTTAAAGGCACCACGCCAATTTTTACCAGTAAACGATGATTTTCCCGTATACAAGCCTGCATGGATGGCTGCGTTTGCAAACTTAAGGCTTCATCGAAAGCCTGCGTCACGGCACTAAAATCATCGATCATCGATCCTGTTTTAAAGTAAGGCGCCGCAGCACGCACACATTCTCCGGTGGTGACCATTGGCGTTCCTGTTTGCACAATCATCATAGGAACCTGCGGCATCATCCGGGCGCTCACTTTTCCCGCTTGAAAATGCAGACAGCCCCCTAACATCGCCACCTGCAAATCCAAGCCGCTGGATTGACCATGTTGCAAATTTTCGGAAGCGCGCCCTAGGGATACAAAACCACTGGCGTCTAATTCTAGACCAAAAAAATGAGCCACTGCATACAGCGTACTCATAATAACAGCGGCAGAAGAACCCAAACCGCACCCTATAGGAATACTCGAAGCCGATCGAATTTCCAAACCTTGTAGCAAAGAAATATTCAGGGATTCTAAAATATGCATCACCGTGTATTGCACCAATTCAAAGGGTTTTTTTAACACCTCTCGAATGCCACAGCGCCCTTCTAAAAAATCTCGGTATTGTTCTTGTATTCTTTGGGTAATCACTTTCAGCGTTTGACGCGTTAAGGATCGTGCGTATTTTAGATTTAAACAATTGAATAAAATACTCGATGACAAGGCCGACAAAACCGTACTGTAGGCATAGCGATCAATCGCCAACGCGATAGCAGGCGCCCCATACAATACCGCATGTTCTCCTGATAAAATAAGCTTTGCAGGGGATCGCGCTTTTAATCGTTTATGCATGTGGTGCTCGCCTCATAAATACGTTTGTGCTGATCGATACCACTCAAACGATAACGTCCTTGACTATAGGAAGATAAAACAAGCTTAGCCCCATCATTAGGATAATGAAAATTATAAAAATTTTCGTATTCGGTCTGCGATAAAAGCTGGCGTTCTGAAAGCATTTTTTGATGACCCGCTTTATCCAAAGAATCTTGATAACCCGCTTGCACAATCCCACTAAAAAATTCACCAATACACCCCGATCCATAACTGTAAAAACCAATGCGTTTTCCACTGAGATCGCTAGGGTTGTTTTCCAACAGGGAAAGAAAACTTAAATATAAGGCTGCGGTATAACAATTACCCGTGATACGACCATAGGCTAAGGCTGGCCCCAACACTGCTTTGAGTGTAGCACTCGATAATTTAGGCGCATCATTGATTTTTAATAAATACTGATGGGCTTTTTCTACCAAACGGGGCACGGGCACATGGTAGCAAATATGCGCATGATCGTTGAGTGTTCTACCCGACAAAGCGGTGTACTGCTCCCAAGTCTTTCGCACCAATTTAAGATAGACTTCACAAGAGTACTGTCCATCGACAATGGCTTCCTCACGATAATTGGGTCGCCAAAAATCCATCAGATCTTCGGTATAAAAACCACTTTCGGGTTCTATGGCTAGGATTCTGGGATTCTGAGATAAAAGCAAGGCAATAGCCCCGCCCCCTTGGGAGGATTCGCCTTTGCTGTTAAGGCCATAGCGTGCAACATCCGAAGCAATCACTAAAATTTTCTTCGAGGGATCTTCGCGTAACATGGGCAAAGCCATTTGTATCGCTGCGGTAGCACCATAACAGGCCTGTTTCATTTCTAAAACCCTGCAACGCTCCGGCAAGCCCAATAAGCGATGCACAAAAACCCCAGCAGACTTAGATTGATCAATCGCACTTTCAGTGGCAAAGAGTAAGGTGTCGATGCTTTTGGGATCGATCTGTTTTAACACACGATACCCTGCATCCGCCGCCATGGTCACTACATCTTCATCGGGCGGTATCACCGCCATTTTTTCTTGGCCTAAACCCACATAAAATTTATTGACATCAATGCCACGGGCATCCGCCAATGTTTTTAGATCTAAACAATAAGGACTTGTGTAAAAGCCTATGGCATCGATACCGACCTTAACCATGGGGCTGCCCCTTAGCGTTATCGATACGCTCCAAGCGTAAATGACTGTCTACCAATTCGCCAGGATTGGTCTGTGCCGCTAAGAGCGATAATTCACCACATAAGACCGTTGCAGCGATAATAGCGGCTAAACGCTTGGCATTCTGGCCAGGTTCTCGAGGCTCTACACAACCCAAGGCTTTTAAATTTTCTTGCACGAAAGGCCATTGTTTACCACTACCAACGGTTCCAACAATAATATTAGGCAAGGTAACCGAAAAATAAAGATCGCTCTCTCGCAGCTCGGCATGCACCATCCCCTGGGAGCCTTCTATAATATTAGCGGCATCTTGTCCTGTGGCTAAATAAAGGGCGAGTAATATATTCGCAAAATGGGCATTGGCGCTGCGCAACCCACCCGCCAACACCGTACCCATCAGATTTTTTTTAATGTGCAGCTGTACTATTTTTTCGGGCGTGGTTCTTAAATGCTTCTGACACAGGTCCTCGCTTACAAGCAGTTCTGCAATCACCGAATGCCCGCGCCCTAGAATGCCATTGACCGCAGAAACTTTTTTATCGGTACAAAAATTAGCGGAGATTGATACATACTCTAAGGCGGGATAGCGCTGCAACAGCCAAGCGATTAAGGCATCGGCCGCTTTGGTCACCATATTATGACCCGCTGCATCGCCCGTCTGCATTTCAAAACGTAGATACAATAAATTACCGACCATCTGCACGTGCCAATCTCTAAGACGGGCAAAACGACTGGTACCGGCTACAACCTGCTCTAGGGCTTCGCGGTGGGATTCTAAGGCACGTACTACCTGCAAGATAGTCTTAGCATCGGGCCCTTCTAGTACAACTGAGCGTGTCATGCAGGCATCGACCACGACCACCTGGATCCCTTGGGCTGCAGCACGCGACAATAAGGCACCCCGCCGTACAGAAGGCCATAAGGGTGTCTCTAGGGTGGCCAGCGGAACATAAAGTTCCTCATCCAACACATCTCCACCAATCTTAATCGGACCCACATTGCGCATAGGAATGGCCGCAATGGCTTCAGGATTTTTCAAGCGCTAACCTCACCCAGGGAAAATAGGAAAATTCGAGCCATTATACTGAAATAGCGGTCTGCGTGACAAATTGTTTTATATATGTTAACTAGCCAAACATAGCCCAATTAAACGATCTAATTCACCGACTAAGTACAGCGGACAATTAAGAATATCTGCATCTTGTTTTAAATTCATGGGCGAGCTTCGAATAAGAAGCGAGGGCTTATATTTATCTGCATAAACTCTCAAACTTTTTTTCTTTTGCGAATGACCCGATTTTACCTCTAAAGGAAATACCTGGTCATCATGGTAGAATACAAAATCAAGTTCAGCCTTGCCTTCACTGGTCCAGTGATACAGCGTTTGATGGCTTCGGACCAGTTCCTGTGCAATATAATTTTCCACAAAAGAACCTTTAAACTCTTGGAATAACGCATCACCATGAATAATCGTTTTAGCAGAAAGATTGCTCATGGCTGCCAGTAACCCAACATCGACCAAATAAATTTTAAAAAAATCGAATATTGCATAGGCATGCAGAGGAATTTTTGGCACCGTAATATTAGATACTTTATGAATCAATCCTGCCTCGCTTAACCATTGCAGTGATTCCTCAAACTCCTTAGCGCGGGCACTTTTTCGAATGAGCGAATAAAGGAATTTTTTGTTTTCTTTGGCAAGTTGACTCGGTATAGCATCCCATATCAAGCTGATTTTGATGACCTGTTCTTTAGGTGCATGTTTGGAAAAATCTAATTGATAGGCTTTGATAATTTCATTTTGAACATTTCTAACGCGATCGAAATTTTCAGAATCAATATATTCAACGACCGCCTCTGGCATACCCCCTATAAAAAGATATATTTTAAAATAATCTAATAATTTTTGATGGATATTTTCAGGCAAAGGCTCTATCGTTTCGAGGGTTTGAATAAAGTTTCGTAGCTTTTCTTCCCTCAGTGCTTCAAGAAATTCGGCGAAACTTAAGGGATATAAATGTAGAAAATGAACTTTTCCGACCGGAAACCCTTCGGTATGCGCAAGTTTTACGCCTAGTAATGATCCAGCCGCACAGATATGATATTCATTGGCCGACTCTTGAAAATATTTCAGACTATTCAGGGCTCTTGGACACGCCTGAACCTCATCAAAAATAAGCAATGTTTCACCCGGTGTAATGCTGGTATTTGTTTCAATTTCGATGGCCTTTAAAAGCTTAGCGGGCTCAAGATTCGAATCAAACAAAGCACTTAAGGAGGACATAGCTTCAAAGTTAAGATACACAACTTGTTTGTATTCTTGCTCACCAAAGGCTTTTAAAAGGGTTGTTTTACCGACCTGACGAACCCCCATAAGAATAAGAGGCTTACGTTTAGTCTCACGTTTCCAGGCTTGTAGCTGTACAAAAATGTCTCTTTTCATGCTCTAAGATTAACATAAAAAGTCGAACATTACATTTATTGGTTCCAAAAAGTGTTAAATATTACATTTATTGGTTCCAAAAAGTGTATAAGCTGGTTTTTTATACAATTCTATTGCACTATAATTAAGCGCCTCATTAGGAGCAATAGAATTTTAGACTCTCAAGATACCATTATGCCTATGGCTTAAACGGATGGAATGCATTTTGCCTTTGCTGAAAGAGACTTGCCATTGTCTGTTGCGCCTGCCGGAATACTGCTTCGGCTTGCGCTTGTTGTGCTTCTGATAGTTGCGGTTCTGGCTGGCTAGCAGCGTCCATAGCCTGCGCCTCAGCCTCGGCTTCTTGTTGCATGCGACTCATCTGAAGTGCAAATTCTCGACCTTTTCGGTATGCTTGTCTAAATTCTGGTGTTGATAGCATTTCTTCTGATTGGGTTCGTGGTGCTGGTGGCTGTACAAATGCAGGCGATGCAAAATTCCCAGGGAATGTATTAAAAATACTTGGCGCTGTTTGTTGTGGCGGGTTAATAGAACCCAGTATGGTGAGCTCAGAAACAAGCGCTGTCACTCGCTGTTCTAGTGAAGTGCGAGCTTCAGCGGATGCAGAAGCCGAAGGTACATGATCATCCCTTGTATCTACAGAAGAGTTCAGATTTGTTTCTTCGGATAATAACACCGATTTTTTTGATTCATTCCTGTCTACAATCTCAAAAATCGCTTGATAGTCATTTAAAA
>JAGOUJ010000009.1 GCA_018061325.1 Gammaproteobacteria bacterium
CGTTTATCAGAACCCATCCGATGCAAGGGTCCAACGAGCTTGGTATCGACATAACATTCCCAGTCTTGATTAAACCAAATAAAATCACCTTCTACCCCGATAATTTTTTTGATAATCTTTTGATTGAGCCAAGGACTGTGTACGAGGGTATAGTCATTGAGCTTGGGTTTTACATTGGGCAAATGTACGAAATAGTGTTGTGGCAGAGAGTCCGTTTCACTGATGCAAAAATGGACTTGGGTGTTCAGATAGGCCATACACAAAAAAGTGATAGCAAAATATTGAACACCCTTCATCCAGGAAGCGGGAGATTTTAAAAAAGAAAAACGACTTTTATTCAGATGAGCTTGCATGGTCAACCTCCTTTAAATCCTCCAAAAACATTTCCGTGTAATCAGGTAAGTCTCCACCCCACACAGCACCCTTAGCTAAAATAACCACTCTATTGAAATAGGCAAATAAGTTGATTTTCTGTTTTAGGCGATTGGCGATTTCCTCAAGCTGCTGATCTGAAACCCCTTTTTTAGGGGACTCTTTGGCGAGCTTTTGGGCTTCAAACTGAACGAGTGCTTGGGTGTCGACCACGCCAAAGCCGGGTTGATACAATGGCTCTGCTCGTTTTAAAAACGAAAAAATGATCACAACACCTATAAATAAACCCACTAAAAGAAAAATAAAATAGAGGGTCCATGATGCGATACGATTCATAATACTTGCTCCTTTTTTAAAAAAAATGTTTAAAAACTTAACAACACTCAACCTTGATGTATCCCTGGTTTAGCCCTATCCTCTTGGGCCTGCTCGAATACCCAAGCCTGCGTGTCTTATCACAAGACCAATTAAAATACCCACTAAAAGAGAAATAACGTTGATTAGCCATGATGCTCTGTGATTCATGAGATTTGCTCCTTTTGTGTTAACAACTGCTCTAAGGCCTCAGAGATACTAAAGCCTTGGGCCATGAATTTTTTAACAACCGCATAATCTTGGGGCTGCGTGGAATACAAAAGCGTGGAATAAGGATCTAAAAGTAGACGCCCCACGGCAAAGCCATTGCTCCCATAAATCATCACTTCCGCGTATTCGCCCTGTTTGGTCTTGACCGATTTGAGTTGGGCTTCCATGGCCGGGGTGAGTGCGATCCGCCCTAATTTTTTAAGCTGCTCAATGGACTCTTTCTTTTGGGAGAGTAAACACATCCAATCCGAGTTATCAAAGGCCGCTTGGGCCGCAGGATTCACAAACAAATCATTGATCGATTGGGTGCCGACCACGAGGGAACCATAGTACTTGCGAAGACGACGCGCTAAGGTTTCGATAAAGACGCCACTTTGGTTGCCGCGTAATAAATCCCAAGCCTCATCAAAAAAAATCTGAAAAGGGGTTTTTCGATCGCCTAAAAACATACGGTTGGTGATATTAATAATCATGATTTGAACGACCACCGATTGTAAGTCTTTGCGTTCTTTGAGTTCTTCAAGCTCTAAAACCACTAAGGGATTGCGTAAATCCACATCGCTCTTTCCTTCAAAAAAGCGTCCATAAATTCCCTTGGCGGTATAGGGAAAAAGCATGGTGCCTAAATCCCTGGCTTTAGGGGCCGTGTTTTTGAGTAAGCACTCGGCAATGAGCGTGATGGTGGAGGCTTGCTGATGCGCCTGCCAAACCTCAAGCATCGCTTGTTCCAGGAGTGCAATTTCCATATCATCCAAGCCTTGGGTAGGTGCTGCCATTAAGGCTAAGACGGATTTAAGCATCGCGAGTGCATCTTGACTACTTTCTACATCTTCAATCGGGATAGTCGAGAAAGGATTTAAACAAAGAGGCGTTTTGCTTTTAAATTCGATAAATTGACCTTCTAATAAAAAACAGGTTTTCTCAAAACTCCGACCCACGTCCAGTACAAAGACCCGGCCTCCTAAGCCCAGTGTGGTGGTCATCAGTTCCTGCATAAAGACCGATTTGCCTGAACCCGAACGACCCACCACACAGACATTGTAATTACCGGCTTTATTATCAAAAGGATACCAGGTCATCAACTGGCCACGTCTGCCGGCAAGCAACATGCCCGGTGTTTGGGTCCCTTGCCATTCACCTTGGATGGGTAAGAGATTGGCGGATTCGGTGGAAAGCGTTGTTTTCAATTTTCGATGATGTAATAAGGATTGCACACGGTCTTGACCCCACATCATGGGCAGGCTACTTAGGAAAATGGGCAAATGAAAAAAAGGATTGGCTTTCAAACGCCATTCCCGACTGCGATACAAATTAAATGCAATTTGTTCGGCTTTGGTTAATTCAGATCCTTTGGCAAACAAAATAAGATTAAAGGCACTTTGAACCACCCGCTCACCTTTGGCTAATTGGCTTCGGACAAAGGCTAATTCTTCGGCTTCTTGTTGAATCGAAGGCATATAACGAGCCAGGGGCAGTTCGGCTTGACGTTCCACATAACGGGCTTTGGTTAAGACGCGTGTGCGCGGTAATCCTTGTTTAGGAATGTAGAGGCCATAATGCAAGAGAAAGGGACAAGGAATTTGCGCCACATCTCTATCTTCATCCCCAATCAATTGCCCCATCGCATGTAAAGACCATATCGGCGGTGGATCGGTCAGTTGGTAGCTTCGAATGTTCATCAACCCTCGGTACAACCCCAAGCCATTGGCTTCGATGGTTAAATGATTATCGGCTTCTCCGATTTGGGTACTTAAGAGTGCGCGTTCATCCCAGCGTTTTAAGGAAGGCTCCGTGTTATCAGGATGCAGATTGAAGAGCGCACTTAGCGTGTTGATTAAATCCTCAGCTTCCCAAACCTGCACCGATAATCCTAGAAGTTCAAGACTGGTTTTAATTTGGGCTTTGATTTGATTCAAGGATTCTAAGACTGTTGGGTTCATGGAGGCCACATTTTTTGAAAAGCTCCAAAAACAGCGAAATTGACGCAAGGCATAAGGGGGATTGGGGGAGTTAAATCCAAATTGCTTTAAATAATCGACTCTTTTTTTACTTAAGCTTTGAAAGCGTTCCTCTTGTCTCAATGATTGCCAATGACTTAAAAAATCGCCAATATGAGGGTCCGCCCAAAGCATCACTTGAAGACTGCTGTCTTCGGGTAACACATGCTGGAAAAGACCGCTCAACTCTTTTTGCATTTCTTCAGAGGCCCCAACCAAGGGTGGTGTTTCTAAGACAAATCCAAGGCTATCTCCATTCAAAAAGAGTTGGTGCTCTGGATCATAACTTTCATAGGGAAACAAATCTTGGAGTGGATAAAAGTGCATCAATTGGGCGCACAACTGCTCAAACTCAGAACCTCGCCACACCGCTTGGGGTTCACCTAAGCCTTTTAAGAGTTTTTCACCTATCTTTTTAAACATTCATACATCCTCCATGTGCCAAAACCCAGGCTTTAAAACTGTGTGAAGGGTGGATGCCTCATGAAAATGGCCTTGTTCGTCTTGAAAGGGTGCAAACCAAATTTTAATAATCCGATCGGGCGTACGGTCCACAAAACCCTCGCCCTGTAGTTGTTCAGGCAACCGGGCTGATTGCATCGAAGAGGCGTAGAACGGTTGATCAAGGGTTTTAACAGCACCCAGTTGACCTTGATTCACCATGTGATTGACTTCACGAATGGAGCGACACCCCACACCCTTGCCATGGGGACAATCAAAGTGTTCTTTGGAGGTGGCACAGGCGCTTAACTGCGTGCATAACAAGAACGCTACAATTTTTGGAAGGTTTTGCATACAAGGTTTCATTCTTTTTCTCCTGGTGATTGACTTAGAAAAGGGCTCAAAAACGAAGAGGGTTCTTGTGTACCAGAGGATAAGTTCTGTAATTGTTGGAACCGACCTTGATCGTGCGTTTTACTTAAAGCTTTACGAAGCGCAGAGTCTGAAAAGTCAAAACCGTTTGTAAAGACCACATCCACGATGCGACCCGCGGCCACTTGAATAATCGGTTGCATTTGTTCTGCACGTTTAATATAAAATTCAGCGTATTTATCTAAAGCACCGCCTAACCCTTGACCCGCACTTTGTTTTAATAAATCAGTGCCGCTTAAACCATTTTGCTGCATCAGGCCTTGTTGAGGTGAAAACAAAAAGGGAGTTCGATTTTGGCCTAAAAATTTGCCCATACTCGAAAAGAATCCCCCTATCATGGCATTGCGCATGTTGGGTCCTGTGCGATCAACGACTACCCCCCGAAGACCTGCCCTGCCATCTTCACCGGCCACATAGCCTTGAACCGGCATCTCTAAGACCTCACCCGTTTTACGTTCCACACAGGATAATTTTTCTAAACGCATAAAGACGCGTTCGCTGGACAATTCTCCGAAAGAGGCCGCTAAGACATGACAGCCTTCTAAATCCGAGTGAAAACGTCTAGGCAAAGTCCCAGGATGGGTTAAACGCAATAAAATGGGCCTCGGATCACTTGAGGCTTGAATGGCTGTACTCGCATCCACGCCACCCAATAAAAGAGCTTCGGCAAAGGCACCTGCTGGAACCGTGTTATCCGTTGTTTTTAAGGCACCATTTAAACGCTTTTGATGCAGATTGAGGCTGATCTTTTGAAGCGCTTTGGGAACACCTGTGGTTAAAGAGCTCGGTGCTTTGGGGAATTCAGTTCCTTGAATGCTTGAAGATTGAATCGCAGGATTTTGACTGCTCTGAAGACTGTCTTTTAAATCTTGAATGGCTGATGCGGGACATCCCACAACCGGTGTAGAAGCTTGAACACTTTTCAAATCACGTTCCAGAACAGTATCTACACTTTTTTGCAAAATCTCTAATTGCGTTTGATTGAGTTTCATCTGCTCTGTGATAGCATGCACCCAAACCTCTTGGGGATTGCTGCGCTTTGCACCTGTGCTTATGATGGGTGGTTTTTGCGAAGGTTTGGAAGGTTTGGCAGGCAACAGCAAACGATAAAGACCCACCGCCATTAAAATACTTAAGGCTATGATCAAACCCAATAAGAGCTGCTGTTGACGTTTAGGATTAAGCATGGGGCACCTCAGCGCTTAAAATGTACACATCCCCTTTTTCTTGTGGACCAAGCCAATGTTTGTCCAGAGTCAGTGCAATATCACCTCGTTCATAGAGGTTTTTTTCAAGCAGTTCTTGGGTTTGCTTGGTGGTGTTTTGAATGACCCAATGCTGAACACTAAAACCCTCCACCACAAAACTGTTTTGATACTGCATCTGAAAACCGAGGCATTTTCGAGCATGGACAGATTCTTTGTGTATAGGCAATTGTCCAAGCATCGCTTGTTTGAGTAGCTGAACCGCTCTATCCATCGTGTTCGAAGCTTTAAATAACTGAGTTGAGGCATCTAAAGAAGGATGTACGACAGGTGCACCTGATTTTAAAATGAGGGTGCTGGGCTCTAAAGCATCGGGGATGAGATTTAAATCTTGGGTCAACCCATTTTCGGTCACCAGCGTTAAGGATAGGGTTTTTTGTTGATTTTCTGGGGTGGGCTTAATAAAGACCTGTCCCGTCTGCTCATCATTTTGGGTCATAAAAGTGCCCTCATCCCCAAAGAGATTGACAATCCGATCATTGGCTACCGCCAATCGATTCATGGCATCCCCCGCTATCGATGCGGTTAAACGTTGATTCTCATTTAAAGTCATCACCTGGGTGGCCGCAAAGCTATAGGGGCTAACCAAGATTAAACTAAGGCTAACCATAGACACTTTTAATTTATTCATTGATTTTCTCCTCATCGATACCTGCTTGATTGGATTGAATCACTTCAAAGCGATTCAAAAATAAGCGCCCAAAACGTACCCCAAATTGGATTTGATAAGTTTCTTGAGCCTCTGAGATTTTCTTAGAACCCACATAGCGTTTTAAAATGCCTTTGATATCCACGACTAAGGGTTTTTGAAACGCCAAGCTTTGGGGATAAAATTGGAGACTTAATTGTTGTTTTTTGAGTCGATTCTCATCACTTAACAATTGGGTTTTAAAGCTGCCATAAGATTCTGGCGCCACATAGCGTAAGACGATGTCGCCTTGAGGCAAGATATTCGACTCTGAAACATCCAACAACAGATGGGCAAAAAATAAGGCCATCTCTTCTAAGTAGCTTTGGGAAAAACGATTGCGTTCAATCCAAACCGAGCTTTTAAACTCAGGGGGCGTTAAAATAATGCGCTCGCGCTTAAAAAAGAGAAGTCCCATTTGTAAAAATACGAGCAGAAGCAAACTCAAAGATAAACCCAATAAAAATTTGCGCTCTGTGATTAAGGCATTAAACTTTTTCTGGTAAAACGAAAATCGCATACTTACCCCAAATACTCTCGAACCGAAGAAGGCGCTAAGCTTTTAAAACGCCCGGAGCTTGGCAAAAACCAGTAGCGCACCGCTTCCAGCTGTCCTTTGCCAAAATGCTCTTGGTATCTTCTGGATACCCAAACCGCCATCAGACTCGAGACGATCCCCAGGGTTAATTGATCTATCATCAATCCCAAAAAAGGCGGTACCAGAAACATCAAGAGTTCCGGCACCGTCCAGAATAAGATTTTGAGCGGTGTATCGAGCGTTTTTAAAATCACATGTTTTTCCATCGACATGATTGCCTCCTTAAATCAAAGCGCCCACAGCACCATCGCCTAAGTACTTGTCGTACAAATGGATCCCCATCGATAACCCAGCCCCAATCCCAAAGGGTGCAAAGCTGCCTCTAAAGGCAGACAGCACAATCCCTGCGGCAGCAGCCCCAATTTTGACGGCCATCATCCAACCCCCAAAAATCTCTTCTTTGAGTTGCCGAATGGGTTCTTGTAAAGCATCCACCGTCACCGCAAAACTCGGATCTAAAACCAAGGAGCACCCTAAAAAGGCACCCACCAGTAAATAGATTTTGAGTTTGTCTTGCTCTATTCTCATTGGACTGTTCATGGTCTGACTCCTTTTGGTTAAAAAACGCTTTAATCTTTTTTGGGCTTATCGAGATTTTTTTCTACCGCTCTAACCTCTTCAATCAAGGCACGCACACGGCTACTGGCTTCTTGTGCGATTAAATGAGTGCCACCTCCATCTTTGAAAACCTCCTCTGCCAAAAGCGCATTACCAAGCATCATCGGAGGTGCAACTGGATAACCACGAGCCGCATTCTCGAGTTCTAAAATCCCCACCAAATAGCGTGGATGCCGAAGCGGTAAACGTCCAATATAAGCGCGATAGCGTTTTTGAAAATCAGCCGCTATAAAACTTAAGTCCTTTAAAGGCTGTTCGCAGAGTTTGATCCAGCCGCCCATATCTTCAACCACGGCATGGATTAAGCGATCATCAAAAATCAGACTTTGGTAACGACCCACACGACCCATGGTTGAATCCACACAGGTCCAAGCAATGAGTGAACGACTCTCGGGAGAACCTTCCAACAACCGAATCAAATCTGCGATTTTTGGAAAAAAACGACCTTCTTCTACTTGACGGTAATGAACGACCAGCGCTCGTTTAATGTCTTCGAGCTCAAAGTCTTTTAAGGCGTCCCAGTAAATTTCTGCTAAATCGCCACTCACCATGCGCCCATAATATTGGCCCACTTTGATTAAGGACGTGCTGAACCCCGTTTTTTCAATGTCTTTCATTGTGATCCTCAAAACTTTCGGTGTTTAACCAGGTTTGCACACTCTGAACGCTGGCTTGTAGCTTTCGTTCTGATTCATCGAGTATTCGAGGTGGCGTTCGATAATTCCGACGAAAGCGATCGATTTGATCTGCGCTTCTCAAAATAATCTTCAAACTGTCGTAGCGTTCTCCCCGATCGTTATGACCCTGATTGTGTGGCGTTAAAGCGCAGCCTTGGATGGCTTCACACAACGCTTCCACCGAGTAACCCCATCTCAAAGCGTTCCCAATTAATTTTTGCCGTTTGGGATCTAGGTTTGCCTCCAGATAACCCATCACGGTTTTCCAGTTCTCAAACACCTGTTGAGTCGCCTCTACTGTCGTTGGGTGAAGCACGCACGTTTTGATCGATCGAGATCCTCTTTCACTTCCTCTTCCCCTTCCACTTCCACTTCCGCTTACGCTTCCCCTTCCTCCCCATCCCTTACCCTTCCCCTCCTTCCCCAACACGACAGACTTGAGGACAACCAAATCGCCCTGGGTGCCGTTGGACGGGGCATGGCACACGATGGCTGAGGGTGACTGCACAGCATCCTCAGGGATAGGTTTCAGGTCGGCAGGTAAAAGCATGCCCTCCATCGGCAGTGGCTCTGAGGCAAGCTCCTCGCTCGATGCGGGGCTTGGAGGCTCAGTGGTTTTTTGAGGAGGCTCTTCAGACTGTTCAGATTCAAAAAAAATTTCACCTGTGCGTGGATCTAAGCAGGGAATATCCGTCTCTGGTTCACTTTCTGGGATCCGTTGATGCTTAGCCCAGGTTGGAATACACCCGTAAAACTGGCCTTCATGTTGGTATTTGATCATCATCCCTACCTCCTCAAAGGTGTCTAAAATGGCTTTAAAATCGATGTTGGGTAAATGCGGAAAAATCTCGGCTCTTAATCGAATGGGTTGCCAGCGAAAACAACCTGAACGATTGCAAAAAAAGAAAATCCCCATAAACGCAAATTTGAACGGTAATTGCGTTTTTAACTCCAATTCAGACATCAACTCGTGTTTCATTAACTGCGGTTTAATCATGCGCATACGGGGCTGCTCGATGTATTGCTTGAATGAACTTTCTGTCGATGCACTATGCTTCGTCATTTTTTAACTCCTTTTGCAGGGTGAACGATGTAAATAGGCTTGGAGTTGTTCGAACTGCTGCGCTTGCGGATGCACCGCCATCCGAGCGGCTGTCTCAATCGCAATTTTGCCTTCGTTTAAGGCTTGGATGAGTTCAAACACACCTTTTCGACAAACGGTTTTGAGATTGTGATAGGTACTTTTGGAACCCAACCCTAGAATTTTTGCAATATGGGTGTCTTTTCGACCGATCACCTCGTCCAGCGCTGGACAAGGTGAAATACCTTTTCGACGGCGATTGGGACCTAAATCATGTCGGGCACCCGGATGATGACCCATCCATTGTTCAAAACGTAACCCAATGTCAAAGAGCTCAGTCAATAAAAAACAGTAGGGAATGTCTTTGAGATTTTGACGCTCCAAGAGAAGTGATTCTAAATCTAAAATTAAGACCGAAACCGTGATTTTCATGTCTGCTTTATGACGTTCTAATCGTTCTGAGCCTGAAATTAAAACGGCATCGCTATCAATAATAATGTCGCGTTCTGGTGCTGCGATGGCACGCCGGTTTTTAAAAGTGCCCACATCAATTTGAGCACAGGGAATTTCAATCAATATGCTTTTTTTAGTCTTTTTTTCTTGTTTTTCAGAATCATTCTTTAAGTCTCTTCCTAAAAAACAAAGGCGATTAATACCCGTTGCATCTTCAAAAGCAATAGCCAATTCTAGAGGCACTATTTTAAGCTCTAAAAATTTATAAATCACGTCTGGCTTTACACCCATCTTTTCTGCTAAAGCTGCTTTGGTTCCGCATAAATGTACAGCTCTAAAATAACTGCGTTCCTTAAGCGCTTGTTTATCCATCTGATCCATCCACACTGGAATACTCCTTGTTTTATGACCATTGGCTTAAAACCAATCGATACAAAACCGTTCAATCCAGGTTTCATCCTATCTAAAAAAGATTGGAAAATTTTCCAATCTTTTTTTGGTATTTTGAAAACAATCAAATAGGATGCGGAGATCTAACATGAAACAACTGCGATCGGACTTTGCAACAGTGCCTACCATCTCAGGCATGCATTTAGAAAAATATCAAAATCGGTTTTATTCTCAGAAAAAACCACTACTCATAGGGTTTCCAATCCACAGCCCTTTATGCGGTTTGAGCGCATTTGAACCGCAGGAGGGGCTCAGACAAAACCGACATCCTTTTGGAATGCCCACTTTTATGGATTCGAGGAGTTTTTTATGGGACACACTATTACATCTGGTTTGCGAAAAAGGGGTCGGGTTTGGCACACCGATAAACAAATTTTCGGACATCGCATACGACAAAGCACTCGTAGTCAATCTAAATCTGAAGCGCAACGTTATTTAGCCAGACAGATTGAGCAAGTGAGAGAAGCAACCATTTATGGAAACCGACCACAACGAACTTTTAAAGAAGCAGCCCTGAAATTTTTAAATGAAAACCAGCATAAAAAAAGTATTCAGGATGACCAGGGCCTTTTAAATCGGCTACTTCCAGAAATCGGTGATTTAACTTTGGAAGCCATTCACATGGGTGCTTTACAAGGCCTGATTGAAAAGCGGCAAAAAGAAGGGGTTAAAAATCAAACGATTAATCATGCCCTACAACTTATTCGCCATATTTTAAATTTAGCCTCCAGTGATTGGATCGATGAATATGGACTCACTTGGCTTAAACAAGCGCCAAAAATAAAATTGTTGCCCGAACTTCATCGGCGTCAACCCTATCCACTTTCATGGGACGAACAAGAGCGACTCTTTGCAGAATTACCAAAACACCTCAAAAACATGGCTTTATTTGCGGTCAATACAGGCTGTCGTGATCAAGAAATTTGTAAACTTCGTTGGGAATGGGAAGTTAAAATTCAGGCATTGCCTGAATTAGTGGTTTTTATTGTACCCAAAGAACTGGTTAAAAATAAACAAGATCGATTAGTCATTTGTAATCAAATTGCAGGCACTGTCATTGAAGAACAACGTGGCAAAGATCCCACCTACGTCTTTGGTTATCGTACGCGAGCGTTACATCATATGCTTAATCATGGTTGGCGCAAGGCACGTGAACGTGCGGAACTTCCAATGGTTCGGGTCCACGATCTAAAACATACCTTTGGTCGACGACTACGCGCTGCGGGCGTCAGCTTTGAAGATCGCCAAGATTTATTAGGCCATCGTTCCGCTCGCATCACGACACATTACTCGGGTGCGGAATTACACAATTTGTATGAAGCCACCAATAAAGTCTGCCAAGGTTCGGACCAAAAAATGACTTTAACGGTTTTAGCCCTAAAAACGAATCGCTCTGCTTTGGAGCAAAATTCGGAATATTCAAAATGATTTCATCCAATAAACTTTCAAAAGTTATTCGACTCAAAGATGCCCCCGCCTACTTAGGCATGGACAAAAACCGATTTAAGCGAGAAGTCCGACCTTATGTCACCGAATTCCCAATTGGGATCCAGGGGGTTGGCTTTGACAGGCTTGATTTGGACGCCTGGTTAGACGATTATAAGCAACGTAGCGGGCGTCCAGCAGTGAATTACTTAAGGAGTAATGAACTATGGGACGTAAAATCACGCCAGGGTTACGCAAACGCGGTGATGTCTGGCACATTGAAAAACAGATCTTTGGACAACGCCTTAGAGGAAGCACTGGAACAAGTTCTCTGCAAGAAGCCGAGAGCTTCCTCGCACAGCGAGTCGAAGAGTTAAGACAGGCCACCCTGCATGGGGTACGGCCTAAACGGGTGTTTAAGGAAGCAGCGATTAAATTTTTAACGGAGAAACAACATAAACGTAGCATTAAAGGCGATGCGCTTTTAATCAAACAGTTGATTCCCTTTATTGGAAATTTAACGCTGGATCAGATCCATATGGGAACATTAAAACCCTTTATTGCAGCCAGGAAAAAAGAAGGTGTTAAAAGTCGGACCATTAATCATGGTCTGAAGGTTGTACGCCATCTTTTAAACTTGGCGGCCAATGAATGGTGTGATGAACGTGGATTAAGCTGGATCGCACAAGCGCCAAAAATTAAACTTGAACCAGAACTCGATGGGCGTGAGCCTTATCCTTTAGCTTGGGATGAGCAGCACAGGTTTTTTGCTGAATTACCTCAGCATCTTAAAGACATGGCTTTGTTTGCTGTGAATTCAGGATGCCGGGATCAGGAAATCTGTCACTTACGCTGGGATTGGCAAGTCAGAGTCTTGGAATTACCAGAACTCCTTGTCTTTCTTGTCCCTAAAGAGTTTGTTAAAAACGGTCGAGAGCGCTTAGTTGTGTGTAATGACACAGCACGTGCCGTGGTAGAGGCTCAACGCGGGAAACATCCCGAGTCTGTGTTTATCTACAAGGGTAAGCCTATCCAGCGTATGTTAAACAATGGATGGCGGCGTGCTCGTAAGCGTACTGAATTAAAGGTGCGCGTGCATGATCTGAAACACACGTTTGGCAGACGGTTGCGAGCCGCAGGCGTTAGTTTTGAAGATCGACAAGATCTGCTGGGTCATAAATCCCATAAGATTACGACGCACTACTCGTCTCCTGAACTGTACAACCTTTATCAAGCAGCGAATAGGGTATGTGAACAGAATGAAAAAGCTGTAAAACTTACCTTATTAAAATGCATCGATCGCCCTCAAACACAACCCATGAACCGAGGAGCTTGGGTTGAGCGTCAACTATCCATCCCCACAAAATCCCCACAAAGGGCTTTTTGAGGATGAAAAACGGGACCTATGAAATGATCAATTTTAAGGGTTTTTATAGTCTTTTTTAAGGGTGGGCCCACTAGGACTTGAACCTAGGACCAAAAGATTATGAGTCTTCTGCTCTAACCAACTGAGCTATGGGCCCCGTGTAGGGATGCAGAGTGCTTAAAAGCCCTCTGGTGGCAATATTAACCTTATCAACGTATTCAGAACAAGTATCATTGAATTCCCCAATCAAAGGAATGAGCTGATACCTGATCGATACTAACCTTCAGCCCTGCCACCGGACTTCGAGTCTTCTTCTAAGAAGCTTTTCAGCTGCTCGGCCCGACTGGGTTGTCGCAGCTTACGTAAAGCCTTGGCTTCGATCTGTCGAATGCGTTCGCGGGTTACATCAAACTGCTTGCCCACTTCTTCCAAGGTATGATCGGTATTCATATCAATCCCAAAACGCATTTTTAAAACTTTGGCCTCACGCGGTGTAAGTCCTGAGAGAATGCGCCGTGTGGCCTCGCGTAAGCCTTCCATGGTGGCGGCTTCTATGGGCGACTGCACATTCGGATCTTCGATAAAGTCTCCCAAATGCGAGTCTTCATCGTCCCCAATCGGTGTTTCCGTAGAAATAGGTTCTTTGGAAATTTTAAGCACTTTACGAATCTTATCTTCGGGCATCTGCATGCGCTTACCCAATTCTTCAGGTGTAGGCTCTCGACCCATTTCCTGCAACATTTGACGCTGAATACGATTCAGCTTGTTAATCGTTTCAATCATATGCACTGGAATGCGAATGGTACGGGCTTGATCGGCAATAGACCGTGTAATGGCCTGACGGATCCACCATGTTGCATACGTGGAAAATTTATAACCGCGACGGTATTCAAATTTATCGACTGCCTTCATTAAACCAATATTGCCTTCTTGGATCAGATCCAAAAACTGCAAGCCTCGGTTAGTATATTTTTTGGCAATCGAAATAACCAAACGCAAATTGGCTTCGACCATTTCTTTTTTGGCGCGTCGGGTTCTACCTTCCCCAATCGACATACGGCGATTAAGCTCTTTGATTTCGGGAATACTCAGATTCAAGGTTTTTTCTAACTCGCTCAAGCATTGCTGCAGGGCCTGTATTTGATCCTGATAATCGCCTAAATGCTTTGCAAAGGCTTGCTTAGAAGCCATCTGATTTTCTGTCCATGCCAGATCGGTTTCATGACCCGGAAAATGTTTAATAAACCAGGGCCGGGGCATTTTGGCTTGTTGTATACAGAGATCCATAATGTCCCGTTCAACAGCTCGCACTTGCTCTAGCATGGCACGCATGGCAATCGTTAAAGCATCAAACAAATGAGGTGCTAGTTTAAAAGAGGCCAGCGCTTCACCTAAGCGATCAAAAGCCGTTTGGGTCTGCACATGGGTACGACCTCGTTTTTTCAATAAAGCTTTGGCCTCCAGGCTAAGGCTCTTTAATTCTTCAAAACGTCTTTTAGCCTCTACAAAATCGGGGGCCGCATCAAATTCGGTGGCTTCTGCCTCTTCTTCTTCATCAACTTCATCATTAATAACATCAACAGGCGCGGCTTCATCAAAAACCACGGCGGCTAAGGGTTCTTCGACAATCGCAGACTGTGCATCTAAGAAACCACTGACCACATCATTAATTTTTACTTCATTACGCTCGGCTTGTTCAAAGGCATCAAACAAGAGATCTAAAAGCGGTGGATAATGCGCGATGGTTAATAATACATCGCGAGCGCCTTCTTCAATCCGCATAGCAATGGCACGCTCGCCCTGACGGGTTAGGAGTCCGACCCGTCCCATTTCACGCATATATACACGCACCGGATCATTGGTGTGTCCCAGATCGCCTTCAATGGCGACAACGGCTTGGGCTGCCTCTTCCACAACTTCCTCGGTCACAACCGCTTCAGATTCTTCACCCGAGGGTAATAAACCATTGGCATCGGCCGTCATTTCATAGACGGTAATACCCATCTCATCGAGCATCTGTACCACATCTTCAAGGGTCTGCTCGGGCTCTGTCAGCTCATCACCTATATACTCGTTCACATCATCATAGGTTAAATAGCCTTTTTCTTGCCCCAAAGCGATTAATAGTTTGATCTGAGCAGCTTGTCGATCGCGATCTGAATAACTAGCCATACCGTTTTTTTATCTCCCCTAATCGACGCGATTTTTATCGCGATGGATCAGCAAATGGTTTAAATACTGCTTTTCTTCCAAAGAAAGACTACCAAGCTTCGCCTTCACCAATACATCTTCCATAATCTGTTCTTCAGCGCGTTCTTTCAAGCGCTGTAAGGCCCCTAAGAATTCTGCCTCTACACCCTGCTCTGGGATGAAGTCTACCAACGACTGCCATTTTACACCAGAAAACTGACTCTTTAATTCATCCGGCAGTGCCTGAGCCACCATCTCCAAGGACGCCTCTGGATCGGCGCGCAGGATGACTATGGTAGCACATAATAAAGCAATACCTGGAACATCTACCATCGCAAGCTGATGGGGGTCCTCTACACAACGGATAAGCGAGCGATCGCTTAATAACATGGCCATGGCGCGCAGGGCTGGACTCGGCAAACGACCCATGGATCCAGGCGCCGTTTTGGGCTTAAAGGCTGGATATTTTCGGACATCCCGCTGTTTCTGTGGCATAAAAGTATCGGGTTCAATTTGCGCTAATTCTGCTAAACGCCGATACAACATTTGCTGCAAAATGCCTTCCGGTACTTTTTGAATCAAAGGTCTAGCCTCTGTCACCAACTGTGCTCGATTCTCTAAACGATGTAGATCCCTTTGGTTAATCAGGCTATCAAATAAAAAATCTGAAAGCGAAAGGGCTTGATCAATCTGATCCAAAAAGGCTTGTGCACCATGACGTTGCACAAAAGCATCGGGATCTTCAGAATGGGGCAACAACATAAAGCGTGCACGTCGACCTTCTTTCATATGGCTTAAAATAAGTGGCAAGGCACGTTTGGCAGCCGCTTGTCCGGGGGCATCCCCATCAAAACAAAAAACAAGTTCTGCACTTTGTGCGAATAAACTATCGATTTGCTTATCGGTTAAAGCAGTCCCTAAACTTGCGACCACCGGGTAAATACCGGCTTGTACCAGGCTTAGCACATCCATATAGCCCTCAACCACCAACAAACCATTGTGCCCTTGTTGATGCATCAGACGCGCTTCATAAAGGCCATACAAAGACTTACCCTTGGTAAATACAGGGGTTTCAGGCGAATTAAGATATTTAGGCTCTACCCCTGCTTCTAAGGTTCTACCCCCAAAGCCGAGCACACGTCCTCTTTTATCATGAATGGGAAAAACAATACGATCCCTAAAGCGATCGTAAAAACCCTCTGCACCCGAAGATCGTTCGATAATCAGCCCCGCACTGCATAAGGCTTGGATCCGTTCGGGACTCGTACCAAGGGCCGTATACAAAGCATCCCAAGCCGGTGGCGCAAATCCCACACAAAATTGTTTCACGGTTTTACCCGATAATCCACGTCCTTTTAAATAGCTATGTATCTTGGGTGCCAAAGCATGTTTGCGCAATTGGCTTTCATAAAAAACTTTCGCTTCACTTAAAAGTGCATACAGCAGCGGATCATTGGCATGGCGACTATCCACCGGAGCCTGACTCGGCACCACTAAACCCAGACGCTGTGCCAAACTTTCTACGGCCTCCACAAAATGTAAACCTTCGTGTTCCATCACAAAACGAATCACATCGCCTGAAGCTCCACAGCCAAAACAATGGTAAAACTGTTTCGCAGGACTCACACTAAAAGAAGGTGTTTTTTCCGCATGAAAGGGACAACAGGCCACTAAATTAGTCCCGGCCCGACGCAACCGTAGTCGTTCGCCAATGACTTCGGCTATATCGAGACGCGCCAGTAAATCATCTATAAAAGTCTGGGGAATTTGCCCCATAATGATTCCAGAACATTAAGAAGATAGTTGATTCTTCACCAGTGCACCCACAACCATCATATCCGCACGTCCCTGAACCTGTGGTTTTAGGAGGGCCATCACTTTGCCCATATCGCGGATCGACGCTGCACCTGTGGCTTGAATGCTTTCCTGCACTAAAGCTTGGATGGCCGTCTCATCTAAAGGCAATGGTAAAAATTCTTGGATAACACCCACTTCAAAAGATTCTTTTTGTACTAAATCATCGCGTTTAGCTTGGGTGAATTGCGCAATCGAATCTCGCCGTTGCCGGATCATTTTATCCAACAACTCGAGAATCTGCGGATCATCTAAAGCGGCATCCGCACCTTCTGCAAGGGTAGGACGACGATCAATTTCCTGCTGTTTGATCGCTGATTGAATCAACCGCAAAATGCTCAAACGATTTTTATCTTGAGCACGCATGGCCGCGACCGTTTCAGCCTGCAGACGCTGTTTAAGCACGTGCATCCGCATTGCGATTAACAGGCCCACCGGTCTGCTCGCGCACCAAACGCTTTAAATGGCGTTTTCTGGCAGCCGCTGCTTTGCGTTTACGCACCGCAGAGCCTTTTTGATAAAACTCACGTCGACGCAATTCTTTGGGGATCCCTGCTTTTTCGACCGCCCGTTTGAAACGACGCATGGCGGAATCCAAAGACTCTCCTTCTCTTAAACGAACACTTGGCATTAAACAACACTTCCTTTAATGTTAGTTGGTTTACACTAATAACGACCCTCGAGAGGGCTTATAGTAAAGCAAAAGTCTGCCAGGCATCAAGACCTATCTGATACAATACAGCCCTTTGTGTTCTAACTATAACCTTTTTTTGGAGTACTATGCGCGTTCTTGGCATTGAAAGCTCTTGTGACGACACGGGTATTGCCCTGTTCGACAGCACTAAAGGACTTTTAGCACATGCTTTACACAGCCAAACGGCGATCCATCAACGTTATGGGGGCGTTGTGCCCGAGCTCGCCTCCCGCGATCATGTGCGCCATATGGTTCCCCTGCTACAAAGCGTTTTAAGACAGGCCCAGGTGGATATAACAAGCATCACAGCCATTGCTTATACCGCAGGGCCTGGGCTTATGGGCTCACTCCTGGTGGGGGCTTGCTTTGCGAAGGCCTTAGGCTATGCCTTGGATGTCCCAACCCTTGGGATCCATCACCTGGAAGGACATCTATTAGCACCTTTGCTTGAGAATCCTGCACCCGATTTTCCCTTTGTGGCCTTGCTGGTTTCGGGAGGACATACCCTACTCGTGGATGTTCAAGATCTAGGGCAGTATCAAATCTTAGGCGAGTCTTTAGACGATGCAGCCGGTGAGGCCTTTGATAAAATCGCCAAATTACTAGGACTACCCTTTCCAGGCGGGCCCGCTTTAGCAGCACTCGCAGAGCAAGGCTTAGCGAAGCGCTTTGTTTTCCCAAGACCCTTAAGCAATAAACCCGGCATGGATTTTAGTTTTAGTGGTCTTAAGACCCATACCCTTCAAACGTGGAAAGCCAGTACCCAATCAGAACAAGATAAGGCTGATATTGCCCATGCCTTTCAAGAAGCAGTGGTACAAAGCTTGATCATCAAAACGAAGAAAGCACTAGAATATACAGGGCGCAAACGTTTAGTGGTAGCAGGCGGGGTGAGTGCTAATCTAGCTTTAAGACAGGCGATGGATGCCCTGTGCCGTCGCATGGAAGCGCAAGTCTATTATCCACGGATTGCGTTTTGCACCGACAATGGTGCGATGATTGCCTTTGCAGGGTACAAACGCTTACAACACGGTAAGCCGGATCCTTCGCTTTCAATGCGCATACAGCCTCGCTGGCCCCTGGACAAGCTAGGGCAGGAATGACACACTACGAAACGCATTTCCCTGTGCGCAGGGCTTGCGTTTTTTTTAGCCATCAACAGGAGGTTAGGGTGCGGCATACCATCATAAAAAAAGGGTTCATGTTGTTCAGTGCGATTTTTTTCGCGAGTCTTGCGCACGCAGCGTCTCCTGAAGTCACAATGCCCAAAACCTTTACCATTTGTACCGATACTAACTTCCAATTTCCTTTTAGCTTTATGAAAAATCAACACCCCGTGGGTTTGCATATTGATATTATTGATGCAGCCCTAAAAAGTTTGGGCATAGAACCGATTTACGAGCCCACCACCTGGTCTTCCTGCTTAAACCGTGCAAAAGCAGGCAGTGTCGATTCGGTTGCAACCGCCGCTTATATGGATGAGCGCGCCCTTTACCTGTATTACCCGGTGGATGCCAACAATGACAATAAATCTTCCTGGCGAATCACCCAGGTAGCATACAAGGTTATTAGCAAACGACTCGATCCAAATGGACAACCGAACACTTATGAATTTGATGGCAATATTGCCAACCTTCCAGAACCCATACACGTACCTGCCGGTTATTTTATTGTGCACGATTTACAAAAGGCCCGATTAAAGGTAAAAGAAGGCCAAACCTCTTTGGAAAATTTTCAAGACCTCTTACACGATAAAAGCGGCTCGCTCATCGATCTGGCAGAGGTCGCACAACATTTAAGTTTAGAACCCGCATTTGCGAATCAATTTTATATTCACAAACAACCCTTGGTGGTTAAATCCTACTATTTAGCCTTTTCAAAAGGCGGTCATTTAAACTTGATGCAGGCCCAACAAGTGTGGGATGCGATTACCAAGGTGCGCGATGATAAGGCTTTGATGGCAGAGTTTTTGAAGAAGTATTGATAGCGTTCTTATCATAATTTGTTGCGTCCATTCCTAGATGTAGTGGGTGGAGGCGGCTCATCAGATTTTCAACGATAAGTTTGCGGTGCTTCACCACGATAGGATGGCATAGCTTCAGGTTTTAACACATTCTCTCTATCTTCATTAGGTTCTGTTGAACTTTGTAGTGTTTCAGATTTCAAAGGCACAAAACCTAGTGGCAGTATAGCTAACGCTACTTTTGGTAAGTCATGCCGCGTTTCGACTTGAACATAAGCAAAAAGCTCATTTTTTTTTGCAACTAAAATAGTTTTTATTCTATTTTTTGCTTCAAGCGCGTTTTGGCGTTCTTCTTTTATCTTCGTTCTAGCAGCGGCTGTTAGACCAGGCATTTTAGCCTGGGCCTTTTCAAGCCTTTTGACCGCATCTGAATAGGGCTGTTTTTGTGCTGTTAATTCTTTATAAATTGCCTGTAATGTTAAATTTTCTGTTTTTTCAAGCAACCCTAGCGTTGAAGGTGGCAAGCTGGGCTCAAGCCCTCGCACGATGCATCCCATATAAAACCTAAGCGCCAAAGATAAATCATGATCACATCCTTCAATCAAAACAGATTTATCCTTATCTTTACGCTTAGCTAGCCACATATCATGTAACATCACATCACAAACTTGTTTATCTGGATCTTGTTGTTTTGCGGAAACGCTCAGCGAATCTCTATCCGCAGGATCGCTTTTCGTTTTCTTATGCTGTTCAACAGTTACTATAGGTTCTCCGTCTTTTTTAATCGTAAATTGACGAGGGTTATCTTTTGTCGGTTTCTCAACCGCAAGATCTTTATGCATTGCTAATACACGTTCTCTTGCGTGATCTTTTTTCTTCTGAGCAGCACTTTGTTTTTTTGAATATTTTTTGGTTGCAGACGATATTTTTTCGTATTTTTTAGTCGCTGCTTGTGTTTCGTTTAGAACATTGCCAAACGCTTCAGGCGCTGTTTTTGCAAAAAATCTTGGTTTTTTAGAAAATGCTTCCCAATCGTCTGGATCTTCAACAGCGGTATCGGATTGAGCAGCCAAACCGTTTTTTGTTGTATTTTTTGTAAAAGCGAGTGGCGGCACCACTTGGGATTTTGATGCATCTTCTTCTGGGTAGACAGCGTCTTTGATTTTAGAAAACGATTCTTGGATAGTAGAAAATCTCTTTCTAAGATCGGAACCTCTGAGTGTGTCTTGCTCATTATCACTGTCTGTATCATCTTCAAGATTAGCAAGGCTTAAAAGACGTCTTGTTTTCGCAGCCTCTCGATCAAAAGAGTCATCAATAGTTTCGTTTGGTGCATCAGATACATCGCTATCTGCTTGGGATGCTACAGGCTTCGTTATATCAGCAAGCTCAAAATAGCCTGTTCCAGGCTTATCATCGCCCAACATAGGACTATTATTTGCAAAAGCGCGTGCAAGACGGTCTAGCTCTTGTGAAGAACCTTCGTTTTTCCAAATTTTGATGGATCCTACCAGCGTTTGACGATCTGCTTTTAATTTTTCTAATGCTTGTAAACCATCATCCAGATTTAGATCGGGTTGTGTTTTAAAAGTGTCACATGATTTGTGAACAGCTGCCACTAAATTCGATACTTTCTTTTTTTCTTCAAAAGTCAAGCTGCTAAATTTATAGCTCTTTTCAATTTCAGCCCATTGTTTTTGTTCTACTTCCACAGCGCGAAGAAATGCTTGTCTTCCTTCTGATGGTGCTGGATCCTCAGATGGTGGTTGTGATTTTGAGATGCCTGCGATATCTGGCCGTGTTTCTTGAGGTGGTATCTGCTCGTATTCAAGCGCAAAGGTAACCTTCTTTTTTTGTTTTTTACCACTCTGGTTTGGATCTAAAAAAGGTATATCGCTAAAATCTGTAGTCGGTATTCCATGAGGTGATACTTTCACGCCTTTAACTTTAGAAGATTCAACCTGTCGAGCATCTGGTTTTTCAGGCCGATTATTGCGTTTTTCTCCTGCGTCTTTTGCAACGGTTGACCATCTATCCCTTATAGCCTTCAGACGATTATTAAAATGATTGCCATCCGCAAAATGGGTGGTTTTTGTTTTTATGGTCGTTGTTTTTGAATCTGCATCCACCTTTGATTTATGTACATCGTCTGTTTTTTTACCACCTGTTAACGTACGGATGATATTTGGCGCGCTACTTACCACACGTGAAAACCAATCGGTTACTTGAGAAACAGGATGGGTGGTGGCAGGGAACGCTGGATCGTCTAATGGAATGTCTTCATATTTTGAAGGTTTTTTGAAAAGCTTTCCTTTTCTTTTGTCACGTTCTATTTTCAATTGTATTTCGAAGTTTTCGACCTTGTTTTTTAAGGCAAGCACTTCCTGTTGTATTTTTGCCAATGTATCTTTGTTTTTCTTTAAATCACCACCTTTTATTGCCGCATTTAAGGCTCCCAGACTTTCTAGCAGCTCTGCTTTTTTTCCTTCTATTTCTTTTATAAGTGCTTGAATGGGCGACTTGTCATCTTCAGAAAGAATAACGGTATCATACGCCAATAACCCCTTTTTGAACAAACGATCTACTTTTCCAGAATCGTCCCTTACCTGACTTAGGGCGTACATAAAACGTCGAATATTCTCTTCTTCAACACCCAACTGTTTCTGAAAATCTTTTATTTCTTTAACCAGATTTTTTCGATCATTTTGAAGATTTTTTAAGGTGGCTTCTCTTATGTGCATTTTCGCTTTATCATCATAAAGAATATCATAAAATCCTTTAAATCCTTCTTCACCTGACGGATCCAGCATCTTTCTCTTTATTGCTTTCATTTTCTCTAGAAGCGGAGCGTTAATAGGAAGTGTTGATAAAACGGCTTTATTTTCTGCCAAGAAGCCATCAAACTTGTGCCGCATCTCAAAATCTTGGAGCTGTTGCTCCAATAACAATCGTTTTTGCTGTATGATGCTTAATGCTTTTTTATCGTTTTCTGTGATCTTTCCAGGTATTGCTTTAAGTTTCCTTAATCTTTCTCTTTGCGCTTCTGTTTTTTTAACAAATTCTTGACTTTGACGTTCTTTATTGTTTTTTACAGCGGCTTTGTAGCGACTCTCTATAGCTTCAAATGCTCGGCTTTCTTGCAAAAATAGCACAAAAATTTTGGCGTTCTTAGAAGCACTTTTTTTAGGCTTTGGGATACTTTTCAGCGTTGGCATACCTTGGCTTGTGCTTGACGCAGTCACGACGCTGGGGTTTGGTATTGGAATGCCAGGCTCAGCACGCAGAGTACTTTCAGGGTTATCATCAGATGGTTTTTGGAGCGCTTCTGCGTCTAGTGTCTTTCGTCGTCGTATTTTCGTGACACCAGGTGCAAAGGTAACCCTCTTGGTTTTTGGTTCTTGATTGAGGTCTCGCGTATCTTCCTGAGCTTGTCCAAATTCAGGCCCATCTGGCATTGGAGAGACTGGCATGCTTTCAGGTAGTTCATCATGATCTACGAGAGGGACATCCAGAGGCAAGCCAGGAGGTGCAGCACCAGAGAGACGATTAATGTTTTCTTTTGTTAAAGCAGTCTCGTCCGACTTGTCTGAAAATCCAGGAGGCACATTTGGTAATTTTAAGTCTCTTTCAAATGGGCCATCGAATTCTGAGAGCTCCTCTGGACCACTTATAATTGCGTCTAAATCTTCAGGACTCAGCTCCATCTCATCAGCACTTTTTAAGCTTCCAACAGAAAAATTGTCTTCGTCTTCGGGTGCTTTAGGTACACTGTCCTCATCAGGGGGAGTGACCACAATCTCGGGCACGATGATGCCATCGTCAGGAACCCTGGGGGGCGTAGACACGGGTGTAGGCTCAGGCGTGGGTACAACTGCCGCCACAGCTGTTGGAACACTATTGTCAGGAGCCCGTTTTATTTCAACATGACGAAGGGCAGCTTCAAATAAGTTTTCTTGAATATTACCAAACCCTTTCCATGTAACTTGTGGACCCTCAATTTTATGTTCTGCAATAAAATTAACAAAAGCCCGTATAAATGATTCGTCATTACAATAATCCGTTGATAGAAAAATCTTTACCTTCATCCTACCTTTAGTTTTTCGCAGCTTTGGCTGCACAATCTTTGCAATAAATCTTCCGCGTGTTACACCGGCTGACGTGCCTTCCGCCATGGCTTCAAAGAAAAAATTCTTCTGCGTTGCACTATGGTCCCGCCTGATATGTATTGTTTCTTTACAATCAGGTTTAGTAGCGTGCTTTTGAAACATGTCTTTTAGGTCTTTCCGCAATGCTTGCCTGGTGTTTAATGTTCCTTTTTTCGTGTGAACGCGTTTTATAAAAAAAGTAACGCTTGGGGTAATGCTGGGTGCTTGCACCGGTTCCTCTCTAAGTTGTGTTGGCGTTGCAACTGCTATTGGGCCATCTTCTCTAGACACATCCTCTGACATATTAAACACACGTATATTTTCTCCGGTGTCGGCCTCAGAATCAAAACCGGGAATGTTTGCCCCTTTTTTACGAAAATACGAAAAACGAGCTAGCAGACCTATGCCTGGAAGTTTTAATCCTTTTAATTGAGGTTTTTTTCTTGATTGTGATTGACTTGTAACGGCTGTTAATCTTGGGTCTTGTGGGGCTTGCAAAACCTCAGCTGAGACAGCAGAACTATCAGATTTTAGCTCATTTTCAATTGCTTTAATTTCCGCTTCAATCTCTTGGTCTTCTCTAAGGTTTAAAAGCAACTCCTTTCGTTCAAGCACTATACCTTTTAATATACTTATTCTTCGAATTTTTTCTTCAAGGTTTTCAGATCTTAAAGATTTCGTTTCTTGCAAGACCGCTAAAGCTTTCAATTTTTCTTCTTGAAGCTGTATTTGTTTTATTATTTTTTCTTTTTTACTAAGATCAACCTTTTCTAATAATTCTTTTAATGCCACCCATCGTTTTTTTTCTTCTGAGAGCAGTTTGTCAAAAGATTTTCTGTCTCTACCTTTGGGTGTCTTTCCACCTGGCATATCAATCCCCTTGCACAACAACCATCTTTCAGTCACCAACAAAACAATGCATATGCAACAATCTGCAAAGCATTGGATGCCTGATTAGTTTGGACACGCAAAAATGGAAAAGTTCATTCAATAGTCCCGTTTTCTAAAAGGGGACCGCCCAGAGGGCGAGGGGATTTTTCGTAATCGACAGGTGCTTTTTATTTCTTGCCTATTTTAGGCTCTACACCTTGCCATAAACGCTGCATATTGCCTTGATGCCGCCATAAAATAAGTGCGCTTATCATGGCGACAGGGATTACTAATAAAGGGCCTAAATACCACATCACAATAAAAGGGGCTAGCACGGCTACCACGACAGCACCCAAAGCCACAAACCGAAAGAGCAAAACAACCAGTAACCAGCTGCTAATCAGTATCAATCCCAGGAAGGTATTTAATGCTAAAAAAACGCCCGCTGCTGTTGCAACCCCTTTGCCCCCTTGAAAGCCGAAGAACACCGGATAGGTATGTCCTAAACACACCGACACCATTACAGCACCCACCCAAAAAGGCGTAAAATCCAAATGGAGGGCCATGAGTACGGGGAGCAAGCCCTTCAGCACATCGCCCAACAGCGTGAGAATGGCGGCAGGCTTGTTGCCCATACGCAATACATTGGTAGAACCTGGATTTTTAGAACCTGTGGTGCGCGGATCGGGTAGTCCCATCAAACGACACACCACAATGGCACTGGGTATAGAACCCAGGCAGTAAGCCCCTAGGCATAACAAAAGATTACTGAGCATTCAAAGTTCTCCTGTTGCGTTTCATGACCAGCCTAAAATTATAAAATACTGACAAAAAACACAGCCGCGTTGTAACGCCCGCATTCCATGCCAGATTTACATGAAAAACAGACAAGCGTCAAAGCCAAGTGCTACCATGACCGCATGAATAAGGGAAACCAACATGATGCATTTCGATCTACGATCGAAAAATCCCCCCGACTATGCCTGCAACAGATCCTAGACGCGATTCGTGTAAATCAAGGGAGCATTTCTTTTGCAGATTATATGGAACGTGCTTTATACACCCCAGAACTAGGCTATTACAGTGGGGAGGCACAAAAAATTGGACCCCAAGGGGATTTTGTCACCGCCCCAGAAATCTCGCCCTTATTCTCGCAATGTATTGCAAGACAATATGAACAGATCGCAGAGAACATCCCGGATGCTTCTATTTTAGAAATAGGTGCTGGTAGTGGCCGAATGGCGGTCGATATACTGTATGCACTTGCCAATAATCATCGATTGCCTAAGAATTATTGGATTCTGGAAAAAAGCAAAAGCCTAGCGCAACGACAAAAGCAGATGCTGGCTACACACTGCCCGGAACACCACAATCGTGTGCAATGGATCGATACACTGCCAACCTCTGGCTTTAAAGGTATGATCGTCGCCAATGAAGTCTTAGATGCCATGCCTGTGCATCGTTTTCAGATCAACAATAACATTAGCTATGAACTACGTGTGGTTGAAGATCAGGGTCAACTCAAAGAACGTGCTTTTGTATGGGAGCATCCCCGTTTAGAGCCTTTCATTGCGCTGGCAAAATCGCATGATTGGCCTAATCCTTACCGTAGCGAAATAAACTTTCATGTACAGGGGTGGATACAGGATCTATCGAATTGCCTGACACAAGGTTGTATTCTTCTGATTGATTATGGCTTTCCTGCCTCAGAATATTATCACCCCGATCGCAGTATGGGCACCTTAATATGCCATCATCGACATAGAGCACATACCGATCCTTTTGTGGATCCGGGCTTGCATGATATCACTGCGCATGTAGACTTTAGTGCAGTGGCAGAAGCCGCACAGATTGCTGGTTTAGAGTGCTTAGGTTATACGCATCAAGCGGCTTTTTTACTCGGCTGTGGTATTCAACACTTACAGGCCAATGTAAATACAGATGAAAAAGCGCTCATCATGCAACACCAAGCCCTGCAACAATTACTGTCGCCAGCCGAAATGGGTGAGCTTTTTAAAGTGATTGCCTTCGGGCGAGAGATTGATACCCCTCTGATGGGCTTTGATTGGCTGGATTTACAGCATAAGCTTTAGCAATTCTTGAAATTACCATCTATAGATGGTAATTTTGATAAAAGAGGAAAAACCCATTTCATATCAAAGACTTAGAGACCCCAATTTTTACACTAACTGAGACAAAAAGCTTGCGAGTGGGATAATAGTTGGCTTTGTAAGCGTTCTAAAATCGCATTCAACATAAGGGGCATCAAACGCCACCTGGAGGGCGAAGGGGGCCTGAGTTTGTAATTGAAATAAAAATAGATTTTTATTCAGTGATTCTTTTTCAGATTTTTTCACTTCGATTAAAATCCAAGGATTCATATCTTTTGTGATTAAAAAATCGACCTCTCGTTTCTCTTTGTCTCGCACAAAATACAGTCCGAATTTCCCAAAGCCAAGGTTTGTCCATAGATCAACGGCTTTTAATAGATGGGATGCAACGAAATTTTCTATGCGCTGCCCTTCATCTTCAACGATAGACCAATCGTATAAATAAATTTTAGGCTCTTTCAGAAGACTCCTTGGAATATTCTTGCTCCAGGGTGCCAGTTGAAAACAGTAGTAAAAAGATTTTAAGACTTGCACCCAACGACGAATCGTGGGTTCTGAAACCCGAATTTTATTGGCCAAATGGCTATAATTGAGCAATTGCCCGCTTTGATATTTCAAATGATAAGCTAAGAGCTCCAGCTGTGCTAAATCTTGAATTTGAGAAAGCGCTCGAATATCTTCTTTGAAGAGTTGTTCTTGTCTTAAATTTTGCCATTGATGGTAAAAACGTTTGTCCTGTTTCATAAAAGGTTCTGGAAACCCTCCCCATTCGAGTAAATGCTGCATGAGAGCAGCCTCAACGGATTGAGGCGTTGAGAGACACTCTAAGGACACAGCGGTTCTAAGACATTCTGCCACAGACAAAGGATGTACTTGGTATAAAAAGTACCGCCCCATTAAACTATCACCACCCCGTCTAAAAATATTGAGTTTGGCGCTACCTGTTACAAGAATATGTAATCGACCTTTGTATTCATCGATAAAACCCTTGAGATAATTCTTCCAATTTTTGTATTTATGTATTTCATCCAAAACGATGATAGGTTTCTGGGCAACGACCGCATCGATGGGCAGGCCTTCTACGAGACTGCTGTAGCCCTTAAGAATACGTGCTCGATCGCCTAAAGAATCCCAGTTAAAGTGCTTAAAATAAGGTGAAGAGGCCGCAAAAGCTTTGCTAAGCGTGGTTTTACCCACTTGCCTGGGTCCTGCCACGAAAGCCATTTGCTCGTAGCGATCCCTGTGTTCTTGTAAAATCCCTTCGTAAATACGCCGCACGCTGAATGACTCCCCAAAGAAAGATGGTCTGGTTATGACTATAATAACACCCATGTTAGATTAGTCAAGACTATTCTAACATGGGTGTTAGATTGGTCACGATTCAAAGCCCACCTTCAAACACTGGCTTAGCTATCGGTGGTTATTTGTATGACAGCTCAAAGTACGTGTATCAGCACTGTTTTATCACAGCTATCAAACACTCCGCGTAAGGAACTAATGGGCAAACCATAGGTCCCATACCATAGAGACATACTGTTTTTATGGAGAATTGACATGCCTATGACGCTAGAAGAAATCGCTGCTCATTTAAGCACGCTAAAAGAAAAAACAGGGCTAAAGGATGCAACAATAAAGCTTGAGGATGATCAAGATGAAGTAGATTTACTACAAGCTTTTCTAGACGATCCAGATAATATTGAAACAGATGATGGCAGAATAAAAACAAGCCTGCCGCACAAAAAAATATTGGTTTATGCGCACCCAGATAAACCAAACGGTCACGCTGATTATATCCATGCCATAGATGATTATGTAGGACTAGAAGCGTCCGAAAGATTAGCCGTACAGAAACTGATGCAGTCTGCTCCAAGAGCTGAAGCAACACCCACAACACCTCAGCCATCTGAACCCGTGACTGGGCCACAATCTACAGCGCCTACACAATCGGTACCGCAGGCCGAATCAAAACCTGCACCACAAAGCACCCCTAAACCACCAGCATCTGAAACACCCTCCACTTTCAGAACAATGTTTGAAAACGTAAACTTTACGAATGAATATCAAGCTATAAAAGAGCTAAGCATCGCACAAAAACTTCATTTTCATCATCATCTACGAGAAGAACAAATTCAGTTATTAGACATAATAGAAAAATCTTTACTTTCTGATAATAAGATGAGCGACGCCGATCATGCGCAAGTATTTTATAGTATTCTAACCCTTGCGCAAAAAAATCTACGCAATGAATTTCGCTGGACAGAATTACTTGGTTTTCCGAGAACGAGTCGACTGGAAGCTATTATCGAAAAACATCTGAATGCATTATCAACGCATTTTCCCAATATAAAACCACTGGCCAATCAAGAACAATTGAAAGCGCTTTTAGTACAGAAAGCCTTAACGAGTATCGAAGAACACATCGATAAGTTATTAAAACCACACGGTTTTTTACAGGCCGTGAAGGCTTTCGTTAAAGAAGGGCTCTTGAACCTATTACAGCCACCCAAACCAAAATCTTAATGAAAAGCCTGTTCTATGGCTTTCACCCTGGCCTGATGCAAGCGCTGGCCTAATACTTCGCCGGTAGCACCCAATGCTATCAGAGGTGCTACCCCTACCGCCTTGGCGAGCTCGTAGGCTTCTCGAAAGCGACCTGCTTGTACATAATCAATCGTTGTGCGATCGGTGCGCCCCTTGGCATCGGCCTCGCAGGCTATCAAAAATTGATAAAAACGATCGGGCTGTCTGAAGGCATCCATTTTCTCCAGGGTCTGAAGAATAGTGGTGGGCTTTAATTCTTCTATTTTATGACAATGTAAATGAAAACGACTGGTTATCATCGCTAAATCACGGTACACATGAGGCACACGATAACGCTCGCAAAAACCCCGAATTAAGGCAACCCCTCGCTCCTCATGCCCATGGTGACTCGGCCATTCATGCTGAGGCGTTTGCCCTTTCCCTAAATCATGACAGAGCGCTGCAAAACGCGTGATGGGGTCCTGCGACAATGCAGAGGCCTGTGCTAGAACCATCATCACATGCACACCGGTATCCACCTCGGGATGATAACGGGGGGGCTGTGGGATCCCCCAGAGTTTATCCAAATCCGGCCATAAACGCTTTAGCGCACCACAGGCACGCAATACTAAAAAATACTGGGTGGGATCGGATCCACATAAGGCTTTCTGGGTTTCTTGCCAGACTCTTTCTGGCACCAAAGCTTCTAGTTCATCGGCCTCGACCATGCTACGCATCAGGTCCACTGTTTCTGCTGCGATCCTAAAGTGAAAGGATGCCAAAGTCGCTGCAAATCGTGCAATCCTTAAAATACGCACCGGATCTTCAGAAAAGGCAGGCGACACATGACGTAAAATGCGATCGTTTAAATCTTTTTGGCCTTCGAAAGGATCAATAAGCGTTCCATCGGGTCCTTCTGCCATGGCATTAATCGTGAGATCGCGCCGACTTAAATCTTGTTCTAAAGTAACATCGGGCGCGGCATAACAATCGAAACCCGTATAACCTTTGCCCGTTTTTCGCTCGGTACGTGCTAAAGCATATTCTTCATGCGTTTTGGGATCTAGAAAAACAGGAAAATCTTTACCGACTTGTTTAAACCCTTGGGATAAGAGTTGGTCTGGATGCGCACCCACCACCACCCAATCGCGTTCTTGAACCGACAAGCCCAGTAATTGATCGCGTACAGCGCCACCGACTAAATAAATATTCATAGCCATACTGTCATCTTGTTAAATAGACATCATAACGATGCGAAACACTGTGAATGGCGAAATCAGGCACTTGATCATCTAAAGGTTCTGCCTGCTTCGGCCGTTTCACTACCACACGCTTATGTGCTTTGGATCGCGCCAAGGCCAATAGTTTATCTGAAGGTTCCATATCTCTCACAATCTCGCGTAAAACGCGCATACGCAAGGTATGCAGCGCTGAACCCTCGGAATCTGGAAACATAGGATCCAGGTAAATAACCGCTGGATAATCACAGGCTTCCAGTTCATTTAAGATATCTTCGGCTTTTGCCACACTGAGTTTCATAGCACTCATCCAAGAACCAATGATAGGATCCGCACAGGCTCGTTTAAGACCATCTTCCAATAAAGCGCCCATGATGGGCGATTGTTCTATTAAGTGTAGGTTACAACCCAAAGATGCCAACACAAAAGCATCTCGCCCCCAACCCGCCGTAGCATCCATCACCCTTAAGGGCTGTGGATAATGCTTTAAGCCTACAGCCTTGGCAATCGCCTGATTTTTACCACCCCCATGCACACGACGATACGCCAAAGGCCCTTGGGTGAATTCTACGCGAAGACGACTTGGCTTTTTAGCAGAGGCATCCTGACACACTAAGGTTAGTCCTTGAGGCTCTGAGGCAAGATGAAAGGTGATGTTATTCATTGGCCCCCCCTCACCCGGCGCTTCGCGCCACCCTCTCCCGTGAAACGGGAGAAGGATAAACACATCTATTGTTGTTACGCATCAAACAATGTATCCATAAAAACTTTGGCCTCAAACACTTTGAGATCATCAATCTTTTCACCCACACCGATAAAGCGAATGGGAATATTTAAGGTTTGGGCAATATCAAAAATAAGTCCGCCTTTGGCGGTACCGTCTAATTTGGTTAAGACAATACCTGTAAACTGTACAGCCGCATGAAATTTCTTAGCTTGCATTAACGCATTTTGCCCAAGACTTGCATCTAACACTAAAAGAATTTCATGGGGGGCTGTGGGATCTAATTTACGCACCACTCTACAGATTTTTCGTAATTCTTCCATTAAATTATCTTGGGTATGGAGTCGCCCCGCTGTATCGGCAATCAACACATCCATCTGCCTTTTTTGTGCTGCCGCAAAGGCATCGAAAATAACCGAAGCACTGTCTGCGCCACTGTGTTGTGCAATCAGCGGAATCTTTTGTTGCGTGGCCCAATGCTGTAGCTGTTCAATCGCAGCAGCACGAAAGGTATCACCTGCTGCTAAAAGCACCTGCTTATTCTGGTTTTTATACCATTTGGCGATCTTGGCAATACTGGTCGTCTTGCCCGAACCATTAATACCCACCACCAAAATAAAAAAAGGCGTGGACGCGATCGGTAAAACCAACGGTTGCTCTAAAGGTTTCAAACGTTCATACAGCGCCTGCTTTACAAACTGTTTCAGTTCACTCGCCTGAATATCCGTATTGTTTTCAAAAGTATGCTGCAAATCTTTTACGATCTGATCGGTACTGTGTACGCCCAAATCGGCCGCGATTAAAAATGCTTCTAAATCCTCGATCAAGGCTTCATCAAGTGTTGTTTTGCCTTTGAAGAGGCGCTCGAACCCTTGTTTAAAACGATCCAAAAAACCCGTGGATGCTTTTGGCACCTGGGCTTCTTTTGGTGTACCATCTCTGGATAGCATTTTTCTTTTAAGGAAATCGAGCATGTCGAAGCATCCGACTAAGGTAAAGCGCCCAGCATACCGTAATCCCACAAGGGTCGCCACCTTCAAGTGCCTGGTTGTAGGGCTGCTTTTCTGTTTAAGCCACGTATCGCAGGTTTATGCCTCTGACACAACAAACACCTTTAGCTATAAGCTTGATAATGGACTTAAATTGATCGTGCGTGAAGACACCCGAGCACCAACGGTGGTAACACAAGTTTGGTACGGGGTGGGGGGTAGTGATGAACCCAATGGTTTAACAGGGATCTCTCATGCGCTAGAACATATGATGTTTAAGGGTACACCGCAATATCCTGACAAAACCTTAGCGCGCCTGGTGGCTGTACATGGAGGTATTCTTAATGCTTTTACCGCGAACGACTTTACGGCCTACTATGAAGAAGTAGGCACACAAAGCTTGGATCTATGTTTAGGTCTGGAAGCCGATCGCATGGTGAATTTAAGCCTTTACCCTAAAGATTTTGAGCCGGAATTAAAAGTGGTCATGGAAGAGCGCCGGATGCGATATGATGATAATCCGGAAATGCTTGCCCTAGAACGTTTATATGCTGCAGCCTACATTAGCAATCCCTATCATCATTTGACCATCGGATGGGTTGGCGATATTCAAGGCTTAACCGTGGACGATTTACGCAACTGGTACAAAACCTGGTATGGCCCTAATAATGCGGTCGTTGTGATTGTGGGGGATGTAAAAGCGGATGATGTTTTTGCCATGGTAAAGAAGCATTTTGGTGCGCTACAACCTATTAGCCTGCCAACACGCAAAGCACGTATAGAAATAGCGCCGCTTGGTAAACGACAGGTCCAAGTCAATGCGAAAGCCTCTGTACCACGTACTTTTATGGCCTACAATGTGCCTTCGCTGACAACAGCCACCGATCCCCAGGAACCTTATGCGCTGATGGTTTTATCGATGGCCTTAAGTCAGGGGCAAAGTGCCCGCCTTTCACAAAATTTGGAGCGCAAACAAGGACTCGCAACCAATATGGAGGCTTCCTATGATCCCTTTTCAAAATACGAAAGCCTGTTCACCTTCTCTGCTGTACCGATGGCTAGCCATACCTTGGCCGAAGTAGAAGCTGGCTTTTTAAACGAAGTCACCGATCTACAAAAAAACTTATTAAGCGAAGAGGCTTTAAATCGCATTAAGACTAATGCCGTTGCACAACAAGTTTTTAAACAGGATTCAATGTCCGATCAGGCCATTGAAATAGGGGCCTTAGAAACCGTCGGGCTTTCTTGGCAAATCGCCGAAGCTTTCCCCCAACGCATTCAAGCGGTCAGCGCCGAAGCGGTGCGCGCGGTTGCACAAAAATATCTACGGGACGACCGACTCACGGTTGCTGAGCTTATTCCACTGCCATCTGGGAAATAATACATGAAAAAGCACACAATCATTCTATGGTTTTTTATTCTGTGTCTGCCTGCAGGCTTGCATTATGCACTACGATCACTACCTGAAAAAACGGTTGCGCCGCAAAAAACCATAGTGCCTGAAGAAAGCCTAAGATCTGATGATACAGCGGATACAGCTAGCGCCACCCCCAATACCCACTCAACACTGCCAGAGACTATCGGAGACGCCGTTTCAAAACAAGCTATCCAAACCTGGAACACGGCCAAGGGTGCGAAAGTCTATTTTATACAAAACAATACACTCCCCATGGTAGATATCACGCTAAGATTCGATGCAGGATCGAGTCGTGATGCGCAGCACCCTGGTTTAGCAGCCCTATGGCTGAATCTTTTAGACCAGGGAACCCCACAATTAAGTGCCGATCAAATCGCGGAACAATTTGAAAATACAGGTGCCTTATTTAACAGCCGCTTGGCTAAGGATCATGCGACACTCACACTACGTAGCTTATCGGATCCCAAAATAGTCTCTGCACTAACCGATCTGCTAGCAACCTTAATCGCCACCCCGGCCTTTAGCGAGCCCTCTATCGCCTCCATTAAGGCCCAACAGCTCATACACATTCAACAAAAGCAGCAACAACCCCATGTGATTGCGCACGATGCTTTTTTTGCAGCCATCTATGGCGTTCACCCTTATGCACATCCTGGTTTAGGCACCGAAAAAACGCTTGTATCGATAGGCCTACAAGAACTGCGCGCCTTTCATGCACGCTATGCCGTGGCCAAAAATAGTACCCTCACGCTGGTAGGTAACTTAAGTGTGGATGATGCAAAACAATTGTCTGAAAAATTGGTTCAACAACTACCAGAGGGCGTGTCTGCGCCCGCTTTAGAAGCCGTGCAACCCTTGTCATCAGGCTTTGAACAGCGGATCGCCTATGACGCTGAACAAACCCATATCATGATGGGCGCACCCTGTATTGCAGAGGGTGATCCCGATTTTTTCGCGCTCATGCTGGGCAATTATCTATTGGGAGAAAATGGGCTCAGCAATGAACTGTTTAATGAAGTACGAGAAAAACGAGGCCTCGCCTATAATGTGGGTAGCCGCCTTAATACTTTGAAAGAACCTGGACCCTTTGTTATCAAATTACAAACCAAAAATACACAAACCCAAGAAGCTATCGATTGTGTCAAAGAAACTGTAAGACATTTTGTGAAAGAAGGACCGAATGAAGAAACCCTTGAAATCGGTAAAAATGGTCTTATACGTGCCTTCCCCTTAACGATCAATAGTAATGCTAAACTTAGCGATGCACTTTCCACCATCGCTTTTTATGGATTACCTTTGGATTTTTTGGACACTTATCAGGAACGGATCCGCGCGCTTACGCTTACACAAGTGAAGGCTGCCCTCCAAAAACATCTGGATCCAGAAAAGATGGCACTCATTGTTGTAGGGCCCACAACGCCCCGTACACCCTAAATCATGCAACCGTCCGAAATACGCATTATTGGGGGAATTTGGCGTAGCCGTAAAATACGCTTTCCCAAGATCCCTGCAAGACCTACGCCCGATCGGGTGCGCGAAACGCTTTTTAATTGGTTAGAACCTGTTATAAAAAATGCGTGTTGCGTGGATTTATTTGCAGGCACAGGTGCCTTGAGTTTTGAAGCACTTTCTAGAGGCGCTTCAAAAGCTATCTGTATTGAAAGAGACAGACTTTCTATTGAGACGCTCGAAGAAAACAAACAATCGCTACAAGCCCATGGGATGCAGATCTTACACATGGATGCCATGCGTTGGTTAGCATTGCAACAAGCATCTATTGAAAAATCCGAAAACGCTGTACCATTTGATATTGTTTTTGTCGATCCACCTTATCCAGCCGGACTATTACCCTCTTGTTTTATAGCGCTGGAATCCTTTATAAAACCAAAGACACTCATTTATTTTGAACATAATGCCCCTATCACACCCTCTGAATTACCCCAAAGCTGGGAATTGTTACGCCAGAAAAAGGCAGGACAGGTGTACTATCATTTGGTGCAAAAATCCCCCGGCTAACGCCGGCCCCCCCCCTTAAGCCCTGGCGATACACCACACATCCACTTGTTCAACCCCCGCATCTTTAAGCACAGCGGCTAAAGCATCAACGGTACTACCGGTCGTCACGACATCGTCAATAATTGCAAGATGCTCAAAGGGCAAAGGCTCTAAGGCCTGTACACGAAAAGCTTTTCGAAGATTGGTTTTGCGATTACCTTTATCTAAAGTAGATTGGGCGGGTGTCTCTTTTACCCGCATACATATTTTATCTAACAAGGGGATCCCTAAAGTCTTATGTGCCACCAAGGCTAATTCCTGGGCCTGGTTAAACCCTCGGTGCACCCACCGTTTATGATGCAGAGGTACAGGCACAAGCGCCTGTGGTAGTGGATACCGATGGCTATCGGCTTGTAGTGTTTGGGCTAAGAGGGTTCCGAGGATCCGACCATAGGCCAAGTCCCCTGAAAATTTAAGTTTGGTAATCATGCGATTAATCGGTGGTTCGTAATGAAAGAGTGCCTGCATTCTATCAAAGGAAGGCGGCCGTTCCCGACACGTCTCACAATAAATAGCCTCTAGGCCCATGGCTAAAGGTCTGGCACAACGAAAACAGCGATCAGCAGTCCAGGGCAATAATTCGATACAGACCTCACAAAAGTCTTGGGAGGACGAACTAGTCCCGTGTCCAATAAGCATTTCCGAATGCGACTCAGGGACATACATCCCTGTATTCGACGATTTCCCGTCCCTGGAATCGACGCCCTTCCTCTGCATTCCGAAATACTTATTGGATGAAATACTAGATAACCCACATAAACAGCAGGTAGGTGGAAAGATCCATTGTTCAAGACGGCTCAACATGCCAGAATAAAGACATGAAAACCCTTTCTGAACGCCAATACTATAAACAGATTGTTTCACAAAACCTTCGTGATAAAGCATCTCAATATCCGATTTTTGCCTTTGTAGAACAAGAAATGGGTAGACGCCTATTAGAAAGCCTGGACCTTATCAAGATCAATCCGACACTTATCTTAGATTTGGGTTCAGGGACAGGTCATGATGCACAAACCTTAGGAACCCGCTATCCCAAGGCACAGATTATCCAGCTGGATCTGAGTGAGGCAATGCTGCATGTGTCTAAAGGCAAGCATAATACAACCAGGTTGGATCAAGCAGGGCCGGCCTCGATCCCGGCCCCTACACCCGTTCTATGTGCCGATGCAGAGGCTATCCCCCTTCAATCCAACAGCGTTGATATGGTGTTTTCGAATGGGCTGCTGCCTTGGTTACCCGATTGTGACATTATTTTTAAAGAGATACGTCGTGTTTTAAAAGCAGGCGGTCTCTTTTTATTTTCCAGTTTCGGTCCCGATACTTTAAAGGAATGCAATCAAATCTTAAGCCAGATGAATATGCGCAATGTGCATGAGAATGCTCTTCTGATGGATATGCATGATATCGGCGATCAATTAGTACAAGCATCGTTTGAAAGTCCAGTGATGGATACCAGTTTTTTAAAGCTGGAATACCAAAGTCCTTTTGCGCTGCTACGCGATTTACATCGTACAGGTTGGTCCTATGCTGTACCAAGCATGATACAATCAGAGCTTAAAGATTTTTTAAAGTTTTTTGAAAAGCATTATGAATGCTATAAAGAGGATGCTAGATCATATCCAGCAACATTGGAAGTCGTGATTGGGCATGCCTGGTGTGGCATTAAAAAGATAGAAAATGCTGAATTAAAAACAGTAGAATTAAAACTTATATA
>JAGOUJ010000048.1 GCA_018061325.1 Gammaproteobacteria bacterium
GATCTTGAGTCAGTTGATTGTATGTTCTCATTCTGTAACACCTTAGTAAAGAGTTCGGGCTGATAATATACCAGCTGACTCATTTTTTAAAAACCTATGGTGTTGCAGTTATCACTTGATATCAGGATATGTTGTGGAAATAGAGGAGGGTTTAAAGGTGGAATACGTAACGACGGCTGAACGCATGGGGATCCAAAAAGGCTTGGAACAAGCAAAGGAATACATTACGACAGCTGAACGCATGGGGATCCAAAAAGGTGAAAGCACAGTATTATTGCGCCTATTGGAACGGAAATTTAACGTGTTACCCGATGAATATCGTAAGAAGATCCAAGAAGCAGACTCGGCCGTGCTTCTAGAATGGGCTGTTAGGTTGCTCGATAGCCAGTCTTTGGAAGAGTTATTTAAAAGCTGTTGAATGATTACAAGCGGGAACACTGCGCAAAGCGCCTCTTTTTATTAAAGTAGACAGCCTCCCCACCCCTCCAGTATGCTACAACTTATATATAGCTTGACCTTGGCAGAAACATAAGTTATGCAGAAAACTGACAATATCATCGAAATCCATCGATTACACTTTAGCCGTGGGTCTAGGCGCATCTTCGAAGGCGTCGACATCCATGTACCAAGGGGTAAAATTACTGCGGTGATGGGCCCTAGTGGCTCTGGAAAGACCACCCTCTTGAGCCTTATTGCAGGTCAATTACAACCCGATGCTGGATCGGTGCATGTACAAGGCCAAAATATCGCCAACCTATCGCGTACCGAGCTTTATACGGTACGACGCCAAATGGGTATGCTCTTCCAAAGTGGTGCCTTGTTTTCAGATTTAAGCGTGTTTGAAAATGTAGCCTTTCCTTTACGCGAACATACCACGCTCCCTGAAAGCATGATCCACGATTTAGTGCTGATGAAATTACAAGCCGTAGGATTACGCGGTGCGCGTTCACTCATGCCTGCGCAATTATCGGGCGGTATGGGACGCCGCGTGGCCTTAGCACGCGCCCTTTCTTTGGATCCCTCTTTGATTATGTTTGATGAGCCCTTTGCAGGCCAGGATCCTATTTCTATGGGTATTTTGGTCACGCTGATACGCCTACTGAATGATGCGCTCAAGATGACCACCATTATTGTTTCGCATGATGTACAGGAAACCGTGAGTATTGCAGATTACATTTATCTGATTGCCAATGGTCGGGTGGTGAGCGCGGGCACACCCGAAGCGCTGATCCAAAGCCACGAACCCTGGGTACAACAATTTATGCGAGGCCTCTCGGATGGTCCCGTACCCTTTCATTATCCAGCCCCCGACTATACCCAAGACTTATTAGGACAACAGGCATGCGCGTAATCTTAGAACCTGCACAAGCCTTAGGCAGCCTGGTTCTGCAGTTTATGAGCGATGCCGGACGTGCAACCCTACTCCTTTACCATGCCTTGGTCGCAAAGCCAGAAGGCTTGCCTGGTTTTAAACGACTGATTCAACAGCTGTATTTTGTCGGGGTATTATCCCTGGTGGTGATGGTGCTCTCTTCGCTCTTTATTGGGATGGTTTTAGGCTTACAAGGCTATACCATTCTGGTGAAATTTGGGGCAGAACATGCCTTAGGTCAGTTGATTGCCTTGAGTTTAGTGAGAGAATTAGGACCTGTGGTCGCAGCCCTCTTGTTTGCCGGGCGTGCGGGATCGGCACTAACGGCCGAAATTGGGCTGATGAAAGCGACTGAACAGCTATCTTCTCTTGAAATGATGGGTATCGATCCGCTACGGCGTATTGTAGCACCCCGTTTTTGGGCAGGCCAATTGTCTATGCCGCTCCTGGCACTGATCTTTAACTGTGTCGCCGTATGGGGCGGCTATATGGTCGGTGTAGAATGGCTGGGTGTGGATAAGGGTGCTTTTTGGGCCAATATGCAAGCTGCGGTGGATTTTCGGGCAGATGTAGTCAATGGTATAATTAAAAGCATCGTTTTTGGCACTGTGATTAGTTGGATAGCCGTTTTTCAGGGTATGGACTGTCCACCAACTTCTGAAGGTATTGGACGAGCGACTACCCGTACTGTGGTTTACGCCTCCCTGGCCGTACTGTGTATGGACTTTTTCTTAACCGCTGTGATGTTTGGAGTAAATTAAGATGAAACTGAGAACCGTAGAGATCACGGTCGGATTGTTGGTTATTGCCGGCGTGTTGTCTTTATTAATGCTGGCGCTCCAAGTGAGTGGCCTTGGATCGTTTACCCGCGAAGCACCGGGTTATAAAATTAAGGCAGAATTCTCTAATATTGGTGGACTCAAAGTGCGCGCTAAAATATCGGTCGCAGGCGTCGTGGTAGGACGTGTGGTGCACATTGAGCTCGATCCCCAAACCTTTAATGCAACCGTGCTCATGTCTTTAGATCCTAAAGAGGTTGCCAAGCTCCCTGTTGATTCCCGCGCCAGTATCTTAACCGCCGGTTTATTAGGGGATAATTATATTAGTTTAACCGCTGGTTTTAATGATAATGAATATCTGAAAGAAGGCGATACGATTGCTGTGAACAACACCGACTCCGCCGTGGTATTAGAACAATTGATTTCAAAATTCTTGGCAGGACAAGCGGGTTCTGGATCGAAAACCGTCCCCTAATTTTAAGGAGGCATGATGATTAAAAAAACAGTTCGTTTTCTCTGCGCATTATTGCTCAGCCTTCAAAGTGCTCAAAGCATCGCTTTGGAAGATCCGGTACAGATGCTACAGCAGGTAACACAGACAGTGATGACAAAAATCAATGCTGACGCCTCCCATTTAAAGAAACATCCGAACGAACTCTATGCCATCGTGGATACAACCGTTTTTCCCCATGTGGATTTTGTAGAGATGGCACGTTGGGTAGTGGGACGCAATGCCTGGCGGGATGCAAGCGAGTCTGTCAGACAATCCTTTATTAAAGAATTTAAAACCTTGGTCGTACGCAGTTACGCACACTCCCTTTTAGAATATGTCGATTATACCTTTGAATTTTTACCCTTACGTACCGATCCGCAAACACAAAAACGCCTGGAAGTACTCAGCAAAGCTAAAGGGGACGGACGGATCCTGAATATGGAATATCGATTAGTCCGTGACAATGATGCTTGGAAAGTATATGACATCATTTTTGAAAGTGTAAGCTTAATACAAGGCTATCGCGCACAATTTGCAGAAGATATTCAGCGCAATGGCGTAGAGGCTGTAGTAGAAACCTTGCACAAAAAAAATGAACGGGCTCATCACGCCTCAGAGCCTGTGAAACAGGATGCTTGAGAATGGATAATATAGTCGATATGACCATTACCCTCGATAAGGATGTCATGACCCTTCAAGGGCAGATCCATTTTGGGAATGTGGCGCAAATCTTAGCCGTAGGTAATCAGATCTTAGATACACTGCCTGCACTACAGATTCATCTTACACACCTACACAATAGCGATAGCAGTGGCCTAGCCTTATTGTGTGCGTGGCTTCGCAAAGCGCGTACGGAACACAAAGCGCTTTTTTTTAAAGAAGTCCCTGCCTTTATACAGGATATTGCCAGGGTCTATGGACTTGATAAGGTATTGAATAGCGCATGGGAAAATTAATGATTACGGGCGGTGTGCCCTTAAAAGGTGAAATACGTATTTCAGGGGCTAAAAACTCTGTATTACCCATATTGGCCGGATCGCTCTTAAGTGCAGCACCGGTACTGATTAGCAATGTTCCACATTTAAATGATGTGACCACGATGATGGAATTGCTCGGGCAATTTGGGGTAAAGCTCACCGTGGATGAGAACCTGACCATCGAATTAGATGCTAATTCCGTTTCTCACTATTGTGCACCCTATGATCTGGTACGCACCATGCGTGCCTCCATCTTAGTACTAGGCCCCCTGCTAGCACGTTTCGGAGAAGCCGAAGTCTCGCTACCCGGTGGTTGTGCGATTGGACCCAGACCGGTTGATCTCCATATTCATGGCCTAGAAGCCATGGGGGCTTCGATCGTGATTGAAAATGGCTACATTAAGGGCAAGGTTAACGGCCGCTTGAAAGGGGCTGAAATTGTTTTAGACACTGTGACCGTGACCGGTACTGAGAACCTCATGATGGCAGCCGTCTTAGCCAAAGGTCGCACCATTCTTAAAAATGCTGCACGTGAACCCGAAGTACAAGATTTAGCCCAGTTTTTAAATACCTTAGGTGCCGATATCCGAGGTGCAGGGACCGATACGATTACGATTGAGGGTGTAGAAAAACTCGGGGGCGGTGCTTATACCATTGTGCCCGATCGTATCGAAACAGCCACTTACTTAGTCGCTGGTGCCATTACCCGCGGACATGTTAAAACCAAAAATACGGATCCGGCTTTATTAGAAGCTGTGCTACAAAAACTCGAAGAAGCCGGCGCCTATATTGAACGGGGCGTGGATTGGATTTCTCTGGATATGCAAGGCCGTCAACCCAAAGCCGTTGATATTAAAACCGCGCCCTTTCCAGGCTTTCCTACCGATATGCAAGCACAATTTACGGCTTTAAATGCAGTCGCTGACGGCACCGGTGTGATTACCGAAACCGTGTTTGAAAATCGCTTTATGCATGTACAGGAACTTTGTCGCATGGGTGCAGATATTATTATTTCCAACAGTACTGCGATCTGCAGAGGGGTACCCACCTTAATGGCAGCGCCTGTCATGGCCACCGATCTACGCGCTTCGGCCAGCTTAGTGCTAGCAGCCCTGGTTGCCCAGGGCGAAACGATTGTCGATCGTATTTACCATATCGATCGTGGCTATGAGTGCATTGAAGAAAAATTGATGCAGTTGGGCGCGCGGATTGCAAGAATAGGATAATGGATCTCAGGGCCGGGACTGAGACCGGCCCCTACAGATGCACGCATTGCACACCTATTGTGCACTATTAGGATAAAAGGGTTGTTTATGAAATTAAGGGAAATTGGCAGGGGCTCTAAGACACCTCCTCAGGATAATGTAGAACCTTTGCGTCGTCGCGGTATTTATTTACTGCCCAATTTGCTAACGACCGCCGCGCTCTTTGCTGGGTTTTATGCCATTGTAGCTGGCACCAAAGGACATTTTGAGGCCGCCGCTATTGCCTTGTTTGTAGCCATGGTACTGGACACCTTAGATGGCCGTGTGGCCCGTCTGACCGGCACCCAGAGTGCTTTTGGCGCCGAATACGACAGCTTATCGGATATGGTTTCTTTTGGGGTGGCCCCTGCCTTGCTCGGTTTTCATTGGATACTCTCGACTATGGGTAAACTAGGCTGGCTTGCAGCCTTTATTTATGCAGCCGCGACAGCACTGCGTTTGGCGCGCTTTAATACACACTTGGGTTTTAGCGATAAACGTTATTTTATAGGCCTACCCTGTCCTGCTGCGGCAGCCGTGGTCGCAGGCATGGTGTGGATTGGTACAGAGTTTCATATCCCAGCCAAGCATACAGGCTTTTTTATGGCCTTTATATTGATTAGCCTTGGGCTTTTAATGGTAAGCAATGTTCGCTACCATAGCTTTAAAGAAATTGATTTTAAAGAACATGTACCCTTCCTGGCACTCTTGGGCATGGTCTTAGGCTTTAGTGTGATTGCCTGGGATCCCCCCGTGATTTTATCGACGATCTTCTTTGCTTACGCGCTCTCGGGCCCCGTGCTTTGGCTTAAACACTATTATGCAAAACGCTAATCTACAGCCGATAGACGACCCTCGATCGTTTTATCAAGGACTGTGCCATACCAATATCGATTATTATTTCAAAAAAGACCGGCAAGGGTTGCAGAGTGAACGACCTGTGGTGTGTGCCGCTTGTTTAGTGGTCTTAGAAGAGAATCCAGCATATTTAACAGCTTCGCAACGCACACTAAAGGATGGCATGCTCAAGGTACTGGATCTTGGCAAAGATGATTATTGTGTGGCTTGGATGACGCCAACCACGCGCCTCCCACAAGGGGAGCCGGATCCCCTACCATTATCCCTCTTAAAATATGCGCCGTACAGCGTATTATTTCTGGGTTCTGCTTTTAAGGATCACATGATACCTGCACTTGTCCTGCCCGCGCATGCAGGAATCCCATGTCTATATACTTATAGTCCCAAAGAACTCGAAGCCGATCCTCGGCTTAAGCGTTCAGCTTTTGATACACTTTTGCGTTTAAAAAAACAATTGACCCCTGTGAATGCATAGTCGTGATGCAGAAACCTTTACAATTCCTATGATCCAACTACGTCCTATGTATTACGAGGATCTCCCTGGCGTACTCGCGATTGAAGAAACGCTTAGTGTATGCCCTTGGACGTATACGATTTTTCAGGATTGCTTACGCGTAGGCTATAGCTGTTGGGTTTATGCAGAAACGAATGCTGCCTCTACAGAAAATCTCTTGCCCGATCACATTGTGGGTTATGGTTTACTTTCGGTCGCTGCAGAAGAGGGTCATATTTTAAACCTCTGCATAGAACCGGCTAAACAAAACCAAGGTTTAGGTACACGCATGCTGCAGCATTTGCTAGCAGAGGCTAAAAAACTCGGCGCCAAATCGGTCTTGTTAGAAGTACGTCTTTCTAATGAAGGGGCTTATGCGCTCTACCAACGGTTTGGCTTTGCAGTGATTGGGCATCGTAAGGATTATTACGAATTGCCTCATGGCCGTGAGGATGGCTTGGTGTTGGAGTTTGTGTTTTAAGTTTTTATTCAAGGAGGCAATTCAGATCTTCCTTCACTGCTTTATACACAAAGTGCTTACCATAAAAAACCAGGCATATTTTTAAGACCTGCTTAAGCGTGGGAATGGTTTTGAGCAGGGCATCGTAATTTTTTTGATTGATTTGTGCCATCGCATCGATAGCTAGCTGCTCGTAAATAACAGGATCTTGACCAGACTCTGCGCGCTTTAATTCAAAAATAATCGCCAAAGAATTAGAAGCATTCATGGGAATGAGCACTAAATCGGGTCTTCCATCACCGGATTCTTGATTAGAAAGAAGACGGTGTGTATCCCTTAGACTGCTAATAAGACCCAATAGAAAAGTGTGGTAATTAGATTCTCTTTCAAAATCATAATAACTTGCCGCACTCAACAAGAAGGACTGTAGTTCTTTGACAAAAGCTTCCACATTACCTTGCACCAGGTCCTTTAAAAAATAATGGTATTTTCGTTGATCATCGTTTTTTAAGGACTCCACAAAAGATTGAAAAACATCTCGATAGCTGCAATCAATCTCATGATTAGGGATCAGAAGTTTATATCGATAACGCGACCCAACAGCTTGCCCTTCCCCTGTGGTCTTTAAATAGCCCAAAGCCCACAAAAGACTCCAAATCACGTGATCGTTGTTGTCTTTAATTTGATCGAAAGAAATATAATCGTCAATCACGGAGTCTATCACTCCACCCCGCATTAAAATATCTAATTTTTCCTTAGTCTCTATACCAGATTCTAAAAAGACTTTTTTAAGCAAATCTTCATCACCCGTTTTAATCCAATAGGCTTTTAGCGCACCTTCGCTTTGAATAAAGCACAAAATAGACCAAGGATTATAAATAGATTCTGCCTCACCCGAGCGATAACCGTTATACCAACGCCGTACCGCTTCTCTGTCTATAGGGAATGTCTGCCCTAAAAATAGTCCTTCCAACTCTTCTTCAGAAAAACCAAAATGCGTACTATACTGTTTTTCCATTAGAGAATATAAAGCTAGATTATTAATATCCGAAAGCATTTTGTTTTTGGACAATCTTAAAATACCTGTCATCAAGCCTTTTTCAAGCGCATCATTTCCCTTAAGCGCTGCGCCCAATAAACTTTTAAAAAAATCGACCATGGCTTCAAAATAATCTTGTCCATACGCGGCATTTAAGGGGGTATCATATTCATCAATCAGGATGATAACCTTTTGGCCATAATGCGCGTACAAACATTCAGATAAGAATTTAAGGCTGTTTTCTAATTGTGATTGATCAGCCGCTCTATCAAGAATCATTTGAAAAGTATTTTTTTGATTATCTGAAAGCTTATCACTCTCTAATAAAATCCTAGAGAATTCTCTATAAATACTTGCCGCCAGATCCGAAAATTTTGAAAGAAAAAGCACCCATGAGCTTTGTTTAATGTTTTTAAAACTAATAAAAACAACTGGGTTTTTACCTTGGTATTTGGCAATATAAGAACCCTGGTCTTGGCCTGCAATTTTTAGGCGATCAAAGATCCCATGCGTTGCGTAACCATTCACTTGGGAGGAAAAAAAGTAGCGCAGCATCGACATATTTAAGGTCTTACCCCAACGACGTGGGCGAATGATCAATGAAACTTTTGTACCACGGTCGATGAGCTCCTTAATCATTAAGGTTTTATCGACAAAGAGAAAATTCTGCTGCTCAGAAACCAACTCGGAAAAATCATCAACCCCTATGGGGATTCTTTTAGCCATAAGACACCTTTTTTAAGGTCGATTTAGGGGATGATGCATAGGCATTCTCATCAATTTTATATCAGGGGACTGTAGCATACAGTGCCACAGACATCAATAAAATCACAGAGAGCAACCTTAGAAGCTATAGAACAACCCAAGGCCACAACTCGTACCATTCTTAAAACTTGCGAAGTACTGAGTATTCGTTGTCTTATTGGCATTATTGGCCCTGATCCGCTTGAACTGAGCCGTTTGTTCCCAGCCTGCCAGCGCTCGAAGACCCAAATGTTGGTTAACCATCCATTGCAGACCTAGATGTGCTTTGGGCACCCATTTAATAGCCTTAAAGGTTAGCGGCCACGCTGGACTCACTGTTGTACCCGCCGCTGTACTCGTTAGATCAGCTATCATCCTAGTTCTGGTTCTACCAGCCCCTACAGAAGCAATGAGCTTAAGCCTATGTACCTCGGAGATTGGTAGCAGCCCTACCACAGCCCCATACATATTCTGCATCGAAACTTTCGTAGAAGAAGTATAAGTACCCGCAGACAATCTACTAGAAAAATAGCTTGAAGCACCCGATACGTCGGTGGTGCGTGATACAGAATTACTACGCTGATAGCCGCATTCAAAACCAAGGCTATCTTCGAAAAAACGCATGCCTGCATAGGCACCTGTTTGTAGATAGTCCTTCTTGACTAGATTATCCCCAAACGCTCTTTGCAAAGGGACAGAGCGCCACTGCGCATCCCCGCCGAGATGAACGAGGAAATCGCTGGTATCAAAGGCATTGGCTGAAAAAGC
>JAGOUJ010000049.1 GCA_018061325.1 Gammaproteobacteria bacterium
CCCCATGTGATTAACCGTGATGATTTACAGGCTTTTGCTAATGAACAAATTGCTATAGGGAAGCTTTTTTTTAACAACAGTTCATAGTGCGACTAAGGGCACAACATGGGATTTTTGAGGGCATACGCTGCATCCTCGAATGGCTTCACAGAGGGCCTCAAGGCTATAGCCCAGACTCAAAGCCCTAGCGATCAGCTTTTTGCGTTTAGGATCGAGTTGTGCCTGTGGATGCTGCATCAGGTTTTTCCAGTACTCAAAAATTTCGGTGATCGAATTCGAATCGGCACACGGTCGCACGTTTCGTGCGACAAAAAATCCACCCCCTCCCCCGGTCCCCTTCCCTTCCAGTTCCCTTTCCACTTCCCCTTCCTGTTCCTCTTCCCTTCCCTTTCCAGTGCATCCCGGGCACGTGCCGGGTTGTGTTTGGCACGTGCTGGCATGTGCCTGGATAGAAACTAAGGGCTCTGAAGAAGCCTCTCTGGAAAATCCTGTTACATTCAAAAGCCCAAGCTCTGATCTCAAAGACGGTTCCATTTTTAACAACGCTGGAGAAGCTTCAGCTGATTCAAGCTTGAAGTGGTTCAAAAATGTGTTGGCAATCGGATTGCTAACGCTTAAAGGTTCAACGCTTGGAGCCTCTAAGCCCTCCATTCCAGCCAAGCATTCCCTCTGCTCGATGGGACAAGCACTCCAATCTTTTTGCGATGGAGCAGCAACCTCGGAAACTGGGTTTTTTTCAGACACTGCTGCTTCAACATCAGATCCTAAGAACTGTTTTTTTAATAATCGCCGTTGTGCAGCGGCAGCACCTTCGGCTGTCCAAGGCGGTAAAACGCTGGCCGGTTCTTTTTGATTGATCCGTTGATGTTTATGCCAAGTTGGAATGCAACCATAGAGTTGGGCTCGATGTTCATAACACTCGATTAATCCTATACGCCATAAGGCGTGTAACACACACTCAAAATCACACTCGTCATAGGGCAAAATATCTAATTTTAAAACCCGAGGCTGCCAGCGAAAACGTCCCTCTCGATCACAACAGGTCAACAACATAACAAAAGCAAATCTTAAGGGTAATCCCGTGCTAAGTCCCGCTTCAAACAGCACTTCATGTCGAGACAACTCCGGTTTAATCGTTCGAATACGTTGCGGCATCTTTTAACTCCTTTTTTTCTAATCAAATGATTGCTTGTATCGCTTCATTCTTAAGAACCTCTTGATTGATCGGTCGATTTAAACACTTCATTCAAATATTTTCATGTTCTTAGCTCCAATGATTTGAGAGTCTGTAAAGCAGCTTCAATCGTTATTTGACCTTGATCAAAAGCACGGATCGTCTCAGGCGTTCCATGCTGTATCAATTGAGAGACTTGCTCTAAAAAACGCTCATCCTGTAATTCTAAAAGCTCAATTAAATCTTTTGGGATTTTGATTTGAATAGAGATCTCGTCTGGGCTTAGAAAATGACTATGCGCATAGTGTTTTAAATCGAGATAAATTACGAATCGTTCTGTGATGCTGAAAGGATAAGGATTTATATCTTTGAGCGGACGCTTATCAATCAGAATGCTTTTGCGATCAATGACTAAAGCCAAAACCTCTGCGGCCTGTGCAGCTTCTTTGATTTTGAATGCAGACGATCCAGTCACAAGACTACAATCCGTTGCCATCACAATGGCATGATGAGATAATTTGCCTTGATAAAAAGGCTTTTTTGGTACAACAACGTTCTTGACTTTGAACTCAAAAGTCACGGGCGTTATTCGCTTATAATGTTTTCTAAAATGCAGCGTTAACAAAATATCAAATGGACTAAGCGTGAAAGACTCCATCGGAGCACCAAACATCATTTCATGGAGCAGCCACATTCCATAACAAGATTCAGACTCTGGATTATTTTTCCAATGATTTCCCGTGGACCAAGGGATCCCAAGTTTGTCGGTATACTGCTTTATGGTTCCACAACCTTTTTGCACATTGATTAACGTGTCTTTTTTTCGATTTATTCGAGCAATCCTGCTAAAATCCATTTTCGAAAACACTCCCCTTTTAAAGCTGTATCTTCTTCAATCCTCTATCCCCATCGTTTGATCATTGTAAAATTTAAAAATAACGACCGGTCGTTATTTTTTTTCTCTAGAATTTCTGAAAATCACACATTTTTAGAGGGAAGTATGTCGCACAACAAAATAAAGTTAGTATTGCCATGAAATGCTTGAAGCTTTTAAGTGGCTCACTCTTTTTAGGAGAACAAAGGCAGGGCTTTAAAATGAATCAGCACAGTGCACCAACCCTCTCTTTTGAAACAACCAGTATTCGTTTTGAAGAACACGATTTAAAGGCTGCATCCACCATGCTAGAAAAAAGAGAAAAATCCTATTTAAAGAGTATTGATCTTAAAAGGTTTTGAACATGTCACATACAACCATCCGTGGTTTAAGGAAACGAGGCGCGATTTGGCATATTGACAAGCAATTATTCGGTCATCGAATGAGAGAAACCACGCGCACCCATCGATTAAGTGAAGCCCAACGCATGCTGGCTCATCGGATAGAGACCTTTAGAGAAGCTAAAATTTACGGCATTAGACCCAAACGACTTTTTAAAGAAGCCTCTGAAAAATTTCTGATGGAACATCAACACAAAAAAAGCATTCAAGACGATCAGCTACTTTTAAAAAAATTACTGCCGATGATTGGGGATGCAGCCTTAAATGACGTGCATATGGGAAGCTTACAACCATGGATTGAAAAACGCCAAAAACAAGGTGTTAAAAATCAAACGATCAACCATGGACTGCAACTCATTCGTCATATCTTAAATTTAGCATCCAGTGATTGGATCGATGAACAGGGGCTTACCTGGCTCAAACAAGCGCCTAAAATTAAATTGCTGCCCGAACTGCATCGTCGTCAACCCTATCCACTGTCTTGGGCCGAACAAGAACGGCTTTTTTCAGAATTACCCACGCACTTAAAAAACATGGCTTTATTTGCCGTAAATACCGGCTGTCGGGACCAAGAAATCTGTCGTCTACGCTGGGACTGGGAAGTAAAAGTAACAGAGATGCCCGAATTAGTGGTCTTTATTGTGCCTGGAGAATTTGTTAAAAATGCACAAGATCGATTGATTATTTGCAATCAAATTGCACGTTCGGTCATTGAAGAACAATGCAATAAAGATCCCACCTACGTCTTTGGTTATCGCACTCGAGCACTACACCACATGCTCAATCACGGTTGGCGTAACGCACGACAACGTGCAGGGTTACCCATGGTTCGTGTGCATGATTTAAAACATACCTTTGGTCGACGCTTGCGGGCTGCAGGGGTGAGCTTCGAAGATCGCCAAGATCTGTTAGGTCATCGTTCCGCTCGGATCACCACCCATTACTCATCTGCCGAATTACACAACTTGTATGAAGCTGCTAATAAAGTCTGCCAAGGATCCGATCAAAAAATGACTTTAACGGTTTTAGCACTTAAAACAGCACAAGCCTTGGTACAGGATCCAAAACGATGACCGATGAACCCAATACTGCAGCTTCTCTGATCACACAGATTGCCGGTCACGTCATTATGATCCCACGGTTACTGCGACTACGAGATGCGCCCGCTTATTTGGGAATGGATCGGCATTATTTTGATGCAACCGTGCGGCCCAGTGTCCAGCTCATTCGCATTGGTAAACAAGGGCTCGCAGTCGATCGGCTTGATTTAGACGCCTGGGTCGTGCACACTAAGCAGTGTAGTGATCCTCCCGCGGCGAACAATAGGAGGAACACAACATGGCAAAGAAAAGAATCCCAGGTCTCTACAAACGTCAGGGGATCTGGCACATTGACAAAAAAATCTTCGGCCGCCGCCTTTGCGAAAGCGCTCAAACTAACTCGCTCGAGGAAGCTGAGCAGTTCTTAGCGCGACGGATCGAAGAATTAAGACAGGTGAGGTGTTATGGCGAGCGAGCTAAGCGAACGTTTCAAGAGGCAGCAACGCGGTTTATCATGAAAAATCAGCACAAACGAAGCATTCGACATGATGCACAGCATCTAGCTATGTTAGATCCTTTCATTGGGAACCTGGCACTAGAAGCGGTCCATTTGAATGCGGAGCCTTTGGAAGCTTTTATTGAAAAGCGGCGTCAGCAGGGGGTGAGTATGCGCACTATTAACCATAGCTTAGCCATCATTCGTCATATCCTAAACCTCGCAGCTGAGGAATGGAAAGATGAACGAGGTAAAACATGGTTAGAGCGTGCCCCTAAAATCAAGCTTTTTCCAGAGCCTGATTTAAGGAAGCCCTATCCCTTGAGCTGGGAAGAACAAGCGCAGTTCTTTGAAGCACTGCCGACTCATCTCAGACAAATGGCTTTGTTTGCGGTTAATACCGGCTGTCGCGATAGAGAGATCTGCGGTTTGCGCTGGGACTGGGAAGTCAAACTCCCAGAGATGCCGAACCTGGTGATCTTCATTGTACCTGGGGGTCGAGTGAAAAATGGCGACGATCGCTTAATTGTGTGTAACGATGAGGCTAAGGCGGTGATTGAAGCACAAAGGGATGTACATCCCGACTGTGTGTTTGTCTACCGGGCTAAGCCTATGTCTCATATGCTCAATAACGGCTGGCGTGCGGCACGTAAGAAGACAGGGATAGAGGTACGGGTGCACGACTTAAAGCATACCTTTGGTCGGCGCTTACGCGCGGCTGGGGTAAGCTTTGAAGATCGGCAAGATCTCTTGGGTCATCGCTCGGGGCGCATTACGACGCATTATTCCTCCGCTGAGTTGCAAAACCTGTATGAGGCTGCCAACAAAGCTTGTGAGAAGCGTCGCAGTGGGGTGATGCTCACAACGTTGCGACAATTCACTCGGTCTAAGGCTATCACCGCCTTATCCCTGATGGAACCGCAACCGAGGGTAGAACTAGAGCTCGCCCGCCTAGCTCCCGCAAAAGTCCCGCAAGACCTTTTTAGCGCCCTTGAAGCGAGGGCTTAAAAAGATGCGGAAACCGCTATTTTTAAAGGACTTTTAGGAGGTGGGCCCACTAGGACTTGAACCTAGGACCAAAAGATTATGAGTCTTGCAAGGTCATAAAAACCCCTTAATTTAGCGTTATTTTAGGCACTTTTTAACTGTTGCGCCCACTACAATGTGCAACAGTGTCGTACAATGTAGAGCTGATCCACACAAAAACCACACACAGGGTTTTTTGTAATCTACAGGGAACTCATCACAGGAAAACGAGGAAACTCTATGGTGAACCACGCTTTTTGATCATCAGCTCCCTATACTCGACGACCTTTCGGAGCTGGTCATAGGCCTTGCGAGTCCAAAAAACAGAGGCCTCCTGATCACATGCTCCCCCTATCCCAATGCTATACATTCTACCCAGTTCCTGCTGAGCATCTAGATCTCCCTGTTCGGCAGCCTTACGAGTCCAACCCACAGCCTGCACTTCATCGTGTTCTACGCCTGAACCGTAGAGATACATTTGTCCCAGATGATACTGAGCTTCTGCGTGATCCTGCTCTGCTGCCTTGTGATAACAAAACACAGCCTTCGTCTCGTCTATAGCTACCCCGCAACCATGATGATACATTTCACCTAGCTTAAATTGCGCATGAGCATACCCCTGTTCGGCTGCCTTGCGAATCCAAGACACCCCCTGTGTTTTATCAAAGGCCATGCCTGATCCCCAGTAATACATGTAACCTAGATTGAATTGTGCCTCCGCGTGATCTTGTTCCGCTGCCTTACGAGTCCAAAATACCATCTGGTCTCTATCAGAGAATACCCCTATGCCATCCAGATACATTTCGCTCAACTCGTATTGTGCATCCCTATAGCCCTGTTCTGCTGACCTATGGAACCACATCGCAGCCTCGACCTGATTCAAGACTATCCCCCCTATGCCATAGAGACACAGTGCACCCAGCGCGTATTCTGCCCTCGCATGAGATTGCTCAGCTGCCTTGCGAAACCAAAGCGCTGCCTTCGCCTCATCCTTGGCTATCCCAATCCCATACCAATACATCGTGCCCAGATAGTATTGGGCCTTCGCATCTCCCTCTTGGGCCGCCTGAGGAAAAGAGCTCACCGCCTTGGCATGGTCTGTGCTGAGATGACCCCCTTGTGAGAATAGCCATTGGACCACTTCGTGGTCGTTTGGCAAGCAGAGGTCCCCTTCTTCCAAATGATACTCGAACAAGGCTTCCAAAACAGTGCATGAAATACCCCGAGGAGCTGGCCTTCTTTGAATCCCTTTTTTATCCTGCACAATCAGATCAAAGCTTCCCTTGAAAGTCCAAACGATAGCAGGTGTGTCATGGACTTCCAATGTGCCTGGCAGTTCAGCTTCTAAAAACAAGTGAATACGACATATTTCAAACACGAATGGTTTTATAATCTTCGCAAAAATTTGTTCCTGGTTAGCAAGTGCTAAGGCCTTATTTTTATCATTCACTTCTTTTTCTATGTATGTAATACCCATCCCTGCTCCTAACCACATTATTTAGATAAACTCTATGATCCCCTTTGAAATGCTTCTCTCTGGAAAACAGATCATGCCTCATTTTAAGAACTCAATCTCAGTAACACAGAGACTAAGGACTAACTTCAAAGCTTGTGGTGTGCTGTCCTATAAGTTAAAAAATCTTGCGCTTTGATTACTGTACCTCCTGTGTACTTACCAACATCCAACAAGTGTTTATCTCCAGAAATTAAATATTTAGATTTTGAAGCGATTGCGGCCTGTAAAAACTTTATATCATCAGGATCCGCACACGTTGGAGTAAGGACGCCATCTGTATCAACAAAAAATGCTTCCGACATTAGCAAATCAATAATTTCTAAGGGTGCACTTAAATCGAGTACTTTTTTCTTCTTGGCATATCTTACAATCACATTTCTGTATTCACTGACTATTGCTTCAGACAATACAATTTGATAATCCTTGTTTAAAATGTCTTCCAAAATTCTACCGGGCGCACCCTGGAAAAAAATTCCTGAAAATATAATATTTGTGTCTACTACAATTTTCATTATTTTTGACGCTTAGTAACAGTTCGAATCGTTTTAGGTTTGCTAATATTTTTAGAGGACCTAACTTCTGCAATGAAACCAGGCATCTCTTTTGCTTGAAATTGATGCTTTTTAGCAATAGTCCGTGAAGCTTTGAGCAACAGTTTTACATCTTTTCGCGGCAGCGGTTTTATTGTTTTAAAGATAATTGAATCATTGGTTGCCATAACAATAAACTTTACACCAGATTCTAAACACATGTATTCACGAATTTCTTCTGGAATGACTACTTGACCTTTAGAAGTCATTTTGGTTGTTGAAACCTGAGATACTGGCATATGCATGAAACACCCCCCTTAATTCTTACTGGTAAGAATAGCACAAAGGGACACAACTTACAAAAAAGATGATAATCGCCTCTAACGGCAGGTCATCTCCTGAATTGCTGACCAAAGACAATGTAGGCCATCTTCGATAAACAAAAATTATAAGTTAACAAACTTAATTGGGTTCTGGTGTTAGATCTCACCATGATAATGACGCATCACTTTACTGCGATGTCCATATCTGCTGCGGATGGGACCCGATCAAAGCTTAAGCGCATCACCCTTATCCAGGTCCTAGCCTATATCAGCATGAATAAACCTTTTTTTGATTTTTGGTAGGATTTCCTTAACAAAAAAATGATCTCTGCCAAAGTTCTTCTGAACTTTCTCTATCATAAAAGGCCCTAACTGCAAACACTCATGGTCTAACCATGCAAAAAATTCCGAACAAGCACATTGATAATCTTCTAAAGAGGGTGCCACACAATCTACCATGCTATCCATCCGATCCAGTTCATTTAATAGGATTGTTAAAATAGCCTGTCGTTGTTTAAAGACCTCGGCTATTAAGCTTAATTGCCGAGAGATCTCCTTGGACATGCAGTCATGGGCTTCAATCATTTCATGGATCCACTTTTCATCCTGATTACCCATCTTTCATCCTCCTGATTCATCTAAAGTGTTCCCACTATAATCTAAATTTCAAAGTTGATTGATGCTTTTTTGGAATACCCTTTCTAAGATCTATGCGCCGAACGCATAGATCTATCCATTCTTTGAAAAAGTCTCACAATACTCTTTTAAATAGAGATATAGGGCTTGTACCCCCTCTGTTTTGAAACTATGGTTTTCACACGCAAAGTAAGCTTGGCTTTGAGGGCCATACAGTCGAGAAACCCCTTCTAAAATTTCAGTCAAAAGATTAGCCTTCAAATAAGGATGCCCTTTTACCCAAGCGATAATCCCAAAGCCAGCTGTAGCCATGTTGAACAAATGCTCAGGTGTATGAACCATACAGCGTGTGCTATTTTGGCGTGTTTTCTTTTTTAACAATGAGTCATGCCAGTTCATGTCCTCAAAAATCCCGGGTATGGTTTCATTCAAAAGCAACAATCGGTGCTTCGATAAATCTTCAAGTGTTAAAGGGGGTTCCAAGCCTTGTAAATAGGTCTGACTCGCATATAAGGCTGATTCAAAACCCAATAAAGATTTTTGAATGCGGTTGGAGTTTTTTTCAAGGCCCAATCCAATAGAAATAACATGTATTGCAGGCGGTACTGGCCCCAAACATGCCATACTTCGGAGCTCTAGCTTTAGATCGGGTCGGCTCTTTTGAAATTTCAATAAAGGTTTTAGTAAATAATCACATAAAAGGGGTTCTTCTACGGAGACTATGATAGATTCAGAGTCTTTAATGGTTGATTCTTTAGAACCCTCTTCTATCTTTTTGAGTTTTTCTAAGATAAGGTCTACATCTCCTATCATATTTTTCCCTCTTGGTGTTAAGCTTACGTGACGGGAACTTCGTACTAAGAGAATGGTATTTAAGCGCTGCTCCAAGGCTTTAACAGCGCGACTTAGAGAAGATTGCGTGACATGGAGCACTTTGGCTGCTTTGGAATAACTGCCAAAATGCGCCACATAATAAAAATAGTAAAGCTTATGCCAATAGAGAGGCGATAATTGTGGAATAAAAACCGAGGACATCCTCACCTATCCCCTCATTTTAAATAACCCATAAAATATCCTGAATGTTTTTTTGCTCTTCCAGCAATTCAACAAAACAATTTAGAAAATTTTTTAATTCTTGCTTTGTCATCCCTAATAGTTGGTT
>JAGOUJ010000050.1 GCA_018061325.1 Gammaproteobacteria bacterium
GAAGCAACGATCAGGTTTTTAAAGACTATTGGCCGGAGAAAATTATTGTTGCGTTCAAGAATTACAGATAATTTTCACATTCTGCATTCACCGCTGTTCGCATCTTGAAGTGGAACGGGTATATAATCACAAGCTAATCATTAAACCTGCAAAAAAAGGGGTTAATCGATTTGCAGCGAGTGTTCGAGAAATAATCAAAAACAACCTAACGTGTAAAACGGAAAATCTAATCCACCTTCTGAATCCAAAAATTCGAGGTTGGGCTAATTACTACCGACACGTTTGTTCAAAAAAGACATTTGGGCAAATAGACAAAAGCATCTTCGAAGCCCTATGGAGATGGGCGAAAAGGAGACATCCTAACAAGGGAAAAAGATGGATCCGAAAGAAGTACTTCCGCAGTAGAGGGCTTAATCACTGGGTATTCTTCGCCAAAACAAAAAATAAACAAGGAGAGCCTCGTATTATCCACCTGTTCTATATGAGCACGGTCCCTATTAAACGTCACATCAAGATCAAAGCTGATGCAAGGCCCTTCGACCCAGCTTATCATCAATATTTTGATAAGCGAATTTCTGATCGCAAAAACGAAAAGAAATTGGAACAATCTGGTTGGTGGGGCAGATGGTGGGATCAACCTCAAACTAAACTGAACCTAGATGTTGGGTCCTACAAGGGCCTTACAAAAAGCTTGAGCGTAATGCCATGAAAGTGGCACGTTGCGTTCTTGGGAGGCTGAGGAGTGGCAACACTCCTTGGCTATCCGACGCGGAACTAATGAGTTTATGGAAAGCTGCAAACACTGTTTGTGGCGAACGCAGCAGAGCACAAGTTAGTTTGCTTAAGTTTTCTATATTTCCAAGTCGCGCAAAAGTCGCGCAAGGCAATTTTGGGCATTAATTTTTTTGATTTGAAATAGATCAAAAACATCTATTTTTATAGGGGTTTTTTCGTGGTGGCCAGAGAGGGAATTGAACCCACGACACGAGGATTTTCAGTCCTCTGCTCTACCAACTGAGCTATCTGGCCAAAATGTAGGCCCTATTAGACTGTATTTAGGTGTGTTTCGTCAATCATCCATGCAGTGGCATATCGCCCAGCAGAAAGGCCTGCATCTCTTTTCGTAGGAATTGCCGTGCCTGTGGATCAATCATCTTTAATCGATTTTCATTGATGAGTATGGTCTGTTGTTGTAACCACAAAGCCCAAGCTTCTTTGGAAATATGCTGGTAAATAGATTCGCCAAGCGTTCCCGCACAGGGTGCTCGATCTAAGCCTTCGGCAGATTTATGTAATTTTTTGCAATACACTAAATGAGGCATATGTGCTTCGCATCCATAAAGAGCTATAGCCACTATACCATGGCAGCCGGAACCAGCCTATCTGCAGACAGCAAACGTTTTACCGGTGCAGGTAGCCCAAGTTTAGGTAGATCTTCTAAAGCATGCCATTGATAGGGCGCTTTTAGGCGTGGTAGAGATTTTGTAGATATTTCACAGATCACTGGATGGATATCCAAATGAAAATGGGTAAAGGTATGACGAAAAGCTTCTAATTTTTGTCGTTTTTTAACAGCTAGCTTAAAATTTTCATGGCACCAGACCGATAGATCGGTACGAAGCGGACATTCGACTAAACTCCAAAGCCCTCCCCAAATACCTTTGGTTTCTCGTTTCTCGAGTAACACTTTTTGGGTTGCAGGGTGCAGAAAGATAAGCATGCGCGTTGCTTGAACAGGTATGACTTGTTTGGGGCGCTTAGCCGGAATAGTACTGATAATCCCTAAAGCTTTGGCCTGGCAGCTGGCTGCAATCGGACAGCGCTCGCAGGCAGGGTTGCTTGCAGTGCAGAGCGTCGCGCCTAGATCCATCATCCCTTGGGTATAGTGATGCACCTCTTTTTGAGGTGTGTTGGCAGCACTTAAGGCCCAGAGTTGCTTACTGACGGCCGGATCGCCAGGCCATCCTTGAATGCCAAAATGACGCGCCAAAACACGTTTTACATTGCCATCTAAAATGGGATAGGACTGCTGCATGCTCATGGATAAAATAGCACCCGCCGTAGAGCGTCCAATGCCGGGTAAGGCCAAGATATCTTCGTAGTCGCTGGGAAAGACACCATGATAGTGTTTTTGAATAAGAACGGCGCTTTGATGCAAATGTTTGGCACGTCGATAATAGCCTAGGCCCGCCCACTGTTGAAAAACATCATCTAAAGAAGCGTTCGCTAAGTGATCCAGTGTGGGAAATGTTTCCATAAACCGTTCAAAATAGGGAATCACGGTGGCCACTTGGGTTTGCTGTAACATGATTTCTGAGATCCATACCCGATAAGGTGTGGTGTTACTTTGCCAAGGTAATCCGCGTCGACCTTGTTTTTGAAACCATGCAATGACGCGGGTTGCAAAACTAAGGCGTGCCAAACAATTTCTCCATATCAGTCGTTTTATCAATCGATAACAGGGGTTTTTTTTCAATGGGGTGTGTGGTGTCCTGATGGAACGATTCAATGGCATTTTCCGCATAGCGTCCTAGTTCGGGTCGAATCATTAAGGCATCTAGCGGTCCCTTAATCTGGATAGAGAGCGGCGTTTTTTGTAGAAAAGGGCGCAGGGCTTGGGGTTCATTGGATTCCGAGGGGCCAAGGAGTGCAAAGGTTTCATAGTCGGATTGCTGCAGTTTTAGATCGGTGGAACCTTTACCATACACCTTGTAACGAGGATGAGAAAGCGTAAAATGATCGGTGCGTAGTGCACCTTGTTTCAAGGTAATATCAGACTCAAAGCTTTCGAAGGGGGTGTATAGGTTTTCTGAATTGGCCGCTTGTCGTTTCCATTCGCCCAGTTCTGCAGTTAAAAGCGCTTCGATATTGATAGGTTGCTTGCGCAGAAGATGGCTAGAAATGGTATGCACTGCGCCTTGTGCCTGCTCTAATAAAGGCATGAGTGAAATCCCATAGATTTTTCCATGCTTAATTTTTATATTTGTATGGCCTTGTAGGTTGTCTAGCCATGCATGAAGGGTATTGCCTTCGGTCCACAGTTCAGAGTCTGCTTGCATGTGTCCACTTATTTTATTTTTTTCATGCAGCATTCCCAGTGATTCCTTGAGATCAAAGGTATCACTTTGCAAAACAAGTGAACATTGGGGCAAGCCTGTTCTTAAGTCGATTTCAGCACGGCCTTGATGTTGAATGCCTGCTGTCAAAGCTTCTAATTGTTCAAAAGTGACGAGGCCTTTTTGAGCGTCAAAAGAGGTTTTCATGGTTTTGATGGGTACGGTTCCTAAGGCAATATTTTTAGCATGCAGGGTACCGCTTGCTTCTAAGGCTGCCAAGGAGGTGTGTGGCAGCACTTTAAAAGCACCTTCTAGGATGGAATCATGCCCGAAAGATAAGGTAAAGGCGGGGACCTCGAGGGTTGGATAGTGGTAATCAATCACTGTTTTTAAATGGACATTTTGATAGGTTTTTGTGGCGTCCCAACCATAGGCTTTGAACCAATCGTTTAAAGGTATATTCATTATTTGCACTTTGGCATGTAATTGTGGCGTGCTTTGTAAATCGCTCAGGTTTAGATCGCCACTCAGCGTTGTGGTGGGTTGATGGGGCATGGTTGCTGTGACAAGCATTTTCGTAAAATCCAATTGTTCATGATTCCTGTGCAAGCGCCATTTTGTTTCTAGGTTAAGCGCTGATTTGTGCTCAGGATGAGTGAGATCGTTCCACGTAAAGCTGAGTGTGAGTGGATGATACAAATGTTCGATCCCTGCATAATGGGCTTCAAAGGGTTTTGTCTGTAGTGCAAGATTTTCGAAACGTATATGTTGATGATGCTTGGGATCGATCCAAGTCATAGTGCTATTGGACAAATGAATCGTGTGTGCTGCAAAAAGCGATGCATCCCCAGCCTGAGAGGCTTGAAAGCGTTGTTTTAAATCATCCCAATTACCTTGTCCAAAAATATTACGGGCTAGTTTTAGATCAAGGCCATCGATGTGGATATCGACCTTCAAAGGGCCCCCTATAATCGATTGCCAAGACGTTTGAACAGAAGCCTTTTGAAAAGACAAAAAATCTTCGTTAAAGGATGGCGCATTGCCTAATTGTACATTGTATAATTCCACACCCACAGAGGGTATTAAATGCCAAAGCACCGGGCCGTTCATGAAAACTTCTCGGCCTGTGTGGAAGGCTATGCGTTTTGTGATCAACATTTTAAGGAAAGAAGAACCGAAGCAAGCAATCGCCGCACTCACTGTTAAAAGCGTTACAAAACTCCAGAGCGCCAGCCTTTTTATTTTATATGACACCCGCGAATACCTCCTATCATAGCTAGCTTTTAGACAGCGTACAACGCATGCTTAAGCGCTTTATTCGCCATTGCGTGGTTTTAAAAAATGGCCTAATGTTTTATCGATCGTTTGATAGATCAGCTGTTCCACTTTGTTTTTCTGTAAGTATTTGAGTGTACTATTAAGGTAATCGCCCAAGTCTGGCTTGATGCTAGGGGCTTGCAGAGAACCTTGAATCTGAATCGGTAAAGGCGTTTGAAAAAGATAAGTACCAATCTCATCAGAAGCGGGATAGGGATTGGTCGTTAGCACTGCTGAGGCCTTGTAATCCAACTGATGACGCACAAGATCCAGAGTCCCTTTGCCCGTGATACGATACGCAGCCTGTTCAATGCTAAGATCGGGATTTGTCGCAATCCCATTGGCAAAGTTTAGCGTGGCACTTAGGCTATCAAAAGGTGTGAAGGCCGTTTGATTGAGTGGATCTATATCCCATGCTTGAGCGGTTGCAGCCAGTGTTGCATCATGGCTAGGATCAAGCGCAATAGTGGGTTTTCCACTGAGTTTTGCGACCAGATCATGGATACTTGATAAGGCTTTTTTGATCAAAGCGGCTAGATCGATATGATTTATTTTACCCTGTTTTACTTGCAGATTCATTTTACCGTAGAGGGTTTGTTCTATCGTTTCTAAGGTTGTTCCTTCTGCACTGAGCGCTAGATTTAAGGTTGCCTTGCCTTCTAGGGTACCCTTAGGATCGACTAACGATAGGATTGTTTTTAAATCAAAGACCTCACCGCTTTGTGTGAGAGACCATTGCGGCCGCGCGCTATCCAAGCGTCCTTTGAGTGTAAGCTGTTGCGTAGCCCCATTCATCTTAAAGTCTAAGGGTGTGATAGTCAGGAGCCCCTTGTTGGCTTGGATATGGGCCTTGATCGCTTGAAAGTCGATAGACCCTATTTTAAGCAGATCACTGCTCAGATCGGCTTCGAGTGTACTTGTCGCGGGTTTGGCAGTGAAGTCTGCTTTAAGCACACCTTGTAGGGACAAGCCGTCTTTATTTTTCAGGGCCACATTTTCAAAATGGCCATTGATACGCGGATCACTAAAGTCTTCTAAGCTGATGGATCCATTCAGATGAATGCTTGTGCCGCTTGTGGGACTTAAGCTTACTTGCAGATCCTTCAGCTTGAAGCTTTGTGGTGACAGTGCCAGAGACCAATAACCTTTCAAAGAAAAAGTGCCAAGTGTCTGTTTGTTAAGCTGATCGATCTCGAAACGTAGGGCTATAGGATTGGACCCTTGCAAGATGCCTTGGATTAAACCATGGGCGTTTAAATGGAGATGACTGAGCCTATAGTGTTGATCTTTTTGTTGATCATGGTAGATCAACTGTGCATTTTGAACATTCAGGCTATTGAGCGCCAGTGAGGGCATAGGCATGGCGGCCTTTGGCGTGCTGTTGCTGGGGTTTTCAAAGGCTTTGCGAAGCGCTGCCCAGTTTTCCTGTCCGGCAGCATTACGTTCAAGTACGAGGGTTGCGCCTTCCATATCGAGATCTAATACTATGCGGCCTGTTAAAAGTGACCATAGGCTGATATCAACCTTGAGTGTATCGGCAGATACCAAGGCACCGGTAAAAGGTGCTTGATTGTCCAAACGAAGCTTTTTGGTTTCGAGGGAGAGCATGGGATACCATTTCCAACGGAGTTGACCTTGTAACTTAAGTTCATGCCCTGTGCGTTGTAGAACCGCATCTTGGATAGACGTCTTCAATTGATTGGGATCCACATAATGGATAACCAGTGCCATGGCTACACTCAGTGCAATGATGCTGCTGACGATAAAAGAGACTAAGATTTTGAACCATTTCATGAGATGCATCCCCAACGCAGACTAGTACCTCGTCAAATAAATTTTTCCGAATGGTACTTGGGGGCATACATCCCTGTATTCGGCGATTAACCGTCTCTGGAATTGACGACCGGGTGCACACTCGGAAAAACTTTTCTTGCATATTAAAAGTATATCTTTTTTAAGTTATATACCCAAAAGAAGGTTCTTGCAATACCTAAGTTTGTTCTTTAGGATGCTTCAATGACGCTAAAGCTCCCAACCATTGAAGTGAATCCGCCCGCAGGTGCTTTTGATGCCTCGGTGATTTGGTTGCATGGTTTAGGTGCCAGTGGTCATGATTTCCTACCTGTAGCAGAACAATTATCCCTGCTTTACCCTTTGGTGCGTTTTGTATTGCCCCATGCACCGATGCGTGCGGTGAAGGCTAATCAGGGCTTACGCATGCGTGCTTGGTATGATTTTTACAGTTGGAATTTTCGTGATCATGAAGATGTCGCGGGTTTACAAGCGATGGAGCAGTCGATTGATCAATTGATTGAAGATGAACAGGCACTGGGGATCCCAAGCCACCGTATTGTGTTAGCGGGTTTTTCTCAGGGTGGGGCTATGGCGCTTTATGCGGGGCTGCGCTACCCGCATCGCTTAGGCGGCATTATTGCGCTCTCCACGTATGTGCCCGATCCGGTTGCTTTGGCGGATAGTGTGGCCAAAAGTGCAGACGCTTTGCCCATTTTTCTTGCTCATGGTCAGTATGATGGGGTGATACCGCTTGCGATGGCCACGGCTGCAAGGCAGATGCTAGAGGCCTGTGGTTGTGCCGTCAAATGGCATTGTTATGCGATGGAACACAATGTTGTGGATGAAGAGATCCAGGACATTGCAAAATTTTTGGAAAAAGTTTTATAGAGCACTTATGCTGAGATTTCGGACTGTACGGTAGTTTTATTTTTGAGCAAGGCTAGGAGTATTTCTTCAGCCTCCCTATAGGCCTCTTCTTTGATGAGATGGTTCGCGTAGTTATGTAGCATTCTAGCATTGCGTTGGAGTGCATGCGGCATTTCTTTCCAAAAATGGCTTAAAGCCTCTAAACCCTGTTGTGCATAGACAGGCAGCAAGGATTCATAGGTTGTGTATTCAAGGGCGCTAAGCGTTTGTGTGTCAAAAACAAGTTGTTTTGCTAAGGTTGGAAGTAATGCAAGCAGCGCCTCGAAATCTAGGTTACTCTGATACAGTTTTGCTAATAATCGAAGCGTTTCAGCGGTTGTAGGTTCATTTTGCATGGTTAGATTCGAGGCGGTTTCTGACAGTTTTTGATCGCCGGTCTGTTCTATCATAGCGCTATCCTTTTATCGCAAACCATTCACAATAACACTAGCTCAATCTTTAAAAAGATGCGAGTTGGCAGACATTCAAGACTTCAGTGAGGCTTTATTTTTAAGCAGGGCTAGGAGTATGGCTTCAGCCTCTGTATAGGACTCTGCTTTCATCAGATAGTCCGCGTAGTTCTGCAGCATCTTGGCATTTTTTTGGAGTGTGTGTGGCATTTGCTCCCAAAAATGATGCAGCGCTTCTAAACCCTGTTGGGCATAGACAGGTAGCAAGGATTCATAGATTGTTTGTTCGAGGGCCTCAAAGGTTTGTTTGTCAAAGACAGACTGTTTGGCTAAGGCTGGCAGTAGTTCGAGCAGAGAGGCAAAATCTTGTTTATTTTTATAGACTTCAGCTAATAATCGAAGCACTTCAACATTCTTGGGTTCATCTTGATACAGTTTTTTTAAGGATACGCTGCTTTCATCAATACGACCCTGTTTCAGCTGCAAGGCAGCATGTGTGACACGTACATTGACGGTCGTTTTCAGACCTTGTTTTACAGCCAACGCTAGATAATGATCCCCTCGATCATAGGCAGAAAGCGCTTGTGCGGCTTGTGCTGCATACAAATAATTGACGAGTGGATGATCGCTGTGTATCGCACTGTTAACTAATTGGCGTTCTGCTTGCTTCCAATGTCCCTCTGCAAGCGCTAACAAACCTTTAGCACTTTGTAGACGTGCGCTTCGTTGCTGATGGTTTTTATGCCAGTCAGCGATATTTTTTGAGGTAGAACGGATAGTATGGATGGTTCGTAATAAAAAATAAAACGTTACAAACATGAATAGGATTAAAAAAATCGCTAGCCATAAAGGCATTTCTGTGGTCCATTCTCCATAAGAAAAAAGGGCGTAACCCGGATCTTGCTGGATCAGCACCCCGGCGGTCGTCGCGAGTATAAGCGCTAGAATAAAAAGCCAAAATGCGCGCATCTTTAGGATCTCAAAAGTGATAATTGATGAAGGCAGCTTAAGGGTGGATAAGTATTTTCTAAAGACACTGTTTTCAAGGTGTTCAAAGATTGTTGTAGAGATAGGACTTTGGGATCTTTTTCATCATAGTAATGGTCAAGCCATTGCTGTGTGTCTTGGATGAGTTTGGCATACAACGATTCATGCTTCATCAGGGTTGTGAGACGTAATTGTTCTAAGAATAAACGTAGTTGTTGCTGGACTAGGCGTTGCTCGGTGTCGGACAGCAAAGGCTCTATGGGTTTTGTATGACGTTGAATTTTGATCAAATCTTTAAAGCTTTGTAAGCAGTGATAAAAAAAGGTTTGCCACGTGGTGAAGGATGCTGTGGCGGATTGATTGTGCGGTGTTGGTTCCTGAAAAGATCCACGATGACGCGGTGAAAGATCCTGTGTCTCATCAATCAAGGTTGCGATGGTTTGCCACGTGCGCGGAGGATTCGTGGCTCGCACTTTCGCCAAGGCTTGTAGATCGCCTTGGATCGCGGTGTTGAGTGGCTCCAGTTGTGGATCGTGAAGCGCTTGAATTTTGCTGTGCGCGGCGTTTAATAAGGAGAGGGTTGCGGGTAAATCTTGGGTGGTGTTCAATTGGGTTGCAGCTAACTGAATAAGTATAGCTATTTCGAAATGGGATAAATTATCGAGCTCAGGACCTGTGGGTCTGCTTGCTGGCTGTAGTGTCT
>JAGOUJ010000066.1 GCA_018061325.1 Gammaproteobacteria bacterium
AACGTCTGGGTCCAGCCTCCCCGGATTTGGATTCCAATGAATGAGGATACAATGGCCTGATTCGTTTCTATCATTCTAAAATGTGCCTGCACATATGGTTCATCTACTATTTCATAAGGGGTGGAGATACTGAGGATAGGGAGTTCAGTAAAATACAATGTAAAAACCGAGTTATAGGATGGTATAAAAACGTCATATGGTTTGCCTGCTTCCACCTGATGGATGGGAGTGGAAAAAGTGCAGGGCTCGTTCAGGAATATATGTGTTTTAGGATTTGTCCATGTTGCATTTACCCATGTAACATCCAGGTTGGTCAAGACCAACTTAAGGTTCACATCGACATCGTATTGCTGGGGGTTGATTTGGATGGTATCATCCGCAAAGGCAGGTATTGAACCAAACACCACTGCTGCCATCACTAAGATACCTGTCGTAAAACGTTTCATTCTATTCATCTAAAAAAGGGTTGCTGGTCCTTCCCAGGGTTGCATGATTACAGGCCTTTGAGGGAAAGCGGCGCGTCATTTTTCGAAATATACTCTAAACTTATCATTTTAAGCCGTCAGCTTTTCCTTTCAATAATGCCTGCGCTCAAAGGGTGCCAGTTTGATAGCGAGGGCAAAATAAATAAAGAAGATGGGTTTTGGGGCATGCAATGCCCTTTATGGACTGTGTCATGTTGAAGTCCCTCGAGGCCCCTCTTTTCTCATGGTGCTTTGCGGTACGCGTTTGATTTTCTGAAGAGGGGTGTTTGATCTTCCTTACAACTCACCCCCGGCCCCTCTCTTTTTTTAAATTGATTTACGGTACGCATTTGATTTTCTGAAGAGAGTTATACCGTTAAATTTCAAATTGTTTGGAAAATATTTTTATATATTTTCACCTTGGTTCATGCTCAGGATCCCGCACGAGTCCGGCATCGCCGGCTTGGGACATGGCATGAACCTTTCTTTTCTTAGTAGCTATTCTGCTAATCGGGGCTTCAAGATCAAATTTTTGGATTCTTCTTTTATTCTGTACCTCCTTTAATTCATCTTGGGAAGCCGTTTGCAGGCTTCTATTTTGATTGTGCACATCTACGTTAGCATCGTAAGGCAATTCATTAGTCAATACACCCCAGACCACTCTAATCATTTTATGCATGATTACACCGAGAGCTTGCTTATGATTTTTACCCATAGCTCTATGTCGTGCATAGATTGAACGCATATGTTCATCCGCCATAACTGCACTATTGGCGCACATAAACAATATTGCTCGAATAGCGGGCCGTCCTTGTTTACTCATCCGTGACACCATTCTTTTATCTCCACTCATTTTAATGACCGGGTGCAGCCCAAAATATGATGCTAATTCTTTTGGAGAGGCAAATCGGCGAATATCCTCGATATGTATCATAATGGCTGATGCACTGTAGGAGCCAATGCCTTTAATCGTTTCAAGCAAGTCCTTTTCTTTTCCACTGCAGTTTTCAGCCAAATACCTCTTTAGGTTCTTGACTTTTTCTTGCTTTTGGGCTACATCTTCTGCCATTTGAGCAATCAAAAACGCATCCGTTGGGTTATGTCGACTGCCTATCGTGGCTTTCGCCTTTTCCACTAATGTTTGAGCTTTTTCAATGGTAATTCCCTTTATTCTAGCGAGTTTTTCGGGTTTTGCTTTGGCTAGTTTCTCAGCGGAAGGATATAAACTCAATAGCTCAAGCACCCAGTTAGGGATGCCTTGCTTGCAAAAGCGCTGGAGTTCTGGAAAACTACTATACAGGAGTTGCTTTAACTCATTGATCACCTGAGTCTTTTGCTTTTTGACAAGTTCCAGATGATTGTGCAAGGACCTAAAGGAAGTATAATGGTCGCTTCGGACACGATAATCCACTTGGTCTTCAAACCTCTTTAAATAACTTGCAATCTCTCTGGCACTTTCGGCATCGGTTTTATTTGCATTTAACATGGCTTTCGATGCGTTTTTGACTACAGATGGATTTAACCTTGCCACCCGAATTGAAAGCGTAGAACTAAGTTTTAATAATAGTGCATACCAGTTGTCTTCAAATCCGCCTGTGCTTTCGACAGCACAATCAACATGAAGGTCAGGATGCCGCTTGTAAAGGGTAGCAAGCCAACTTGCCAGATGCTCATGCCCTTGTCTGGTGTCATCCAACTGAAATGTTTGATCCACTTGAATGAGCTGGTCTGAGAGGAGAACAAAATCAGCATATCCTTTGCTGATGTCAATACCGAGATACCACTTCATAATCACTCATGATTTAAATGTTTGTAAAATGCCAGGCATCACTTATCCTTATAACTTATGCGGTATCAAAGTACCAGGTTATACCACAAGCTCTACCGAAGCTGAGGGAGAAACTCTCTTACGTTATCTGGTAACAAGGGGTGTACTCTCCTCAAACAGCAACGATAGCAATTTGGCATTTAAAAAACAAACATATAAGGGGAGGCATGATCTACCAATAGAGACAGGTATGTCTTATTCATTAAAGAAAAATCTCCAGTTGCTCCCCTCTCTTTTTTTGGA
>JAGOUJ010000067.1 GCA_018061325.1 Gammaproteobacteria bacterium
ATGTGATTAACCGTGATGATTTACAGGCTTTTGCTAATGAACAAATTGCTATAGGGAAGCTTTTTTTTAACAACAGTTCATAGTGCGACTAAGGGCACAACATGGGATTTTTGAGGGCATACTTTCCAGTCTGTCGACCCTTCGCTCCCCGATCATTACTCGCTTCATCACTACTATGGTCGACTCAGCCATCCATGCCCCTTTTCCAGATCCTTAGGTTTTACCGCTTGTTTCCGAATACTTTCGTCCCTCAAAGGGAGCGGTGGACTTCCCAAGATACCTCTATAAACTCTACCTACTCGCCAGCGTCTGGGACCCCGGTAATTGACACTCTTTGGAACTTCGTCAGCCTGACCTCCGAGTATCTGTTGCCTGCTGCTAATGTGAGAGCATCGGCTCTTACGACTGTTGGGTATTTCGGGGCTATCACGTTTACATTCATTCCGGCTCATTAGGTTTCGCTGTCTACGCTTCATCCTCTTTCGGTTGCCCTAAGAGGCGCAAGACTCGCTACATATTGGACCTGACTTCTCCTTATATGACGGGACTTTCACCCGCAAGTTTATGAGGCTTCGCCTCGGCGCACCACAAAACCCCCACAATGGGGATTTTAAGGGTACAATCAAAAGGAGCATAAATTGTCAATTTTAAGGCTTTTTATAGGGTTTTTAGTGGTGCTGGCAGCAGGAGTCGAACCCGCGACCTACTGATTACAAAACCGCTATCCATTTCTGCTAAAAAATTGATTTTTCGTCATTTTAACGCACTTTTATAGTGTTTTTCAACAAAATGGGACACTCGTTACACAGTACCCAAAACACCCTAAAAGGCATCAAAGAGCAGCATTGAGCACTGTTGAGTCGCGCAAAATTCGCGCAAGGTATTGGAACACGGTTCTGAAACTTATCACCCAATAGTTGCTCATCCTGAATAAAGCTTAGTCCTTAAACAGCGCTTACAGTGACTGACTGTACAAGATTTGTCTTGCCAACTTTAGTAAAGCATTAGCGTCCATTATGCCATTTATCCCTGGTCCCACAATAGAGGACTCCTTACCCAAGGAGCAGGGGCTTGTTACCCGGGGGCTGAACCTTTACCATCCAAGGCTATGAATGATGATCCTGCACCCCTAGAAACCACCTTGAGTTTAAGGCTCTTGCCTTCTGGCCATCTGAAGCTTTGCCTTGAAGAAGCCCCAGAGGCTCTAGCCTTAGAGCATGCTTCGAAAATCCGTGTCTTTTTTGAGGTGAATGATGCTATAGGTCTTTTACGATTAGGGCTAACGCCCTGGGATAGGCCTCTACCGCCAAACCTAGCCTTTTGGCAACAATTTGCACAACTGTTTATAGCAGAGCTTTGTAAGCAAACCGTTTTTGAGCAAAACATCGGATCCTCACTAGAGATCGCACCACCCACTGAAGCCATCAATACCCTGATCGATGAGGCACCTTTGATGCCAGGGATCCAGTATCTCACTCAAGAAACGCTCTACGCACTTTGGCAACGTCTTATTCCTGCACTGCTCCAAGAACTTAAACCCTTTGGAGGGAAATTAGACGATTATCTGGCAGCCTACCATTCCACTTGGAATACTGTCGGCAAAGTCTGTTTTCATTTGGCTGAAAATAAAGCCAATGCAGAACGCCCCTTTGCTTTTCTGGCTACCTATACCCATGGCGTGTCCCAGGCTTCAGAAGCCCAGCATTTACCCTTAGGACGTGCCTTGGAAGCCTTTGCCCATCAAAAGCCCCTATTGCTTGCCTTACTTGTGCCTGTGCAAAGAGCTTCAGAAAACAGTGCTTTCTTAAAAGCGTTGGTGGAAACAGGCAGTATTTTTCAGGCACTGGCTTGGGAGCCCAATCAAGCCTATCAATTTCTCAAAGATCTGCCCCTTTTTGAGGCAGCAGGCATTAAGGTTCGTGTACCCAATTGGTGGAACCCTAAAAAACTCTCTAGACCTAGCATGACTATCTCAATCGGTAACCAAGCACCAAGCACCGTGGGTTTGGGGGCCATGCTTGATTTTAATATCGCCTTTACCTTGCCTTCGGGTGAAGCTTTAAGTGCAAAAGAGTTTGAACAACTGCGCTTAACCCAATCAGCACTAGTGCAGATCAAGGGACAGTGGGTACATGTTGATAGCGATAAACTCAACGCCGTACTGAACCATTGGAAAACCATCGAAAAGCAATTCAAGCAAGAAGGCCTCTCTTTTGCAGAAGGACTACGCTTGGTAGCAGGCCTATCCCCCCTTAAGAAAGATAGCCTTTCTGCCCAAGATCTTGAGGGCTGGTCTACGAGTGTGGCCGGTGATTATTTACAATCGGTGCTCGATAAACTACGTCATCCAGCCTCCAGCGAAAAAAACTTAAGTCTTCTCCTACGAAAACATTTACAAGCAAGCTTAAGGCCTTATCAGGAAAAAGGTGTACAGTGGCTAGTCTCGCTTTATACCCTGGGGTTGGGTGGTTGCTTAGCCGATGATATGGGGCTTGGCAAAACCATCCAGATAATAGCCCTATTACTCTGCC
>JAGOUJ010000051.1 GCA_018061325.1 Gammaproteobacteria bacterium
AAATCTTCTATACAAATAGCGATTGATAAGGGCATTCTTATATCCTCATTGCGCCACTTATAGATCAAGTCAGGATCAATGCCCAATTGTTTGGCTAGGTTAGCGACCGTCTTATAAATTGCAATAGCTTCAGATAAACTGCGATGGCTCATCACATATTTATCTTGCCTTTCCAACAACATCCTATTGCTCCTGCTTCTGAGACTTTCAAGGTCAATAAGAAAATTTCAATAGACCCTGTGGCCCATCCTAGCTAGAAAGAACCGGAAATATTTCCGGTTTTGATGGTTTATATTGAACCCATGTAAACCAGCTTTTAGGATCATAAAAAAGTTTTCTAAAATCAGATTTTCCATGCGTTTTAAATCTTTGACGATGTGTGAAATATACTTAGGAGATGCTCTCAGCAAAAAAACACAGGGCTTTTTCACTAAAATCATTGAAGTGATGGATTGTGATGATCCACAACGTTTGAAAAATTTTTAATGATCTTGAACAAGGAATTTGATAGGATTGGTACAATGTCGATTTTATGGATGAATCAACAAGTTTTAAATGGCATCAGTGGAAGATAAGAAAACGAAAGTCAACCAAATTAATCTTGAGATTATTAATAACCTTATTCCTCCCAAAAATATTTATGTCTCATATTTAAAAACAATCCATGGCATTGCTTTTACTTCTAGAGAAATAGATATCATTGCCTGTCTTTTGAGAGGCAGACGATCGAGCAAAATAGCTTCTCTCTTATCGATTGCCGTTAGAAACGTTGAAAATCGTATTGCAGGTATCAAACTAAAATTAGGGTGTGGTTCACAGGAAGGGATTATCGATTTTATCGAAAAATCGGGAAAGCTCCTTTTTATGAATCAGTATTATACGAGTTTGCTGATTGAAATCGCTTTCGAACGAGCCTTAAAAAAGTTGTCTGTTCTGAACTCTCAATATCCTGTTTGTCACATCGTCTATGATGGAGAAGAAAAAGATAACCTTTTTATGCCTCGCCAATTAAAAAAGCATTTGGCATTAACGGGTCTTAATCTATTGGAAGTAAAGGAAAATTATCACACACTCGCACAATCAAACAAAGAGGTTGAGCCTACTGAAAATCCTATTATTTGTTGTTTATCAGCATCATTGATAGAAAAAGATCCAGATCTATTCAGTTTTTTTAGAAAAAACAATCCCGCAGGCTCTATTATTTTTCTTTGTTTGAACCCAGATGTTTCTGTGAACATTCCTACAGCATTCCTAAATGATATTCAGATGGTTGATTTAACAAAGCAACAAAATTATTATCTTCTGGTATTTGACGTCCTAAAAATATTGTTAACCAGTATTTCTTTTGAGGAAAGTATTTTAGACTTTAAAAAATATTGCACCACTGTCTCTGACAATTCCATCAATCACCTTGAAGAAGAAAAAGGTTTCTTACAAGATAACAATACACACCCCACCTGCGTAAGATCCATCTTGACACGAAGAAAAGTTATAGGGCTAATGGGTGCGGTTCTTCTGCTATTTTGTATTAACTCGCTTTATGAAAATGTTGTCGCACAATTTTGGCAGATGAAGCCGCAGGAATCTACGGCTCCTATAAAAGATACTAAAACTTGGAACATACCCAGGCAAGATCATGTTTTTGTTGGTAGAGAACATTTATTAAAGGCTTTGGAGGCTAAATTACATCCATCATTGCCTCCTGCTATTTCTGTGAAAGGTGAAAAAGAAAGGGTGATAAGGACAGTATATCCCGTGAGTGTTTGTGCAGGCATGGGTGGTGTTGGCAAAACCCAATTGGCATTGCAATACGTGCATCACTCAAAACATATCTATAGTCTTATAGCTTGGTTTGCCTCAGAAAATCTTGATCAATTAAAACAACAATATATAGAATTTGCCAAAGCTCTGGGATATAAAGAAGAGAACCCCTCGATAAAAACCGCCCTACCTTATGTAAAAGAGTGGCTATCAAGACATCCTGGATGGTTGTTGATTTATGATAATGTCAATAGCTATAATGAGATTAAGGACTATTTACCCACAGGGCAGGGAAGTATGGTTTTAACGACTCGCCAGCAGAAATGGCCTAGTGCCTTTGAAACCCTTGATGTTGATGTTATGACTGAGGAAGAATCCATTCAATTAATTCAATCGCTAATACACAGAAAGATAGTAGACACAGAAGAAAAAGCAGCAAAAGAATTAGTTAATATGCTTGGTTGTTTACCACTGGCCATAGCTCAAGCAAGTGCCTATATTCATGAGACCCATATCACAATAATAGACTATTTAAATCTTTATCAAAGCCATGAACAAGCATTATTAGAGGATAGTACTTTACCAGAGGGTACGAACAGCCTTCCTATTGCTGCTACCTGGAATATTAGTTTAGAGGCCATGGCTAAAGAAGCCAAAGAAAAGCATGAACCATTACTAGCCCTTGCGCTTTTAAATGTCTGTGCGTATCTAGCTCCAGAAAAAATTTCTCGTCATTTATTATTAACTTGGTTTAAAGAATCTTATCCTAAGTTAACTTCTCCAGAATTAGTACTACCAAAACTGATTGCTCAGTTATGGCGATATTCTCTTATTAATATGGAAGAAGATGGGAGTATTACTGTACATCGTTTGGTACAAGCTGTCGTTCGTCACCAACATCAGCAAACTTCAGATCAAAAAAATTTGGAGGGTTCGCCCTTAACCTTAGAATGGTACGGTTTGTTGGTTAAAAGTATTCATTCTGAATTTAACTATAAAACACATCTTTTAGAGGATGAGCTGCGACAAAAAAAATTATTACCCCATCTTCAAATGCTCTTAAACCATTATAAGAAAAGGTGGCCAACGCATTCAGAGTGGAGCCTCATTCCTATTATTAATGACATTGGAACCGTTTTTTCTCTTATGAGTGATCCAAAGACGGCTAAATTTTATTATGAACGTGCCTTACCAACCTTGGAGAAGCATTATGGTAAGGATCATCTTGAAGTAGCTCATGCTTTAAATCAACTTGGCAGGGAGTGCAGATATGCAGGCTATCTTAAAGAAGCCAAGGAACTTCATGAGCGCGCTCTGAAAATTCAAGAACAATTTTATGGTAAAGACCATCCTGAAATAGCCAATAGTCTAAATCAGTTGGGTAGAGATTATAGCTATTTAGGGGATGCCAGAAAAGCCAAGGAACTTCATGAACGTGTCCTGAAGATTCAAGAACCCCATTATGGTATCAATCATGTTGAGATAGCCGATATTTTACATCAGCTGGGTAGAGATTATAGGGATCTAGGAGATGCTAAAAAAGCCAAAGAACTTCATGAGCGTGCTTTGGAAATTCAGGAACAATTTTATGGTAAAGACCATCCTGAAATAGCCTACTCCATCGATCAGCTTGGCAGGGATTATAGGGATTTAGGGGATGTTAAAAAAGCTAAAGAACTTCATGAGCGTGCTCTGAAGATTCAGGAACCATACTATGACAGAGATCATATTGAAGCAGCTCATACACTACATCAGCTAGGCAGAGACTATGCAGATTTAGGGGATGCTAAAAAAGCCAAGGAACTTCATGAGCATGCTCTGAAGATTCAAGAGCAATTTTATGGTAAAGATCATATTGCAGTAGCCCAGACTTTGTATCAGTTAGGAAGAGATTACAGGGATTTAGGGGATGCTAAAAAAGCTAAGGAATTTCATGAGCGTGCTTTGGAAATTCAGGAACCCTTTTATGGTAAGGAGCATGTTGAAGTGGCCCAGACTTTGCATCAGTTAGGAAGAGATTATGCAGATCTAGGGGATGCTGAAAAAGCCAAGGAACTTCATGAGCATGCTCTGAAAATTAAAGAACCATTTTATGATAAGAGTCATCCCACAATGGCCGATGCTTATACCAATCTTGGAAGTACTTATACAGCCTTAAATAATGCCGAACAAGGAAAGATCTATCTAGAAAATGCCTTGGCTATTAAAGAGCGCTATTATGGTATGGACCACCAGGATCTCATAGAGACACTCACAGGGCTAGGTAAAACCTATAAGTCTTTGAAAAATCTCAAGCAAGCTCAATTATGCTTCGATCGGGCTTTAAAAATTAGAAGACTACATCTTGCACACACCTGAATCCTAATCCAAGATATTCTTTCTATCTTCTCCCCAGCTGGGGATCCATGAAAGAACATACTGGCTTGTTCTCGCTTATGAATTCTATGTTTTATTTAGAAATCCTTAAACCAACTGTTTAAAAGTTTCTAAAAACTTATACTATTATTTCTGAAACCATTCAAAAAATCATTTGCCTGTATACAAGCCCTCCAATAAACGAGATTTATTTATTCCATAAAAACTGGAAATCTTTCCATTTCTTTTTGGTTAAAATTAGCCAGGAAATATTTTAAATTTATTTAAGCCAGCTTGAGGGGGAATAATGTTTGGATTCAAGAACATTTTGGGAATAGCAAACGATAGTCTAGGGGCCTATTTTGGGTAAATATCCTATAAAGCCTGTGATTCCCTACGATTTGAACGAAAAAAATGCTCGTGCCCTTAAGATTCGTAATCGAGCCTGGAAAGCAAACACGGAAATACCTTCGTGGGTTGATATGGATAGCGTGGGTTTAGATCAATTCTTTACCTGCCCAGTTATTGCAAGACAGTGTTGGAAAAAACTTTATGATTTTATGCGTGCAGAGGGTGTAGAACCCTCAAGCTATACCTTTATAGAGCCTTCAGCAGGGTTGGGAGCCTTTTATGATTTATTACCCCCTCATCAACGCATTGGTATTGATGTGGTACCTTTTCGTTCCGAGTACATTCAAAGTGAATTTTTGTCCTGGATGCCCCAAAAGAAGGGTTATCACCACATTTGTGTGGGCAATCCGCCCTTTGGCGCTCGAGCCTGGCTTGCCTTACTTTTTCTGAATCATGCCGCTCAATTCTGTGATTATGTAGGTTTTATTTTGCCGATGGGATTTCAGAATAGTGGGCAAGGTAATTTAGCCGATAGAGTCCAGGGCTTGAACCTCGTGCATTCTTCAGTATTGCCACCGGGTTCCTTTATAAGAGCGGATGGGACACGTTCGAAAATTAATACGCTTTGGCAAATATGGTCAAGAAAAACCTCTATTCCCAAAGAACCGCTTAGAACCTGTGATCAATATATCGATTTGTTTAGCATCAATAGACAGCCCGGCAAACGTTGTGGTCAGAAACGTTTAAAGGAAGCCCATTGTTTTTTGCAACGTACTTTTTTTACACGAGTCCCTAAACTGGTCCTTCGTTTAGATCATATAAAACATCAGGGTTGTTTAGGCATTGTTATTAAACGCGATAAGGCCAAAGTGCTGAATGTGTTACGCAATACGGACTGGATGCAGTACAGCAATCTTGCCCTGAATCACTCTAGACATATTGGTATCACGCATGTACGCAAAGCTTTGACGGATCAGGGTTTGTTTGACGATTAAATTTTATTTTAGGCCATTTTGAATAATAGCCATGGGAGGCTATCACCATGAAGGATAAGAATGTTTTATCAAGACTGATCCGCATGAGGGATGCGCCCACCTATGTAGGCATGGATCGACACCGTTTTAATAAAGAGGTCAGACCCTGCGTGACCCTGATCCCCATCGGGATCCAAGGGGTGGCCTTTGACAGACTTGATTTAGACGCCTGGATAGACGATTATAAGCAGCGTAGTGGGCGTCCAACAGTCACTAACTCTAGGAGTATAGAACTATGGGACGAAAACAAACGCCAGGCTTGTACAAAAGGGGCAAGATCTGGCACGTACAAAAGCAAATCTTCGGGCATTGCCTTCGAGAAAGCACTGGAACTGAGTTACTCTCAGAAGCGGAGCGCTATCTCGCGAGGCGATGCGAAGAAATAAGGCAGGCTGACGTTTATGGCGTTCGGCCTAAACGAACCTTTGAAGAGGCAGCCACGAAGTTTTTGATGGAGAATCAACATAAGCGCAGCCTGTGTTCAGACGCAAGTCAGCTTAAAATGTTGAATCCTTATATTGGGAATTTGTGGCTAGGGGCAATTCACATGGGATCATTGCAGTCATTTATTGAAGCTCGGCGCAAGGAGGTATCGATGCGTACCATTAATCATGGATTAAAGGTCGTACGTCGGATCCTAAACCTAGCATCAACAGAGTGGCTTGATGAGTACGGCCTCAGTTGGTTGCTCAGTGCACCTAAGATCAAGCTTTTACCAGAGCCTGATCTGCGCAAGCCCTATCCCTTAAGCTGGGATGAACAAGACAGGCTTTTTGAGAAGCTACCCCCCCATTTACTGCAAATGGCTTCGTTTGCCGTGAACGCGGGATGCCGAGATCAAGAAATCTGTAATCTGCGTTGGGAATGGGAAATCGAGGTTCCAGCTTTAGGAGCAGGTGCCAAGGTGTTTATTGTTCCAGCTGACTTTGTTAAGAACGGCGAGGATAGGCTGGTTGTCTGCAATGACATTGCTAGCTCGGTGGTGGAAGCCCAACGAGGTAAGCATCCGACGCATGTATTCCACTATAGGAAACGGCCTTTAAGGAATATGTTAACGTCGGCTTGGAAACGAGCTAGGGTCAAAGTGGGCATTCCAGTGCGTGTGCATGATCTAAAACATACCTTTGGCCAGCGTTTACGCGCTGCAGGGGTGAGTTTCGAGGATCGGCAGGATCTGCTAGGGCATCGCTCTAGTCGGATCACCACCCATTACTCCTCAGCTGAGTTGCAAAATTTGCATCGTGCAGCGAACAAAGCCTGTGAAAGGAACGCAAACAATGTAGTCATGCTCACATTGCTTCGTCGTCCGAACAGAAATGTGCGTCAAATGGAGCAATTGCCCAATGTTGAAGCAGATCAAGGACCTATAACCCACACAAAACCCACACAGTGCGTTTTGGTTGGAAATGGGGTAAGTTGAAAAATGCTGTTTTTTAAGGGGTTTTAGGGTGGGCCCACTAGGACTTGAACCTAGGACCAAAAGATTATGAGTCTGAGATCGACTTTTGCACACAAATTGACTTTTTATCATTTTAGCCTATTTTTATAGGTGTTTTTTAACAAAATGGGACACTCGTTACAACCCTTAAAAACACCCCCAAAGGCACAAGAGAGCACTTTAGAGCATAGTGAGTCGCGCAAAAGTCGCGCACGGGTTTTTGAACCCTCTTCCCCTGGCTTGGCTAAGGCACGATTGCGTGTGCTAAAGCCCACCCGTGGTTTCGAGCCAATTCTGCCGAAACTGTCGGCAGAATCTCCTCACAATCGCTTGCATTGTTGTCAGAAATTATATTATACTTCTGACAATCGGAGCTAACTTATGAGTACCATCACTGAATCTATCCTATCCGCCGCCCAGGCCCTGCCCGAGGGTTCTATGCTATCCCCCAAGGAATTCTTACACCTAGGGTCACGAGCGGCTGTGGATCAAGCGCTCACCCGCCTAAATAAAGAAGGCAAATTGCTGCGTGTCGATCGTGGTGCCTATGTGGTACCCATTGAGTCTCGATTTGGAACACGCCCCCCTTCTACCCAAGCTGTAATAGAAGCTATTGAGACACAACAGAGCGAAATGGTGGTTACAACAGGGGCAATGTCTGCCAATGCATTTGGCCTAACTACACAGGTAGCAGTGCGAGAGGTCTTTCTTACTTCTGGCCGCTCACGCAAACTTAAACTAGGGTCCCGTATCATTGAACTTAAACATAGTCCTCGTTGGCAATTAGCACTTGGTAAGCGTCCAGCAGGTATGGCCATACGAGCATTGTCTTGGCTAGGACCTGAACAGGCTCACGCAGCGCTTCGGATTCTACATACGCAGCTACCTACTGATGAATGGAATGCCATGTGTCAGGCACGGTCTGCTTTGCCAAGCTGGATGGCAAAAGCTGTTAGCGAGGTGCATTTTCGTGGCTGAATCATGGTTTGGGTTAAACACCGCTGATCAATCTGAAGCCTTAGAAATTGGCTCTGCCAAAACAGGACGACCTGCTCACCTATTGGAAAAAGACATTTGGATTGTCTGGGTATTATCAGCCATTTATAACTCCACCCTTTCTGAAAACTTAACCTTTAAAGGTGGCACTTCTCTGTCTAAAGTGTACAAAATTATCGATCGCTTTTCGGAAGACTGTGATTTGACTTACGATATTCGGGTATTAGTGCCCGATCTGCTGCACCAAGGCAACCCCATTCCAGTATCTTCCAGTCAGGAAAAGAAAATCAGCAATACCGTCAAAAATCGCTTACCCTTATGGATCCAGTCAGAGGTTATTCCAATCATCGAAGCAGCATTAAAAAAATCGAAACTAAACGCTTCTCTCTCTATTTCTGGAAAAGAAAATGAAAAGTTGATCATCAGCTATCCGGCATTAAAAACAGGTACTGGCTATACTCAAGCCACTATTCAACTAGAATTTGGTGCGCGTGCTACTGGAGAACCTAACGATTTTCATAATATTAGCTGTGATATAGAATCTGCCATCCCGGGGGTTATCTTCCCAACAGCACGCCCCCTAGTGATGAAAGCTGAAAGAACCTTTTGGGAAAAGGCTACGGCTGCACATGTTTTTTGTATGCAGGGTCGTCTACGAGGCGATCGTTATGCACGCCATTGGTATGATCTTGCAGCAGTTGCTAAAACTCCCTATTACGATTTAGCTATTCAAGATAGACAATTAGCACAAAAGGTTGCTGAACATAAAAACCTTTTTTTCTCAGAAAAGGATACCAAAGGTGTTAGGATCGATTACCATCTAGCGGTGAGTGGTAAGATTCAATTAATCCCAGAGGGTAATTCACTAGCAGCACTTAAACAAGACTACGCTGCCATGCTCGAAGATGGTCTTCTGGCGCTTTATCAACCAAGCTTTTCAGAGCTTATGGCCACCTGCAAGGCAATCGAGAATCGAATCAACAAACTATAGTCTTTGGGGCTATATCTTTTCTTGCACAGTGATAATGCCTAATCTTATGAGCATATGTATGGTAAAGCCATTTTAATAGATTCGCCTGATGTTCATCGGAAGTCACAAAATAATCTAAGTCTGTACAACTTAAAGAAGAAAATATTATCAACTGATATCTTTCATATTCCCGCGCAAACATGAATA
>JAGOUJ010000010.1:0-15092 GCA_018061325.1 Gammaproteobacteria bacterium
CGTCTCATTCGTGCCCTATGGCGCCAGCCGGTCGATCGCACACCCGTATGGATTATGCGCCAGGCGGGGCGTTATTTACCCGAATACAGAGCGCTTCGCCAACGCGCTAAAGATTTTCTCGTGCTCTGTAAGACACCTGAGCTGGCCTGTGAGATTACCCTACAGCCTATACAACGCTTCGATTTAGACGCAGCCATTATTTTTTCGGATATTCTGGTGGTGCCAGAGGCTTTAGGGATGAAACTCAGCTTTGTCGAGGGTGAAGGCCCCCAATTTCAAGATCCACTTAAAAATAGTCGAGCCATTCAACAGCTGCCCCGTATCGATGCGGCAAGCGAATTATCTTATGTGATGGAGGCCATTCGTTTAAGCAAACAAGCTTTGGGAGGACGCCTACCACTCATTGGTTTTGCGGGCAGTCCCTGGACTTTAGCGACCTATATGATCGAAGGGCGATCGTCTAAAGATTTTTCCAAGATCAAACACTGGCTTTATCAAGATCCTCACAGTCTACATGCCTTGCTCGATCATTTAAGCCATACGCTGATTGATTATTTACAAGCACAGGTGCATGCGGGTGCTGATGTCTTAATGATTTTTGATACCTGGGGTGGGGTATTGCCCTACCAGGCCTATCTGGATTTTTCGCTACATTATATGCAAGTGATTGTCTCTGCACTCAAACAGGCTATGGCATTACAGGGGGATCAGGCCTTGAAAAAGGTGCCTATTATTTTATTTAGCAAAAATACGGCGCAACATCTGGTGGCCCAAGCGGCCACGGGTTGTGATGCATTGGGTCTGGATTGGACCGCTTCATTATCAGTCGCAAGACAGTGTGTGGGCAATCAGGTGGCGCTTCAGGGCAATCTAGATCCGTCAGCCTTGTACGCAGATCCTTTGCAAATCCAACAAGCGGTGAAACAAGTTCTGGATGATTTTGGTCCGGGTTATGGTCATGTTTTTAATTTAGGCCATGGGATTACCCCTTTGGTTGATCCTGAAAACGTACAAGCGATGATTGAAGCTGTGCACCACTATGGTGTGCAAGACCTTCAAGAAGAGGACAGCAAACCATGGCGCTGATGATAACAGAGGCCTGTATTAATTGTGATGTCTGCGAGCCGGCCTGTCCGAATCAGGCTATTTCGATGGGCGAGTCTTATTATGTGATCGATCCGAATCGTTGTACCGAATGTGTAGGACATTTTGAAGTGCCCCAGTGTCAGACACTCTGTCCGGTGGAGTGTATTCCACTGGATCCAGAACATGTGGAATCTATAGAAGCATTAATGGAAAAATATAAAATATTGCAATGCTAACATTTCGCTCGCAATGACGAAGGGGCTACTCACTGGATAATCGCATAATTTCCAGATTGCGAATGCTTCTTTGTGTTTTAAAGAGTTTATCTTCGATTCTGGATTTTGTGGCCTCTAAATCGGCTATTTCTTCTTCCATCAACATCAATTTATCTTCAGAAACTTTGCGTTTTGTTTCTTCTGCACGTATGTGCGACTCGGTCATTTTTTGTTCGCAGTGTTTGCGGAGCTCTTTTTCTACTTCGATAATCGACTCCAAGTGCTTTGTCCTTTCAAGGGCTTGTGTTAACAACTTTTTTTGCAGTTCTGAGCTTTGAATTATTTCTAATTGTTCTGTATTTTTTCTTTGAAGCACATCGATTTGTTCTTCGAGTAATAACCGTGCAGTTTCGCTTTGACGTGCAGATTCCATTGTTTTTTGTGTAAACGATTGCGCCGTTAATTTGGCTTTTTCGTGCAGGGCAATTTGTTCTTGGGCCTCTTGAATTTTTCGTTCAGCTTCGCGTTGGATCGCAGAAGTCCGACCGTCGGTCTGTGTTTTAAGAATCATTAATTTTTCTTCAAGGCCTTTACGAACGCCATCCTCTTTCTCTATGGTTTTAAGCGCATGGCGCAGCCGTTCTTCCAAGGCTTTTTTGGTGCGTTCTAATTCTAAACGTAGCTGCTTTTCTGCTAAAACTTGATTCTCGGCTTTATGTGCTTGTTCGACAGCAACCTTTGCTTTTTGTATGGCAAAAAGCGCATTCTCTTCGGCAGATTTTCGAGCGGTTGCTTCATGCGCTTGCGCAACTTCTGCTTTACGGGCTTCTTCCAAGGCTTTGCCTACTTGTAAATCATGATCCAGTCGCAGGATGTCTTTTTCTTTGGTTCGAAGTTCTTGCATGAGGTTGTGAATGGCACCACTTGTTTCAAGTGGCTTATCTGCGTTTTGTTTGGGATAGAAAAATCCACCAATTAATACAGCCTCTGTCTGGGGGGGCAAGACGGGTTGCATGTCCATGGCGGCTTCGATGCCTTGCGTGTGGGTTGTGGTGTCCATGTCCATGGGGTGGCTTGGGGGAACGGCTGAACTAAGCAAGAGATTCTCTTCGACAGCGGGCACTAAGAGAGGTGCTTCAAGGCTGGTATGCCAGGGACGGTGTATGCGTTTTTTAAACGGAGCTTTATTTTGGGGGGCGTCGAAAGGACCCATGTTTTGCATTTCAATACTCCAAACAACACTGTTTGCTCTGTTAGAGTGTAGGATGCAGGAAGTCATATATCAAATAGTGCTATACGCCATTGCAATCGTAACACGAGGAGCTTTGGCTTGTGCACGCCTGCAGTGCCAGCCTATGCATAGATAGAGCAGGGGTAAGCCATAGGGAAACACATACCGAGCAGTCTTGTAAAACCAAGGGGGGGGTGTTAGGGGAGGATCTATTTTAGATGCGGGTTTTTCCGCGATAAAAAGATCCGCATCGTTTAACCAATTAAAAAGATTATTGGCCAGTTGAAGATTGCCGTAATTATGCAGTGTTGCATTGTTAAAACAGTGAGCGCTACCAAGCAGTACCACCCTTTGTGCTCCCTTTGAAAGACTCATTCCTAGGTTAAAGGGGCCTTTTTTTTGTGGATTGCTTTGTAGATAGGTTTGTTCATTGCTCAGGAGCACCGGTAGTGCTTCCCATCCCAGGGCCGATGCCTGAGTGGCTTCAATGGGTGTAGACCAGGGAAAAACCGTCAATTGATCCACCGTGTTTAAGGGATGGGGTGGATAATGTTGGACCAGGCTAATCGCGAGATCAGGCGTCCCTAAGGCATGGCTTTGAGGGTCCATGATAAGCCCTCGAGACCAGCGTGCCCCTAGCATAGTGGCCAGTGGCTTAAAACCGGCAGGTTGATCGGGGCCTGCAAACCATAATAAGTTTCCGCCCTTTTCTACATAATGCTTGATAGCGACCATTTCCTGGGGTAATAAAGGACTGCGTGGATTGGCAATCACCAATAATTGGGTATTATCGGGAATCAAGCCTGTGGTCCCTAAATTCAGCGATGCAATACGGATCCCTTTACTTTTAAGATCTTTGCTTAAGTTATGCAACCCTTTGTTATCTTTGCCAAAGGCATCGGCTTCTCCATGTCCTTCTAAGAAAAGCGTCCATTTTTGGTTGCGTCTTAACATTTGATAAAGAGCCTGTGTGAAAGGCTTTTGTCCCCAGTGTGCCCAATCAAGATCCATGGCTTTGAACTGATCGGCGCTCTTGAGCAGCAGATGGTGATGGCTTTCTAAACCCAATCTTGTTTTTTCGGCAGGCTCTAAATGGTTGCGCGTTTTGATAAAGTTGAGGTACGGGCTATGCGCTTTGAATAAGGCGACCGTTTGTTGAACCTTTTGTCGAACATCAGGATCAGGACTCACCAGTTCTATCGTCAGCGGTTCATGCAGTGTTGATAAAAGCGATTGTGCAGCGGGTATCAGGCTATTATAGCGATGATGGGTAAGGTCAATGGTATAGGGATATTGATACCCTATCAGCAAAAGGATAATCAACGTTAATAGCGTTATAGTTGTTTTCATCGTTGAAAAAAAGACTCGTGTTTTAATCGCACTATGCTGAAAGCAAGACTGCTTATCATGACTAGTACATAATAGATCAAATCTTGGCTGCTGAGGATGCCCGATAGAAAATTTTTGCAATGATAGATTAAAGAAAAATGTGCAAAATAATCACAAGCTGGATCCACCAATCGCCCCACCCATTCCAACAGGCTAAAGCCTAAAAGCACACTAAAGCTTAAGAAGGTCGCCATGAGCGGTTCTTTGCAACAGCTTGCCACCCCTATCGCTATACTTAAGATGGCGCCTAAAAATAGAAAGAGACCTATATAACTGGCCAGTAATTGACCCCCGTCCAGGGTATGCTGCAGGGCTAATAAAAGGGATAGTCCGAGTATGGGTAGGAGTAAAAAACACTGTGCCATAAAAGTTCCCAAAAATTTTCCCATCACAAGATGATAGGTTTCAATCGGCGCGCTTAAATAAAGTGTTAAGGTATGAGATTTTCTTTCCTGTGTGAAGGTGCTTACGGCTAGCAGGGGTGTGATAAAGAAAAAAAGCAAAATCGTCCAGGCAAATAAAGGATGTAATACTCCTTCAGTGATATCGACAAGGGTATCTTGTTCTAAAAGAGAACGTTGGCTTTTGGCATAAAATTCTTCTAGTAACCAATAGGCAATAAAAGCCAAAAGACTTTGGCAAAAAGCCAGTAAATGAAAAATTTTACCCGACTTCCCTAAAAGTTTACATTCATGCTGTGCAAGCGTATAGATCATGCTGTATTCCTTGAGACTGAAGCATTAAACGTTGGTCACACAGAGACTGGACTTCGTTAAAATGGTGCGTGGACACAACCATGGCCATGTTGGGTTTCAAGCGTGCTAACAGGGATTGAAAATGATGCACCTCGCTGGGATCTAAGCCATTCGTGGGTTCATCGAGCAATAGTACAGCAGGTCGGTGTAGAATAGCTTGTGCCAGTCCAACTCTTTGCTTCAGTCCTCGGGATAATTGGTGTATGGGTACAGACGCGTAGGATTGTAGGTGTAGGTCTTCGAGGGCTTGGTCAACAGTCTCTCTTTGCAAGTGCTTCGGTATAGCATGCAGTTTACTTACAAACGATAAATAGGCATTTATGCCAAGAGCTGGATATAAAGGCAGCATTTCTGGTAATAAACCTAGATATTGTTTAGCCGCAGGCCCATTACGGTGTATATCGAGCCCTTTTAGGCATACCCGCCCTTGGCAGGGGCGTATCAGGCCTGCTAGTATGTGGAGCGTGGTGCTCTTTCCCGATCCGTTCGCACCCGTCAGTACCAGGCATTGGCCTTGTTTTACAATGAAGCTAAGATCCTGGATGTGGAAGGGATCTTGGAGCCTCGCTGAGGATCTAGTTTTATAGCTTAGCTTTTCAACATATAATGAAGATGTTTGCATAGGTAGGAGTATAGCGATGAATTACGGTAAAGCATTCTGGTGGACCTGTGTGTTAGTCCTTTTGCTTATGCCCTTTGTAGGGGCCGATAAATTTTATGGTGTATTAAATCTGTCATGGTGGGGCTATATCGTGGCTGGTTTAGTATTCACCCATATCACCATTGCCAGTGTGACTATCTTTTTGCACCGCGCTCAAGCGCATCGTGCGCTCACCTTGCATCCTGTGGTGAGTCATTTTTTTAGACTGTGGCTATGGCTAAGCACGGGTATGGAAACCAAAGCCTGGGCCGCGATTCATCGTAAGCATCATGCTTATTGTGAAACGGATGAAGATCCTCATAGCCCGCAGGTTTTAGGATTATCAACCGTTTTAAAGCAAGGTGCAGAGTTATATCGCAGAGAAGCCAAGAATGTACAAACCTTAGAACGCTTTGGTCATGGAACACCGGATGATTGGTTAGAACGACATGTCTATACCCCCCATTCTGCCAAAGGCATTTTACTGATGCTCTGCATTAATCTATGGTTGTTTGGCATTCCCGGTCTTAGTATTTGGGCATTACAAATGGCTTGGATCCCTTTAACAGCCGCAGGGGTTATTAACGGTATTGGTCATTACTTTGGCTATCGGACTTTTGATTGTGCCGATGCCTCGACCAATATTATACCCTGGGGTATTTTGATTGGTGGAGAAGAATTACATAATAACCACCATACCTATCCAACGTCTGCAAAACTCTCTGTACAATGGTGGGAGTTTGATTTGGGTTGGTTTTATATTAAGACCCTAGCTCTTTTAGGATTAGCCACTGTAAAACGTACGGTACCTACCCCTAAAATTATTCCAGGTAAAAGTGCTATCGATGCGGATGGCTTGCGTGCTTTGCTGAGTAATCGTGTGCAAGTCATGACAACCTATTCTAATGCTGTCATTCGGCCTTTGATTAAGGTTAAGCAAGAAGATGCGCTGCGATCGGCTTATCATTTTAGAGAGCAGCTGATACTTATTTGGTCTAAGACCACCGCCAGCCAAAAAGAGTTGCTGGATGCCTTACAAGAATGGTGTGCAGAGGCCGAGGCAACCGGTATTCAAAAACTCCAGGACTTTGTTCGTTACCTAAAAGGTTACACAATACCTTTGATGCACACAGTTTAATGGCTTGGGGGATCCCCGCGAAAGCGGGGATCCCATTCATCACCTACCGTATCGGCAAAAGCTGATTTTAAAAAATAAGCTATCCTACAAGAATCCCTCTTTGATTCAATGCAAAGGACGATAGCTTTCTATGAAAAAAACACACCTGGTTAAGAAAAACCCTTGGATCATACTGAGTGGTTTAATCCTCTGCTTTGTTGCCTTGCTCAGTGTGAGGCTTTGGCCTGTTTTTTCCGGTGTACCCATAACGGTCAGTCTGAAAACTCTGCTTAAGAACCCCTTCGCGTGCGGCGATGCAAAAGTAAGTTGCCTTATTAACAAGAAAGTTTTAGATCAAAAAATAAAAGCAGGGCTACCCCAATGGGCTCGCGATCAAATACAAGAGGATCTGGGAAAATTTAAACCCTTTAAAAAATCCGAGTTGGATCGTTTTCATAAGAAGCTCGATATGCTTTTTCGTTTTCAAGTCCAAAACCAGCACTTAAAAACAACCTACAAGGATAATCTCAATATTCTTCCGGCATACAAAGTGCTTTCGGATCTATTCGAGTATTTAGTAAAAAATGGGTATGTGGCCGACACAGATTTTCTTATGGGCCTTAGTGATAATTTTACGTCTAGCATCAAGATAACCCACCCTATTTTTGTGTTTGCTAAAGATCTCAACAACCCTTTTGAACGTGATGAAGTGATGGTGCCGGATTGGATGAATATGCTGCAAATGCCAACACTCCAGCCACGTATTCGAAAAGCTAACCAACAATTTCCATGGGCTGTAAAAGAACCTATTCTTTTTTGGCGTGGCGGGGCGAGTGCAAGCACACAGTTTAGACAAGCTATTGTGGATCTCTCTGAAAAACATCCGGATCTTATTGATGCAAAATTTACAGACAAAGTAAAAGTGAAATTTGTGAAGCAAGAGGATCATCTCAAATATAAATACTTAATTGCCATCGATGGTGCTCGGTGTACCTGGACGCGCTTGGTGTGGCACTTACAAGCCAACAGCCTTACCTTTAAACATCTGAGCACGCAGATCCAATGGTTCTATAAGGGCATAAAACCCTATATACACTATATTCCTGTGAAAGATGAAAAGGCCTTATTAGCAGTGCTCGATTGGGCAGAAAAAAATCCGAAACGCGCAGAAGCAATGGCACAACAGTCGACCGATTTTGTAGAGAATAATCTAACCTTGGAAGACATGGTGCATTATTATATTGTTCTTTTACAAGAATATGCTAAGAAGATCGATCTGAAAGCATGATCCGATCGGGACTCGAAAGGAATTCTTTAGTGCAAGCGTCTCTAGACCTTCTAAAACGTCTGTATGATTGAATTGATAGGAGGATGCTGCAATTCCTTTGTGGTGACAATACTGTATAAGCTTGTCTAGTCGACATTGAAGTTTATTCCTAATTTTACAAAGGTCTTGATTTTGATGGTCTGTTTCGCAGCTGGGGTTGTAGTTTTCATAGTTCACTTCGCCAATGCCTATAAAAATGAAATTCCTATAGTGATTGGGAAACAAGCTCAGTACTTTTTTCAATGTATGTAAATCGAGACCCAAATGTTCTCCGACAATAAAAACAGCGGTCGATGAGTTTTTTGATATAAAAACACAGCATAAAGATAAAGAGTGTTATGGAAAGGGTAATCCATCCGCCTTCTGTGAATTTCTCATAGAGGGTAACAACCAAGATGCTAAGACTGAGGGTAAAACCCAGGAGGGCAACCAAAAACGAAAGCGCCCCCTGTCTAAACGGACTTTTGTTGCGTAGCCAATAAAGACATAATCCAAACAAGGATAAACTGAAGGTTATAAACACATTAATACTGTATAAAATAATGAGTATTTTAACCGAACCTTGTGTCCACCATAAAAAGAGGCCAGCCAAAATGCCCATCAGAAGAATACCATTTTGTGTGACTAGACGTTCGGACAGATAACGAAAGGGTCTTCGGATCCAATCGTCCAGTGCCATGGTTGCTAAGATACTGGGCCCTCCGATATAGCCTGTGTTTGCCGCGGCAATGAGCAGGCCTGCCTCTGATCCCATCAGTAGAAAGAGGCAGAACGCGCCTATGGAATAACCCTGCCATTGCCAATCTTGCACCATCGATTGAAAAACCACCGCATTTAATGTTTTTCCTGGTAGTGGCATAACGTCCCAGAGTAAGTAGAGTAAAATAATGCCACCTGCGGTAAAAGCGAGGGAGTAGGCAATGTAGCGCATGGCACAGTGGCCCGTGTGGATCCGAGGATGTTCTAGACGTTGTACATTGTTAGAAATAGCTTCAATGCCGGTATAGGTTCCACCGCCAAAAGAATAGGCACGTAAAAGCAGAGCGATCACAAAAAGCCAGCCAAAATGATCGCGCAGATAGCCCGTTTCGGCCAAGTTCTCAGGGATCAGTGTATGAAGCAGATGGCTTTTGTGTGCCAGTCCATAGATAATGAAAACGGCATGTGAAATAAAAAATAAAAGAAAGATCGGCATCAGCACCCAGGCCAATCCAGGTTAGAAAGTCAGATAATAATGTTTTTTTAGGCGTTTTGGGACTTTGTAGGTTGAGAGTACGACCTAAAAGCCAGGTCCGCAGTGGTTTAATATTCATCCTCTTAGGCTAGGCTATTTTTGAAGAATGGAACAATCGAGAGGCTTAACTATAGGGGTGTGCTGTGCCATGAGGCTTCATGTACGCGCAAAGAGACTTCTCCACTGGCATAATATTCCAATACGCCGGCAGCGTTTTCTACGATCAATCGGCCATCGGTATGAATGCCCCGCCCTCGTCCTTGTACAGAGCCTCTGGCATCTGTGAGGGTGAGGTTCTTATTAAAGGTTAGATCATAGCGTGGCCAGAGGTTGTAGAACGCTTCAAAGCCCTGTGCTTCAAAATTTAAGACGGTCTCTACAAGGGTATCCAATAGCAAGGCGGCCAGCTGCGATCGATCAATCAAGGTCTGACTAAGTGCTTGTACCGTGGTCCAAGGCTGGTTAATAGACTGCTCTGATGCCTCGAAGGGGTAAACATTCAGCCCAATACCCATCACGGTGCGGGTGATACCCTGATGGCAGGGCAAAGATTCAATCAAAATGCCCCCGAGTTTTTTGCCTTCAGAGAGCAGATCATTGGGCCATTTAATGCCTACAGGCTTTTGGATCCCAATGCCTTCTAGCGTTTGCACCACGCACAAGGCAACGGCTAATCCCAAGGCTGATAAGGCTTGAGGCTCTTTTGAGAAGTGCCAAAGCAAAGATAGGTACACATTTGATCCAGGTGGCGAGAACCATGTGCGGCCGTTACGGCGACCTTTGCCCTGGGTTTGGGTTTCGGCAAAGCAAGCAAGGGGGGTATTGCATCCTTCAGCGGCTTTTCTAAGCAGATAATCGTTGGTGGAATCGACCGATGCTAGGTATTCAACCTGCAGATCACTTAATTTTCTTTTCTTCAAACCATTCATGTTTTCTGGTTTTTTTGTCGAACATGCGCTTTTTCAGCTTATGTGCCATTTTTGGGTTTTTACTCGTGGTGTAAAAGGTTCCCGTATCAGCGGCTGAAACCAATCGAATTTTAACACTTTTTCCTTTTGCCATCTCAACAGACCTCTATAGCGCTAGTCGATGCGCCTTTGTGGGTTGTGCCACGGATGCTTGCGAGCACCACTTCAATGCCCAGCTTATCGATGGTTCGCATCCCTTTGTGTGAGACCAGCAAGCGCACAAAGCGCTTTTCGGCTTCCACCCAAAAACGATGTTTATGAAGGTTTGGTAAAAAACGTCGACGCGTTTTACGGTTGGAATGAGAAACATTATTTCCCATCATGACCTTTTTACCAGTTACTTGACATACTTTAGGCATAAAACAAACCTCAAAGACTATGGGTTCTAAATTTCGACTCAGGGCGCAACCTTAACAAAGACCGGGGTTTGGATCAAGGTTTTTGTATGCCCCTTATAACAGGAGGCTATGACAGGTCTGCCCTCAGTATCCTATTGTTCTAGGAAAACAGGATTGTTTGGGGTAAACTGGCGGGATGAGTCCAACAGTATTTCAGACCAAAGGGTATCGTTGAATGAGCACTTCAAAAAAGAAGGATGCTAATATCACGATTCATACCTCACCTGCTGGGATGTGGTTGCTTGTGAATGATTCGGAATATTTTTTGTCTTATAAGGAACATCCTTGGTTTCAGCAGGCTAAAATTTCGGATATTCACGATGTACAATTATTACATGAAACGCATCTAAACTGGCCTACGCTCGATGTGGATGTGGATGCCTTAGAAAATCCACAGAAATATCCTCTGACTTATTGTTAATAGTGAGAAAAATTCAGGAAGAATGGGAGCGATGACTATGTTTTTGAGAGAATTGAGACGTTGTATAGCTTTTATAACAGCGCTGCTATTACTCAGTGCCTGTGGCGCGACCCATACAGCGATCCACAAAAGGCACTTAGATGTGCAAACCAAGATGAGTGCCAGTATTTTTTTAGATCCGGTGCCGTCTAATCAGCAAACCGTTTTCCTGCAAATTAAAAATACTTCCGATAAAGCAGCGCTCGATCTAGCCCCTGCTATTCGGCAGGCGATGGAACAAAAAGGTTATCGGGTGGTTCATAAGCTTGAAAAAGCACACTATCTGTTGCAAGCCAATATTCTGCAAGTGGGGCGTTGTGATCTACGCGAAGCACAACATGCTTTAGAGCAGGGTTTTGGTGCAGCCGTGGGTGGAGCCTTAGCCGGTGCTGCAGTCGGTAGTGTCTCCTCCAAACATGCCAGTAAAGGTGCTGTAGTGGGTGGCTTAGTGGGTGCGGCTCTCACAACAGTTGCCGATGCAATGGTACAAGATGTGGTGTACAGCGTGGTAAGCGATATACAGATTTCAGAACGTGTGGGTAATTCCATTGAAGTTAAACAAAAAACGCGTTCGAAGTTAAAACAAGGTACCAACGGGGTACAAGAAATGGTGTCTACCGAGAAAGTGAATTGGAAGCGTTATCAAACCCGCATTGTCAGTACCGCGACGCAAGTCAATTTAAAGTTCGATAAGGCTGTTTCGGAATTGGTTTCAGGTTTAAGCCGCGCTATCACAGGAATTTTTTAAGATGCATCGTGTTCAATTAAAAGTATTATGTAAACACGCTGGGGCACAGCCTTTGCCGCACTATGCCACACCCGGATCTGCAGGGCTTGATTTACGTGCTTGTTTAGATGAGCCTCTTTGTTTAATGCCAGGGCAAACCGCGCTTATTTCAACCGGTTTTGCCATTCATATAGACGATCCAGCGCTTGCAGGTATCATTGTTCCACGTTCAGGCTTAGCCCATAAACATGGGATTGTGCTGGGTAATTTAATAGGGCTTATTGATTCCGATTATCAGGGCGATCTACGGATCTCCTGTTGGAATCGGGGAACAGAATCTTTTACCATTGTACATGGCGATCGCATTGCACAGCTTATGATCGTACCTGTGTTACAAGCGCAGTTTGAGATCGTCGATACTTTTGAAGCGACAGCACGTGCAGAAGGTGGTTTTGGTCATACGGGACGGTCTTAATAGTGACAGTTCCCATTATTCCCCGCGAGATTTTTAGAGCCTACGATATTCGTGGTATTGTGGATCAAACCCTCACGGTAGAAGGGGTAGAGCAACTGGGTCGTGCGCTAGGCACGCGCATTCTCCAAGCAGGCGAACGCAAAATAGTGGTGGGTAGAGATGGACGCCTATCAGGGGAACGTTTAGCCAGTGCTTTGATTCAAGGCCTATTAGCGACCGGTATCGATGTTGTTGATATGGGTGGCGTGCCCACGCCGCTGCTCTATTTTGCAACCCATCATTTAAACATTCCTTCCGGTGTCATGATTACCGGTAGTCATAACCCTGCACAGTATAATGGTTTTAAAATAGTCATTGGCGGTAAAGCCCTGCATGGCGATCAGATTATGGATCTCTATCAGACGATCCTCGATCAAGATTTTTTACAGGGTCAGGGTGTATGTACACAGCAGGTGATACTGTCTGATTATATTCAAACGCTATGTGCACACATCGTTCTTAAAAGCCCTCTTAAAATCGTTGTGGATGCGGGCAATGGTATAGCAGGTTTAGTCTTAAGTGCTTTATATGAGGCCTTAGGTTGTGCAGTGATCCCTCTTTTTTGCGAGGTCGATGGGCATTTTCCCAATCATCATCCTGACCCCGGTCAGCCTGAAAATATGCGTGACTTAATCAAGACGGTGCGCGAACACAAAGCCCATCTGGGTCTGGCTTTCGATGGGGATGGCGATCGTTTAGGTGTGGTCGATAATGAAGGCAGGATTATTTGGCCAGATAGACTTTTAATGTTATTTTCCAAGGCTATTCTGTGTGAAAGCCCACAGGCGAATATTATTTTTGATGTAAAATGTACGCGACATCTTGGCCCTTTTATTCATGAAAGGGGTGGAAAGCCCTGGATGTGGAAAACAGGTCATTCGCTTATCAAATCAAAAATGCGGGAGATCGATGCACATTTGGCGGGTGAAATGAGTGGGCATTTCTTTTTTAAGGCCTGGTATGGTTTTGATGATGCGCTGTATGCTGGTGCACGCTTGCTTAAGATGGTTGCAGAGGCAAAACCTCTAAGTACAGCCGCACTTTTCAGAGCTTTACCTGATAGTCTGAGTACGCCGGAAATTGCATTAGGCATTGCAGAGCAGGATAAATTTTCAGTGATGAAAAAGCTTGTGGCTTTGGCCCATTTTCAGGATGCCACGCTTAATACCATCGATGGTTTAAGGGTCGACTTTGAAGATGGTTTTGGTTTGGTCCGTTGTTCGAACACAGGCCCTAATCTTATTGTACGTTTCGAAGGGGATACCCCCCAAGCGTTAGTGCGCATTCAGGGCGCTTTTGCCCAATTATTACGCGCCGTGAAGCCCGAATGGGCTTTACCTTTTTAAATAGTCAGGAGTATAAAAAGCGTGGAAGAAAAAAGTGTGATCGTTCATAGAGCACATGCACGTGCACTGGATTCTTTAAGAACCATTCGGATCACGCGCGGGTATTCTAAATATGCAGAAGGATCGGTACTCATAGAATGTGGTGAAACCCATATTCTTTGCACAGCCAGTGTCACAACGGGGGTGCCAAAATTTTTAAAAGGCAGCAATCAAGGTTGGATCACGGCAGAGTATGGCATGTTGCCACGTTCTACCCACGAACGCATGCAACGAGAGTCTAAGCAAGGTCTTTCGGGTCGCACGCAGGAGATCCAGCGTTTAATCGGGCGATCCTTACGTTCGGCGGTCGATTTAAAAGCCTTGGGCGATTATACCATTGTGATCGATTGTGATGTCTTACAAGCCGATGGTGGCACGCGAACGGCAAGCATTACCGGCGGTTGCATTGCATTGGTCGAAGCGCTGCACCATTTAAAGGCTAAGGGTAGCCTGAAAACGATTCCCCTCAAACAGTGGGTTGCAGCAGTGTCTGTGGGCCTATACCAAGGTCATCCTTTATTGGATTTAGACTATCAGGAAGACTCGCAAGCCGATACGGATATGAATGTGGTAATGACAGAACAAGGTACCTTTATCGAGGTTCAAGGCACGGCAGAGCGTGCTTCTTTTAACGCCGAAGAACTACAATCGATGTTAAATCTAGCCCGCAAAGGGGCTGATATACTTATTCAGAAACAAAAAGCAGCTATGCATTAAGCTATGCAGCGTTGGCATGAATAGAATGCATAGCATTATGCATAGTAGTGCACCTGCTGCAACGGCCATGAAAAACCTTCAGCCGAAATTGTAATCGTAATCAATGATCAACGGGGCATGATCAGAAAAAACAGGCTTTGCACAGATCTGTGCGGCTAGCACTTTATCTTTCAGCAGTGGATGAATAAACTGATAATCAATACGCCACCCTACATTATTGCTGCGGGCTGTGGGGCTTCGTTGTGACCACCAGGTATATTGCTCAGGTTCTTGGTTCACCACTCTAAAGGCATCGACCCATCCAATCTCATCTACCAGTTTATCCAGCCAGGCGCGTTCTTCGGGTAAAAAGCCGGAGGTATTCTGATTCGCACGCCAATTTTTTAAATCGATAGGTTTGTGCGCAATATTCCAATCGCCACATAAAATGATGGGTTTGGAACCTTGGCATTGTTCTTTGAGTTTAGCTTCATAGCGCTGCATAAAATCGAATTTAACAGCTTGTCGTACATCACCACTGGTACCCGAGGGCATGTAGAGGGAGGCAATGTAAAGATTGCCAAAATCGGCTTCGATATAGCGTCCTTCGGTATCGGCATCCTCCCAGCCCAATCCTCTATGAACGGCTAGGGGCTCAGCTTTGCTGTAAATAGAGACGCCGCTGTACCCTTTTTTATGGGCATCAAAATAGTAATGATGATAGTGTGCTGGAAAAAAAGGCTGTGGATCGAGAGCATGGGTCTCGCAGCGTGTTTCCTGGAGGCATACCACATCGGCATGCTGTGTGGCCAGCCACTCAAAGAAACCTTTTTTGGCCGCAGAGCGGATCCCGTTCACATTGGCTGTTATAACACGCAACATAGACCGCATTAGATCAGAGAAGAGCCATGAGGTCAAGTTGTTGGGGAAAACCAAACTTGAGCCGAATA
>JAGOUJ010000010.1:15192-35751 GCA_018061325.1 Gammaproteobacteria bacterium
TTGAGCCGAATAGGGACTATACTTATTATGAAGGGAAGTTTTAATCCATATTTAACTGTAAAAAAAAACAGTCATGCAAACGAATCGCTACAATTGGCAACATCCTAAATGGCCTCATTTTCAGTACGATGTGATGGTTCTTCAAGAATGCCTGTATCAATATGCTCTTGAGGCAGGTGTTGTGATGGGCAGCTTAAGCCAATTGTCAACTTTATTCCAAACCGATGCCTTTATTGATCACATGGTTTTAGAAGCACTGCATACTTCTGAAATTGAAGGGGAGCTTTTAGATCCTCAAGCGCTTCGTTCTTCTATTCAACGAGAATTAGGGATAGTAACGAATACGACTATTATTCGTGATCCCAAGGTATTGGGTATCTCTAAACTGATGGTATTGGCCCGAGAGACTTTTGCAGAGCCACTTTCCAAAGAACAACTCTTTGAATGGCATGTTTTATTGCTGTCTGATCCTTTTGTATGGGGTCGTATCGAAATCGGAACTTGGCGCAGCGGGCATGAGCCTATGCAAATTGTTTCTGCGGACGGATGGGGTCGTGATAAAGTTCACTTTGAAGCACCACCGGCCGCGCGGGTGGATCAAGAAATGGAACGTTTTATCGAATGGTTCAATGCTACCGATCCCAACAATCAAACAGGTATTAAAATAGCAGCTCCCCTGCGTGCTGCTATCGCACATTTATACTTCGAAAGCATTCATCCCTTTGCCGATAGTAATGGTCGTATAGGACGTATTTTATCAGAGAAAGTGCTCTCTCAAGCATTAGGAAGGCCTGTTTTATTAAGTTTATCAACATCGATTGCCAAAAATAAAAAAGATTATTATCAAGCATTGTCGTTAGCCAGTCGCTATGAGATAGATATTACGCCTTGGATTCATTATTTTATAAATGTTTTATACCAAGCACAATTAGAGGCCAAAACCCAGATTACCTTTATTGTGCAAAAAACGAAATTTTGGGTGCATTATGAACATCGATTAAACGATCGCCAGAAAAAGGTAGTGGCGCGTCTTTTTAAAGCAGTGATCACAGGTTTTAAAGGCGGCTTAAGTGCTCAAAAATACATGAAGATAAGCGAGTGTTCCAAAGCAACAGCCACTCGTGATCTGGGTGATTTGGTCGATCAAGGATGTATTGTTAAGCTGGAAGAAGGTGGTCGTAATACACGCTATACTTTGGTTTTAGACCAAGCGAGTATTTGATTTTCTTGCAGATCTAAAACGATAAGAACCTGTCAATGGGGGATTGACAAAGCTTGTTAGTTAACCGATACTTAAGCCTTCAATGATGATACATACGCAGATATACAACTGGATCCATGCATGAAAAAAAGCCTACGCTCGGGTATTGAGCATTATATTTTTCTATCGGTTGTGACGGCCATTGGATCGATCGGTCTATTTGCCACAGACATTTATTTAACCGCTTTGCCAGAAATGTGCAAAGCGTTTAACTGTACACAAGCCGAAATACAAATGAGTTTTTGTAGCTTCTTTTTGGGCTTGGCTTTTTGTCAGCTCATTGCCGGTGCATTATCCGATCATTTTGGCCGCAAACAGATCCTTATCATAGGCATTGCTATTTTTACCGTGGCTTCGTGGCTTTGCGCCACCGCAGAGACGCTCCCACAATTTGTGGCGTTTCGATTATTACAAGCCGTGGGTGGTGGTGTGGGCTCTGTGGTTTTTAGAGCTCTGATCGTCGATCGCTTTGATCGCCTGGATGCTGCCAAAATATTTTCGGTTATTTTTCCGATTATTGGGTTATCTACGGCGATTGCACCATTGCTTGGTGGGTATATTACAAGTTTATGGGGTTGGCGTGGCACTTTCTTTTTTATGGCGGCTTTTGGCGTGATGATCCTGAATATCGTTATTTTCTTTTTAGGCAATCTTAAAAATGCGGTACCACGCGGTGTATCAATGCTGACACAGCCTCCTGTTTTAAGGACCAAAAAATACTGGGATCTACTGTGTAACCTAGAATTTCTAGGCTATGCCCTGGTTATTTGCACCTGTTTTTGTGCCTTTCGCAGTTATACCGTAGAATCGCCCTTTGTCTTTCATCGCCAAGGTTATGTGGCCAAGGAAATGGGTTCTTTTTATGTAGGTTTATCGCTCACCTATCTGTTGGGTAGTTTATTCGCACGCTATTTGAGTCGTCATAGTCTGCAACGTGCCGTATCGTTCGGCATTGGCGCATTGGTAGTCGGTGGGCTCGCCATGCTATGTGCGGCATTCCTTTTTGCACACAGTCCTTATGCCATTATTTTGCCGATGTGTATGATAGCCTTTGGTAATGGGTTGCTTTTCCCGATTGGATCAGCCGCCGCACTCAGTGCAGTGCCTGGCGAATTATCGGGAACAGCCGCCGGTTTTATGGGATGTCTGCAGTTTTTATTGGCGGCTTTTTGTATTAGCTATGTGGGTGATATCTGTCAGGGTCAAGCGATGTACATGTCATTTTTTATTGCCATCATTATTTTATTGGGTGTTGGCAGCCATCTATTTCTCGTCTATAAATCTAAAAATAGAGCCCTGATAGCCGAAGCAGAAGGTTTGGTATGAAAGGCGATTTATTTGTTATTTCTGCACCCTCTGGGGCGGGCAAAACCAGTCTTTGTCACGCACTGTTGAAGACTTTATCTCATATTCGGTTTTCTGTATCACACACAACGCGGTTGCCACGTCCTGAAGAAAGAGAAGGTGTGGATTATCATTTTGTGACAGATGCAGCGTTTGAAGCCCTGTTGGCACAGAATCTTTTTTTAGAGCATGCCAAAGTGTTCGAACACTACTATGGTACTTCAGCACGCTGGGTCGAAGAAACGCTTCAGCAAGGTTTTGATGTGATTCTGGAAATTGATTGGCAGGGTGCACATCAGATCAAGGCTTTCTTTCCCGAGGCACAGAGTATTTTTATTGTTCCGCCTAGCTTTGAAACTCTGCGGCAACGGTTGCAGCATAGGCACCCCGATAATGAGGCCTTGGTGCAAGCACGTTTGCAGGGCTTGCAGCATGATTTGCTACACGCCCACACTTATGACTATATCGTTTGCAATGATCACTTTGAGCAGGCGATAGAGGGTTTACAATCTATCATACGAGCCAGTCGGCTAAAGTTCGTACGGCAGCGTGTATTGCAAGAAAGTTTACTAAAAAATCTTTTAGCTTAGTACCGAAGTGTTGTATGCTGCGAAAGCGGGTATGATTTCTTAGGTCTTAGGCGCAAAGTCCATTTTCTAAATCATTTTGAGGGTTATTATGGCACGTGTAACGGTAGAAGATTGTCTCACAAAGGTTGAAAATCGTTTTCATCTGGTTTTATTGGCTGCCAAAATGGCTAGACAGTTGGCTTTAGGCACTGTCGAATCCGTGCTGCCCTGGGACAATCATAAAGCAACGGTCTTAGCCTTAAAAACAATCGCCGTGAATGGGGGGGTGCCTGCCAATGCACAGCAAGAAACACCCGATGAAGCACAAGACAGCCCCGAAGTCGTCTAAGCTACTGCTTGCCGAACCCCTTATTGGGGATGCGAGCGTTAGCAGTGCCTTTGCTGAACTCACACAAGCATTGGTGCCCTACTTAAGCCCTGCGCACATTGAAGTCATTACCCAGGCCTTTTACTTGGCCCATCAGGCACATGCAGGTCAAAGTCGTATTTCTGGTGAACCTTATATTTCTCATCCCATTGCAGTCGCTAAAATCTTAGCGGATATGCATATGGATTGCCAAAGTATTACGGCAGCTATTTTGCATGATGTGATTGAAGACACCCTGGTTGATCGTGCAACCCTTGCAGAGCATTTTGGGGAAGAGGTTGCCGAGCTGGTTGAAAGCGTCAGCAAATTAGATCGCATTAAATGTGCCAGTCGCGTGGAAGCGCAAGCTGAAAATTTACGAAAAATGATGTTAGCGATGACACGTGATATCCGTGTTATTTTAATCAAGCTGGCCGATCGACTCCATAATATGCGCACCATTGCTTTCTTGCCACGTGAAAAAAAGCGGCGCATTGCTAAGGAAACTTTAGAAATCTACGCCCCTATTGCCAATCGTTTAGGGATGAACAGTTTTAGATTAGAATTTGAAGATGCAGGCTTTGAACATCTTTATCCGATGCGGCATCGGGTATTAAAAAAAGCGGTACTCAAAGCCAGAGGTAATCGCAAAGAAGTTGTTTCTAAGCTCGAAATGGATCTGAATACCCGTTTAGCCACAGAGGGGATCCAACCTTTTACCGTCATGGGGCGTGAAAAACATTTGTATAGCCTCTATAAAAAAATGAAGAAAAAAGATTTTTCTTTATCAGAAATCATGGATATTTACGCACTTAGGATTTTAGTAGAGAGCGTTGATACTTGTTACCGTGTTTTAGGCATCGTTCATAATACCTATAAACCTTTGCATGGGCGTTTTAAAGATTATATTGCGGTACCTAAGATGAATGGCTATCAATCTTTACATACCGCTGTTTTAGGGCCCCATGGGGTTCCTATTGAAGTACAGATCCGTACCCAAGAAATGCATTATTTGGCAGAGCACGGTATGGCTGCACATTGGTTATATAAAACGCCTGAAGGTGCTATTACCGAGGCTGAAATGCGTGCACGCGAGTGGGTACAGGGTATTTTAGATATTCAAAAAAATACCAATAGTTCAAAGGAATTTATAGAACATCTAAAAATCAATCTGTATCCCGATGAAGTCTATGTTTTCACCCCTGGGGGCGATATTTTATCGTTGCCCAATCATGCCACAGCCGTTGATTTTGCCTATGCCGTTCATACCGATGTGGGTAATGCCTGTATTGCAGCCAAGATTGATAGGCGACTGTTACCACTGAGCACACAATTAAGCAGTGGCCAGACCGTAGAAATTGTGACGGCGGCCGGCGCACATCCTAATCCGGCTTGGTTGAGTTTTGTGGTCACTGGAAAAGCCAAAAATAACATACGTCATTTCTTAAGAACACAACAAACATTTGAAGCCACTATTTTAGGTAAACGTTTGCTTGAACGTGCAATGAATGTTCTATTTTTGTCCTTGGAGGATGTATCCGGCGCACAATTAAGTAGGGTATTGCAAGATTTAAAACTGGAGAGCTTTGAGCAATTGTGTGAAGCAGTAGGCTTGGGTAATCAAGATGCTTCCTTGGTTGTGCGTCGTTTTGTTGCAGATCCGGCTGTTGAAGCACCGCTGAGTGTAAACCCCTTGGCTATTCATGGGACCGAAGGTATGGTGGTGAGCTATGCACACTGTTGTTATCCCATTCCCGGTGATCCTGTGGTTGGATTTTTGAACAGTGGGCAAGGTGTTATCGTGCATCGGGAAAATTGTAAAAATGTACGCAGTATTAGGCCAGAGCCTGAAAAATACATTTTTGTACGTTGGGCAGAGGTTGTTGAAGGTGAATTTAGTGTGACATTGCGGGTTGAGGTGTTAAATAATCGTGGCATTCTAGCGTCTTTAGCACACACTTTAGCCAAACACGATGTCAGTATCCAAAATGTACAGATTGATGAGCGCGACAGTCGTCATAATGTGATTATCTTTTTATTAAGCATTAAGAGCCGTGATCATTTAGCAAAGACCATGCGCGGGTTAAGGACTATCGCTGCTGTGACGCGTGTCAGTCGAGGTGCCTAATCCCACAAGGGATAATGCTCAATCACAATGTCTTTAGAGAAAAAGAGCTTAGCACTGTGTGCGAAAAAATCGTTGTAATCGCTTAAATAAAAGGTTCTGTTTGCCATAGCAGTTTTTTCGGCATTCAACAAATGTGTTTTAAGCAATTGTTCTTTAAGGGCAGCGGCGGTTAGTTCGGAAGCATCGATCAGATCAATCGGTTTTTGATAAAAGGCCCGAATATGTTTTTTAATGAGCGGATAGTGTGTACACCCCAAGATTAAAGCTTCGATGTTGTCTAAGGATGGCTGCGATAAATAGTGCTGTATAATGGGCGTTAAAAGTCTCGATTCTGCCAACCCTTCTTCAATCACAGGTACCAGTAATGGCGTTGTAAGGGAGGCAAGGATTGTTTCTTGATCAAGCGCATCAATGGCCTTTTGGTAAAGATTGGAACGTACCGTTTGTTTGGTACCAATCAGCCCTATTTTTTTGTGCGCGTGTTGTTTTTGAATGTGCTGCACAATAGGATCGATCACATTTATAACCAGTGCCCGATCCCCCACAAAGTCTTTGACTATTTCAAAAGCATTAGAGCTTGCAGTATGGCAAGCCATGACAATGGCTTTGCAACGCTGCGCTAAGAGCACTTCGCAAATCTTAAGAGCATAGTGTTGAATCGCCTGGACCGATTTATCGCCCCAAGGTACGTGGGCGGTGTCCCCAAAGTAAATCATATGCTCGTTTGGCATTTGTTCGGCAATGGTCTTTGCCACGGTCAGACCGCCTAAGCCGCTATCAAAAATACCAATGGGATGATAAGGATGCATAGCGGCCATTATAGGTGTGTAGGGATCTAAAGAGAAGCGAGAAGGCTGTGCGGCACAGAGAGGGGGCGACCGTTTTAGCAGTCTGGGGTGAGGGCGCGAGTGGGGGTACGCCCTGTTCAGGGGTGGGGAGTGATGAAAGATAAGCTAATAAACTTAACTATTCGGTTGCGGTTAAAGCAGGCTTCCTGTAGGATCCGAGGCCTATAAGAGTCTTGGCACCAAGGTGCTTAAGATAACCATTTAAAAGCCATGTGATTGAGGATTTTGTAATGAGAGCGGACATCCATCCAGCATACGCAAGAATTCAAGTGAAATGTAGTTGTGGTAACCAATTTGAGACAGGCTCTGCACTCTGTGAGTCTTTGCATGTCGAGGTTTGCAACGCCTGCCATCCCTATTATACCGGTAAGCAAAAGATTATGGATACCGCTGGCCGTGTGGATAAATTTACCAAGCGCTTTGGTAATATGGTGGCCGATAAAGCCGCGGGCACAAGCTAAAGGTACCACAAAATAAAGTTAAACAACTTAAAAAAAAGAGAGGTTTAGCATGGATCAGAAAGGTCGCCAAGCAGCACTCGATTATCACGCTTTCCCAAAGCCTGGGAAGTTAAGCGTCGGCTTAAGTAAGCCCACCAAAACGCCGGAAGATCTCTCTTTGGCCTATACGCCGGGTGTTGCAGAGCCTGTGCGTGCCATTGCGGCCGATCCCAACGAAGTATACCGTTATACCATCAAGGGCAATTTGGTTGCAGTCATTACCGATGGCACAGCTATTTTAGGGTTGGGTAATTTAGGCCCCTTGGCCTCAAAACCGGTGATGGAAGGCAAAGCGGTTCTTTTCAAACGCTTCGCAAATATTGATGTATTCGATATAGAAGTAGCCGCCCCCAGCCCAGAATCTTTTATTGAGACAGTGGTGAATATTTCACCTACCTTTGGGGCTATTAATCTAGAAGATATTAAAGCGCCTCAGTGTTTTGAGATTGAACAAGCACTGATCGAACGTTTAAATATTCCAGTGTTTCATGATGATCAACATGGTACAGCTGTGGTGGTAGCCGCGGCCTTGCTCAATGCGCTGAGCATACAAGGCAAGACTTTACAAGAAGTACAAATTGTTTGCTTGGGTGCGGGCGCTGCAGGTATTGCGACGATGCGTCTGCTCATGTCTTTAGGCGCACATCGTGATTCTATTACAATGGTTGATAGCCAAGGCATTGTGCATGTAGGACGCGAAGATTTAAACGCCTATAAATTCGCTTTTGCGCAAGAGACAGACAAACGCAGTTTAGCGGATGCCATGTGTGATGCCGATGTCGTGATTGGCGTTTCAGGTCCTAATGTCTTAAGTGTAGAGATGCTAAAAAGTATGGCACCTAAGCCGATTGTTTTTGCACTCTCCAATCCTGATCCAGAAATCAATCCAGCCTTAGCACTGGCAACACGTTCCGATCTCATTATGGCGACTGGACGAAGCGATTATCCCAATCAAGTGAATAATGTTTTATGCTTTCCCTTTATTTTCAGAGGTGCCTTGGATGTGCGCGCGCGTTGCATTAACCAAAGCATGCTGATGGCCGCCGTGCATGCGATACGGCTTTTAGCCCAAGAGCCTGTACCTGCCTCGATGTCCAAAGCCTATGCGGGGATCCCCTTAGCCTTTGGTGCTGAGTATATTTTGCCTAAACCCTTTGATCCGCGTCTATTAAGAGCCGTTTCCGTGGCTGTTGCACAAGCGGCCATCGAATCGGGTGTAGCCCAAACCAATTATGTGGAATATCCCTGCGAAGTCTCGTAATATAAAAGGATGCTTCCCTCTCCCATTGCGGGAGAAGGGTAGCCATACTCGATTGTTAGGAGATTATCGATGGGAAAGCCTAAAATTGCCCTGATTGGTGCCGGAAATATTGGCGGTACACTCGCACACTTATTACTACTGAAAAAGCTAGGGTTTGTGGTGTTATATGATATTGCCGAGGGCATACCCCAAGGTAAAGCCTTAGACTTAAGCCATTGTGGCCCTATCGAGGGTTTTGATGCAGCAATCCTAGGCACGAATGACTATAGCGATATCACAGATGCCGATGTTGTGATCGTGACGGCTGGACTTCCCCGTAAACCAGGTATGAGTCGAGATGCTTTATTAGAAACCAATGCGGGTGTCATGAAAACGGTGGGTGCTGCCATTCAACAGTATTGTCCGAACGCCTTTATTATTTGTGTGACGAATCCTTTGGATATTATGGTGCGTTTGTTACACGACTTTTCCGGTGTGCCGGATCAAAAAATCGTGGGCATGGCAGGTGTTTTAGATTCAGCCCGCTTTCGATCTTTTTTAGCACAAGCCTTAAACGTTTCCATTCACGAAGTACAAGCCTATGTGCTGGGTGGTCATGGCGATAGCATGGTGCCCTTAACGGGCTTAAGCAATGTGGCCGGCGTGTCATTGGATACCTTAGTCGCCGAGGGAAAGCTTACGCAACTGCAATTGGATGCCATTGTACAAAGAACGCGCCAAGGCGGTGGTGAGATTGTGAATCTTTTAAAGACAGGGTCCGCTTTTTATGCACCCGCCTCTGCAGCGATTGCCATGGCAGAGTCTTATTTGTTTGATCAAAAACGCATTTTACCGGTCGCAGCCAAGCTAAACCCACCCCTTTATGGTATTCAAGAGTCTTTATTCTTAGGGGTGCCTGCGAAGATTGGTAGCAAAGGGGTTGAAGCTATTATCGAAGTAAAATTAACAGCGGCAGAGCACGCAAATTTAACTATTTCTATAAAGGCTGTGCAAGAACTTAATGCAGCGGTTGCTAAATTAAATATACAATAGACTTGTCCTTGCGAGGGCCTTTATAGGCCTGAAGCAATCCAGGTTGAAGAACGTATCATCATTACGAACGAGTCGTGTATGCGTTATAAGTCTATCTATACTTTTCTTTGGTCGGTGATCCGACCCTATAAATGGCATTATGCTGTCATGCTCATGGCCCCTATTTTGGGCGCCTTTTATGATGTTGCCAATAATTATGCGATTAAGCTGGTCGTCGATGCCTTTTCGCAAGATGTGCCTGTGAGTTATGCGACCCTTGGGTGGCCCATTGCGCTTTTTATCAGTGCGCAAATAGTGCTGGATGTGTTGTGGCGTGGCGCCGATATTGCTGAGTGGCGCTCTGAGCCCTATGTAAGGCAGGCTATTCTCTTAGAGGTGTATGATCATATTCAGCATAACCCCTATCTGTTCTTTCAAAACACCCAAGCCGGTAGCATTAGTAGTAAAATCAAAGGCATTGTCGATGGTTATGATCATTTCTGGGCAGCGATGCATCATGAGTTTACGCCAAAAGCCGCGAACACTATCGTATTAACTGCTGCATTAGCGATTGTAAACCTCAAAGTGTGCTTATTTGTTTCTCTTTGGGGTCTTGGTTTTTTTATCATCATGTATCGTTTTGCAACAGTGATTGATAAACTTTCTTTTGCCAATGCCAACGATAGACATGCTATTTTTGGTTTAATTGCAGACAATATAGCAAATATTCTCACAGTTTTTTCTTTCGCAACACGAAAAAAAGAATCTAAGCGTTTAAATACTATCATTGAAGAGCGTTTTATACCCTCCACCTTGAAAGTATACAAATTCAGTTTTCTCTCGAGTAGCATTGCAGCAGTTCTCTATTGGCTGATGATGATCAGCCTATTTATTTTTATGATTCATCTTAGAAAAACAAACCAAGTTTCTACAGGCGATCTCGTTTTTGTGATGGGTCTTACTATAAAAATGAGTTGGGAACTTTGGCAGATGATTCAGAAAATGCAAGATCTCATGAAAGATATTGGCGACTTTAAGAGTGCCTTTTCGCTTCTAAAAATGCCCCAAGAAAAAGAATGGGCGCATACCGATCTAAAGATTGTAGAACCCAGCATTGCTTTTGAAAAAGTCTCTTTTGCCTATGAAGATGCAGCGCCCATTTTTTCGGATTTGTCTCTTCAGATTAAAGCGGGTGAAAAAGTTGGCTTGGTGGGTGTGTCGGGGGCTGGAAAATCGACACTGGTGTCTTTGTTGCTTAAGTATTTTCAGATTAACCAGGGTCAGATCCTGATCGATGGAAAATCGACAAGCACACACACCGCCGATAGTGTTCGATCACAAATTGCTGTGATTCCTCAGGATATTTTACTTTTTCATCGCAGTATTTTAGATAATATTCGTTATGGGTGTGAGGAAGCCTCGGAACAGGCCGTCATCGATGCAGCACGGGCTGCGAATATTCATGATTTCATTATGGGATTGCCAGAGCAATACCAGACCTTTGTGGGTGAGCGTGGGGTTAAATTAAGTGGGGGTCAGCGTCAACGCATTGCCATTGCGCGTGCTATTTTAAAGTATGCGCCCATTCTTATTTTGGATGAGGCAACCTCGAGTCTTGATGCAGAAACGGAAAGACTTATTCAAAGCAGCTTAAATAGGTTGTTGGAAGACAGTACTGTTACGGTTCTGGCCATTGCACATCGTTTATCGACGCTCAAACACATGGATAGGATTATTGTCTTGCAACAAGGCAAAATTATCGAAGAAGGTACCCATCAGTCCCTGATTGCAGGCAATAGCCTTTATAAGAAGCTCTGGGATATGCAGAAGATTTAAACCGTGCCTATGCCTTAACTTGCAATATTTGGATTTTCCTCGGTTTTTTAGCGTATTGTGCGAGTGCCCCATTTACTCTATTTTTGACATTAACCTATAAGGTTAATTATACTAAATAGAGAGGAAGTGGGGCTTGGAGCTTATTTTTAAAGATAAAAAGGTATCCTCTCCATATTTAATGGCAGCCCGCTCAAGAAGAGTTATGCGCTGCCACCAGATTTGCTAAAGCTGGCATCTCAAATTGTTGGCTAACACGATCTTTAATGTATAGAAAAGCGTTAACCGCTAGTTTTTTTGCCGTTGCAACAATGGTCATAAAAGTATCTTTTGCTTCAGTTCCCTTTTTATTTTTCGTTTGAAAGCTGATATCTCTGTAACGCGCCTGTACTCTAGCGCCTAATTCAGAAGCATTATTATGCAGGGGAACCTCAGGATATTTAAGAACCAAAAGTAACGAGTCTTCTTTTGGAAATTTTTTTTGAATGCGTGCGTCCAGTTGGTCATATCCGGTCTTTTTTGAAAAGAGCAATTTGAAGGCATGCCTTAACGTTTCAGAAACTTCAATAGTAGGCGATTGTTTGTAATCCAATAATTGATGGTAAAACGCCCAGTATTCCCCTAAAAATTCTTCTAGGGTTTCTATATGACGAGGACACACCGGACCTAATTTTTTGTAATGCCGTCCATCGTGGATCCAACACAAAGCCAGCATTTCTGTAATCTGTTTAAACTGGGGCGCATCATCAGTCAGCAATAATTGCATAGCATTCGGTAATCGCTGATAGGCTACAATAGCACTCGCTTCTAAAATAATATGTGGATTTTTATGATGTTTGCCTGGTTCTGGAAAGAGCTTGGCTAAAAGGATATCGATTTCTTGCCGATTCATGATTTCTGCGCTTTCGAGTGATTTTAATGGCTCAAAGACTTTGTTTGGCAATCCCATCTGTTCCATTAATGCATAGGCTGATTCGTTAAAGCAAAAGGTCAATAACTTCTGCGATAAAATTTCCAAAATTGTTAGCCGATCTTTTCTGGGTCTTGTAAAATAAGCGGTGTAATATTCATTGCATAAAATATGCGTATAATTGTTTTTCCCATTAACCCGCGCGCTTGTGTCATCCATTTGTTGATAAATAGTTGAGGGTGATCCTGCTTGAACAATGTCTGCTTTCTCTTGATGGAATACTTCGTGATGGTCAGTAATGATTCGAGAAACGGTTGCTGCCGAGACCCTAATCCCATGGATTGACAGAAAATTAACAATAGCGGGTTCGGTCATTTTGGAATCACTGTGTAAGCTTAAAATCAAGGCTTTAATATTGGGGCCGAATTCACCTTGATAGCCCTTTGGCAAATGAGCAAAAAAAGTTTTTCTCATGGATGGCGAATAATAGACTTCTTTTCTGAATTTTATATTGTCAGTTCTAATAAATCAAAATCGATACTTGTCGCTAAATCTCTAACGCCGGGTCTTCCTGGAATGGATACTTCCATGGGAGCTAAAATGCTATTATATGCCGATCCCTTTTTTGAAGATGATCCCTTCTCTTTAACACCCATTAATATTTGATAAAGATAAAATGCTATTTGGTGTTGTAAATTTTTTTCTTTTATTTCGTTAAGCACTTCCCCGATACGAAAAATCGCTAGACTTCTAGGTCCGCTATCAGGATCTTCCTGAGCTATCTTAAAGCCTATTTCAGCATATTCAGGTAATTTTAAGCGACCCAATAAACAACCCACTGATAGCTCTCGCACATAATCATCTTCATGATCTAGGTGCTTTGCAATACAAGGAGCTAGTTTTTTTAAGCCCATATCCGTCGTTCTGGATATGGATCTTGCTGGATCGGCATCATGTTCAAGATGCCAAATTAATTCTTTTAAAGTCTGCGGACTCAAAAAATCTTGATCACAATACTCATCAAAAATATCATCTAAAGTTTTCATGGGGTTACCTTATGTGTTTGTGGTTTTTTCGATGGCGTGCTCGTTCTTGGTACAAATTCTTCTGTGCGGTCGAGTAATCTGCTGGCCTTCGATAATTCTTGCTCTAAAGCAGATTTTTCTATCATTTCTAATTTTGGATAGCTCAACCGATTATTGATATTTTCTATGTTGTCTAGCAATCCATTTTGAGTATCTTGTACTTTCGTTACATGATCAAAGGTGCGGCCTCGCTCAGAGGCCAGAGGAATCTGCTCACCTTTTAATTCAGCTCTAGCAGCATTAAGCGTGGTTTAGTCTTTTGCTTTTCCAGCTCTCTCAAACAATTGGCCTTTATAACGGCGATCTGTTGCCCCTAACAGGCGTTGTGTTTCTTTCGAAAATGTAGTTGTAGATGGATTTACCCTGAGATTTGGAGAGGATACATATTATATAATAAATGTAATAAAACGTTCGCTATAGGAAATTGGGGCTTTTGTCAAAAAATATACGCTAAAAAACTGTTTAAATAAACAAATTAATACTTCTAAGGCCAGAATCTGCTCTCATACAAAATCAAATCTAAAGGGTAACCATGGATTATCAAATGCTTATTGCTTCAACGAATGAAGGAAAAATCAAAGAAATAACAAATAGGCTCCATTCTATAGAGGGGCTCAAAATCAACATTGCCTCTCTAGAAGATTATCCCACTATTCCTGAGCCGGATGAGCCTTTTAATAATCTTATGGAAAATGCAATCTATAAATCAAAATATTATGCGGTGTGCATAAATGCCTTAACACTATCCGAAGATTCTGGTTTGTTTATTGAAGCATTAAATGGCTTTCCGGGTGTAAAGACTAAAGATTTAATAGAAGAATGTGGTGGACTATCCCAGGCTTTTTCTAAACTAGAAAGTCTGTTAAGCGGACACAGGGACTACACAGGCTATTTTAGTACAGCCGTTGCTTTGTATATACCGTCATACGATTTTCTTATAAGCCATAGGGCTCAAGCCTTAGATGGACTAATACGAAATTTTCAAACGAAAAAATAGCGTTGATCCATGAATATTGTATGACCCATATGCCTCATCCATGGGTAAAAGATACATTACAACTCGAATAGGATATAGTTATATGGTTGGCTTTCTAGTTTCTAAGGCATCATCTAAAAATCATTTGACACCTTAGCTTAATATTGGTCCAATGAGCATCCGATATTTTCACTTTACTTCTCTATCCCATCAAGGGGTTTATAGATTTTCTCCGCGTTCGAGTAAGAAAAAATTTGACCCGTTTTAATATCAAAAAACCATTGATGCACTATTAGTTTTTTTTGTTCTGCGCTTTCACGGATCCAGGGGAAATCCATACAATTTTTATAGGATTGTTGGAGCGCTAATTTTGAGTAATCGTCGGTACTGTGGGTGCAAAAAGGTTGTGTTTTAATAATCGAAACCCAGTTGGTAATGAAATCATTTTGTTTTGGACCAGGATTATCACAACTATCTAATAAAGCCTGAATGCCACTGCATTGGCTATGTCCCAATACAATAAGATGTTTAACGTTTAAAAAGCATATCCCAAATTCTAATGCAGCACTGGTGCCATGATGCATTGCATCTTTTTCATAAGGCGGTACAATATTGGCTACGTTACGTACTACAAATAAGTCGCCTGGATCACACTGTAGTATCAGTGCCGGATCGACCCTTGAATCACAACAGGCAACCACCATAATATTCGGTTTCTGGCCATGCACAGACAGATCCTTCATGACAGAAGTATCGCCGAGCGCATACTTCTTTCTAAAAGCCTGATAGCCTTTGAGCATCTTTTTAAAGCTTTCTTCCAAAGAAAAAACCCTCTATGTGTATGGTTAATAGTCTTAGATGGTAGATGGGGCATGATATCATAGCTTGCAATCCGATAGACAATCCTCATAGAATGAGGCCTTCACCAGGGGTGCTTTGCTAGGGTAAGCGAGGCTGAAAGAACACATGGGGTGTTCAACCCTTATAACCTGATCTGGCTAATACCAGCGTAGGGAGTGTGTATGTTGCGATTTTTTTCCTTAAAAAAAACTTTTGTTTTCACCCTCAATGGCTTTACTCAGCAAACCGCGGCCTTTTTATTGGCTATTTCGGGTACCGTCTTAGAATACTATGACTATGCACTCTATGGCTTATTTGCCCAATTATTTGCCCAAGATTTTTTTCCTGATCAGGATCCCACATTACGATTATTTAAAACCTTTGGTATTTTTTTGGCAGGGTCTATGGCCAAACCTGTGGGGTCGTGGATATTTGGATGTTTAGCGAATCGACGAGGCGTAGCCTATGCGCTTAGAATAAGTATTCTCGGTGTTGCACTCGCAACGATAGGTATGGCTCTATTGCCAGGCTATGCTGCGATAGGCTGGATCGCGCCAGTCTGCTTATTGATCTGTCGTATCATACAAAGCGTGTGTGTAGCTGGTGAGACTGATAACACCAGAATTTTTATTTATGAAAACATTGGATCACATAGACCTTGTTTAATCAGTGGTCTGTCGGGTCTTGCTTGGAAACTAGGCTTTAGTTTGGCATCTTTAGCCTATGCCAGCGTGATGATGAGTACGATACCCCTACAGTATTATCGTTGGCCTTTTATGCTAGGTGGATGTTTGGGACTTTTTATTTTTTTCTGTCGACGAAACTTAGACTTTCAAAAACATGAAAACTATTCTTTCATGCAAGAAAAAAAAGATCAAAGGGTAGTCACAACCCTCCATTTTTTGAGAGAAAATAAAAAAATAATCCTTTGTACTTTTTTACTATGCGGCTCGGTGGGTGGATCCTATCATTTTTATTTTGTATTTTTAAATAATTATTTTGAAACAGTGCCTGAATTATACGATTATGCTTTGGTGTGGCGACGTATACCTTTAATGTCATTGTACACTTTAGGTAGTCTGGTGGGTTCGGCACTCGCGGATCGCTTGGGGACTTTGATCATCATGAAAGGTGCGGCTTATGGCCTATTAATCTTGGCTTTATGCAATCTAATAGGCATGACGATGGGCATTTTTTCTATCTCGCTGGTGATGGTAACGGTAATAGCCTTAGCAGTCTTTCAGGCACCGGCTTTTGTCAGTCTTTTTGAGCGCATAGCCACGCATCAACGTTGTCAATCGATTGCAGTGGGCCATGCACTCGGATCTTTTCTGTTTTCAGGGAGCACCCCTCTGATAAGCTTGTGGCTATGGCATAGCACGCAATGGATAGCTGCACCATTTCTCTATTTTTGTTTTTTAATAATACTTGGGTTTTTAGGTGTTTGCTTATTAAAAAACGAAAGAAACTTGGCAAATTAATATCAGCCTTAGATAGTGCACACCATGCGTATTAGGAAGGACTATTTAATCTTGCATGCAAGCCCTTTAATGAGGATGGTATCGCACCCATCCTTAATTAGAAAATCCAAGCAAGGGTATCAAAGAAATAAAATCATCCAGAAGGCTTTATTTTAATGCCAGCTAAAAAATTTAAAAAGATGCCAAAGTTTAAAGACACTAGGGCAGAAGGCCTTTGTACTTTCAATCTATTGATTCCAGTATTTGTTTGTGTTCGAATAAGCCGCATAAAATAACAGGAGTGCTTTATGTTTAGTATGTTTCGCGGATCGACAACATCATTGGGTAAAGCCGCTTTTATGGTAACAACAACCGCAGCAGGTATGAGTGTAGCAAGCTTTATAACCCATCGGGTAACAGACACCATCACGGGCACTTGCGAGTTTTCAGAGTATACGCGCCGCCAGTGTCAAAAATATCCTATTTCGGGTATGCATCCACCTTTTATTACAGAAAACGAACAGGCACGGAGTCAATTTCATCAGCATTTTTCTGAGTTTTCATATTTATTGCCGGGCAGTGTTGAAGCCTTACAACAGCAACAAGCATTAATAAGTTCTGTAAAAATAAGTCCTTTAAAGGAATGTCCCGTCACGTTAAGCTCAGATCCTGCGTGCATTGGTTAAACGTCAAAGTTATGCAAACATAGAAGCAACTGGCTACTACCCTTGGAGAACCTTAGATTAGATAGGACAGTTTAAGAATCCAGGGCAATGACTTCCTGCTTTTAGCATTTTTTCGAGCTTTCAATGGAAGAATATGAAGGGTTCTGCCTATCGAAAAGCAGAACTAGATGCTGTGGTATCACAATGTATTGAAAATGAAATATTTTACAATCGGCTAAAAAAAATTAGGCGAAAAATTATTTTTACCTGGCAGGAGTGCTATTATTGTCGCACGTAATCAAGGCGAGTTAAATGCTTTAGATGCACAGCAAAAGAATTTAGCCCAAGAAGGTCGTACACTTACATTTTTATCGAAAGAAGATCTCATAAAACAATTTGGCTTTGCTTTAGAAGGTTTGGCTTTTGCTAATAAAACCCATGATAGGGTTTTATCGCCGCACTACAAATCATTATTAAGCGATCATATTCAGCAGCAAGGTGGAACCATTATTGATGGGATCTTAAAGACGGTTTATACCGATGACCAGCAATCAGGCGGTATTGCACACTATCAAACACCAGATGGTAAAGCACATTATTTGGCATTTGGGCAATTGTTGATGTCCTTAGGCAATCAAACCCTATACGATTTCAATAATAAACCGCTTTTTGACACGATTGGTGCAAGGGGATCTTCGGGGCTTGCACTGGTTTATACGCCTGTTGATTACAAGCTACCTCAGGTGGCGGTTTTGGGTGAAACCAATAACTTAACACGATTATCCGAACCTGTTAAAGTGATGTACAAAGGTCAACTGAAAAATCTTAGTCTTGTTCGCATGACAGCAGGTGCTTGTATAATAACACCGACGTATCGTGGAACCGAAGGTACACATCACGACAGTACGATTAGCCTTGGGTTGGTAAATGCCGTTTATAAAAGTTTAGGTGAAGCATGCGCGGTTCAACTGTTGAGTATGCAAGGTTGTAATCGTGTGGTGAGTAAACATGGACAAACGGCATGGCTTCAACCCTATCCCGGTATTTATATACAATATGGCGCAGGTGGCGGTGGTTTAACCCGTGCACCCGATGGAGTGACGTACTTGGCTGCAAACAAGTCAGAAAATAAAAGACCACGTTAGAGACCAACCAAAACAAAGACAACCACTTTTTCTCTGCGCCTGCTCTGCTGCCTCGATTGCCAGTTCTACTTGTTCAATACCCTGCGGTTGCATACGAAAAAACCGCCTTCCATTATCGTCCACATAAGATTTATCAATACGTCCCTTATGAACAGCTGACGCATGACCTTGACCTGCTGCCCATGAAAGTGGTGTTTATCCATGCCCACACACCTGGTTAATATGGACATTGTTGTCGAGCAATTCTAAATCCTCGGAACTATTTTACTTTCAATTTTGATGAAGGTCTGGAAATATTTTTAATCACTTACTATCATTATATTTATAACATTATAAAGGAGTTGACTAATGCCATTAGAAATGAATTTTTCTATATTAGAATCTTTGTATCAAGCGTTAACCGATCCAAATTATTTTAATGAAAACAAGAAATCCAAGGAGTCTCCCCAAGAAAAATTGAAAAGATTAGAGGCGGAGCTGTTGGAGATTCAAGCCATCCTTCAAGAAACCACGACCCTGGATACAGAGCGCGCGCGCTTAGAATCAGAATTAAAACGCACCAATAAAATGATAGCACAAATACAAGGCGGCTTAGCAGCGCCTGCAAAAAAAACAAAGACAGTTCCAGAAAAGGCTGTGGCTCCGATCAGTCAAGTTGAAAAATTTTCGCACAATCAGCAGACATGTTTAAAATGGCTTTTAGCTCGACCAGATATTTTATGTAGCGAATCGCTGGGAATCGATCTGGATTGTCGTGCGCGCGTCGAACAATGCTTGTCAGATCATTTTTCGTCTTTAATGGATGCTGAAATTTTATCTCATTCAAAGAAAGGTTTAATATTGGAAGGAATACACAAAGCGCCCGTAAAAATTCCACCCAAAAAAAACACTGTTCGTTTTTATTGTAATTTAATCACCATGTTGTATCCAGAACATGGTGGATTAGACATTCAGAAAATGTTAATAGTGTTGCATCGGGCTTTTAAAACAGAAGCGGATGCACTGTCTTACTTAAAAAATAGTGTTACTTACACAAATAAAGAAACAGTCGAACGTAGTTTTGATATTCAGGTTCCAGATTTAGAACGATTTCCAGAAGCAGAAAGGGAATTTTGGTATTTTGTTAATAATACGCTTGGGCGTCCAGGGTTACATTTTTGTGTGAATGCAAATGAATTACGTTGGTTGCCCAGTTTTCAAGCACTGCTAGAAAATTACAAAAATTTAGATCCTAGAGTATTGAATCGTATCTTAGGAGAGTTATGTAACACAATCATATATCCCAATGCTTCTGAAAATCCACTACTCGCAGAGTTTTGTTATAAACATAAGATCCCTAATGCTTCTTTTGAGAAAGCGCTAGATTTTATCAAAAACAATAGGGTGAAGAACTCAGATAAATTGCCAGAAATTAAACAATCCTTTCGTGATGGTAAGAAGGACTATAGCATAGAAAAATTACCCGCTGGTGATTATGCGGGATTATTTCTAGGGTATTTAACGGATTGTTGTCAAAGTATTGATGGTGATTCACATCGGTGTGTAGAAGATGGTATGACCAAAGATTCAGCTGGGTTCTATGTCATACGAGATAACAAAGGTGCAATCGTTGCGCAATCTTACGCTTGGCTTGGGATTGATGCCCAGGGACAGCGTTGCTTGGTACTAGATTCCTTTGAACCTTTATCAGGAAAAGGAAGTACTTTTATTCCAGCCGTTCAGGCCTTGAGGGCACAATTATTGTTAGAAACGCCACTCTATGTAGGCATTGGTGGAAAAACACCCAAAACAAAAGCACAAATCGTGTCTGCACCAGAACCCTTAGATAGTGAATTGTTTTTATATGGAGATTCTAGGCAGGTTTTTGAGATTACTAAAGACATTGGAGTTGAGTCGAGAAATAATCCAACTTTAGCGGAGCAACAGACTCTAGTGCAGAAACAGACTCCATTGCCTGATACTTATAAGGCATTTGTGGATCTTCAAGAGAATTTTATTGAAAAATTAAGAAAATTATTGCATTTGGGGTTTTCTTCAGAGGATATAGCTGCTTTTTTACAGCAGAGTGAAGATTTGGGTATAGAAACTTTGTTGTTATCATTATCAAAAATACAAGACGCGGATAAAGATGATTTTCGCAAACTAACAAGAGAATTTAGCGAATACTCGAAAACGAAACTGTTGTTTTTGTTATCTTCAGAAAACGCCGGAAAATTATTGAGCAACTTAAAAGCGGCAGTATGTTATTCAGAATATTATTCAGAATGTTTTTCTTTAATAGGTTTTTTGACTTTGTTCGAAGAAAAATCAGAAGAAGATTTTAATCATAGAATGCGTTGTGGGCTGTGGATATATA
>JAGOUJ010000011.1 GCA_018061325.1 Gammaproteobacteria bacterium
ACAACAAGATCCAATTAGCTAAGAGAAGAGCGCGCGGGTATCGATGCGTGAGAAATTTTATCAATATGATCTATTTTTTGTGTGGAAAGCTAAAATTCGACTACCCACTCTATTCTTCATAGAACCACTTTTATTGTAGGTGGACCGCAACAAGCGTTCTTCACCTATCTGATCGGCAGTGGTAGGCCCAACCATCAAGCCAGCTCCAAATGGCAGCCCTTCAGACATAATACAGGCGTGAGTGGACATGCGTTCTATGGCGCGATTCCTTTTTTAACCGCCGCGATGATGACCGATCCTCCACTGTTGCGTTATACCGTCTATGCACTCTCGACCCTACCCGGTTTATCGCGGATCAATTCGAATTATCATTATTTATCACAAGTCGTACTTGGCTGGAGTATGGCCTACCTTTCTGCCGCCAGTGTTTATGATACCGATGCAGGACGGACACCCAAATTTCAAGTCCATGTACAACCCCGATCGAATGGCATGATGATGTATGCGAGTATGCCTTTTTAAAAAGTACTCTACTTGAGACTTATGCCTTGCAATAACCCTCACAATGTGGACAATAGGCTAAACACTTCTAAGAAGGACCTATAGGATGCGACACCTGATAACAGCTATCACCCTGCTGTGTTTCTGTACCCCCCTGTGGGCGACAACGCCTACCACTCCAAACGAAACCGAGGATAAAACCATGCACGCACTTGAACCAGGACAGCAATTTTTAGAGGAAAATGCCAAAAAACCGGGCGTTGTTCGCTTAGATAGTGGTCTACAATACCAGATCCTAGAAGCCGGCAGTGGCACACCGCCTGGTCCTACCGATTTTGTGACCGTCCATTACAAAGGTACTTTAATCGATGGCACAGAATTTGATAGTTCCTATGCCCGTAATACACCTGCGACTTTTGCCGTGAATGCGGTGATTCGAGGATGGACCGAAGCCCTACAACTAATGAGCCCTGGTGCAAAATGGATGGTCTACATACCAAGTTCACTAGCTTATGGTGCAAACGGTGCTGGTAAGGTCATTCCACCCCATAGTGCCTTGATTTTTGAAATTGAACTGATTGCTGTAAAAGCCAATGTGGATGATGCGCATCATCATGATGACTTGAGTGGCACCGAAGAAGATGGCTAACAGCCTGTTCAATAAGTTTTTCCGAGTGTGCATAAGGGGCGTCGATTCCAGGGACGGTCAAATCGTCGAATACAGGGATGGTTGTCTCCGCGTGCCATTCGGAAAAACTTCGTTGATGAGCGACTAGTCATGACCGATGGCACGATGGCAGCCGCAGAACGACATCTGCTGCAAGCACTAAGGCTTGATCCACGGCATGCACAAACCTATAACCAGCTCGGTAGCTTATATTATCGACAAGGCCGCATCCCCGAGGCCCTCTCTTACTTAAGTAAAGCGCTACGTTTAGACCCAGCATGCTGGAAAGCACACTATAATACGGCCCATTGCTATGCCCAGCAAAATAATATGGAACAAGCTGCACAGCATTATGCAGCCGTCGTTGCCCGGCAGCCATCGCTGTCGCATGCACAGTTTAATCTGGGGCTGTGCTATGTGGCGCTCGAGGATTTTGTACAGGCTGAGCAACCGCTTTTGATTGCCTTCAAACAAGATCCTGATTTAGTAGAAGCTGCCAGACAACTGGGTCATATATCCATTGCTTTGGGTAAAACCGAACAAGCGATTGAAATGTTCCAGCAAGTCTTAGAACAGTCTCAGACCCCTCACCAAGCAGAAGCGCATCATAATTTGGCAGTCCTTTATTTAGGATCTAAAAACCCAGAGGCCGCCTTAAAACATTTTGAAGCGGCCCTTCAACAAAATCCGGATAATCAAACAGCCCAACATCTCTGTGCAGCACTCAAGGGCGAGGCAGCACCGTGTACGGCACCGCTGCTTTATGTAGAGCAGCTTTTTGATCAATACGCACCCTATTACAATGAGCATCTTAAACAAACATTGCACTATACCCTACCCTCGCAACTACGTAATGCTGTTGCACGCTGTTTGACAGGTAACCTAAAAGCAGGTCGTGTTTTGGACCTAGGCTGCGGCACAGGCCTCTGTGGCATTGTTTTTAGGGATCTCGCCCTCGAGTTAGTCGGTATCGATCTATCCGCTAAAATGATCGCACAAGCGACACGCTTAGATACCTATGAAAAACTGATACAGGGTGATTATCAACCTTATCTAGCCGATCCTAGCTTGCAATCTTTTGATATCATCGTTGCCTGTGATGTGCTGGTCTACCGAGGCGATTTGCAGGATCTTTTCGAAACCCTGCCAAACGCCCTAGCACCCGGCGGCTTGTTTGTCTTTAGCCTAGAAACGACCACTGAAGTAGATAGCTATCAACTAAGGTCCAGCGGACGCTTTGCACATGCAATAGCTTATATTGAAAAATTTGCCAACGCCCATAATCTCTCTATTGTGCTAGAGGAAGAGGCTATTTTACGCAGCGATCAACAACGGTCTATAACAGGCCGTCTCATCGTCTTAAAAAAAGCCATGATAACCTCATGATAGAATGGGCATTGTCTCTTATAAATGTACGACATTACTTACATGAATAAGGGTAAAAAACTTATAAAAATCCCTTGATCAAGGGGTATGATGATTTTTCATGAACAAACAAATAGTGTTTGTACAAGTTAAGCTCACTTGAATAGTCGTCAACCGGCTACAGGAGGTTTCGGATGGTGTACGAAAAGGAACGACCTTCACTCGAAGGTATTGAGTTTGATGATGAAAGAGAAATTATGTCGCAGATTTTCGATGGTTATCGATCGAATGAATATGCTGACGATGTAGACTACTTAAACCCTTCACTCACTCAAAACGGCTCTGTCCTAAACATCATGCCCGAAGTCTGTCGGGTTGCGCGTGTTTTACTGAAAGAAGAGCACCTATAAAGCGAGCACCCCGCTTTTGCGGTGCCATGGATGCCCATTTTCAGGGGAATAACCGTGTTAATCTTGGGCTGATCGATCGATCCCGCACAACAGACAAAATTAAACTAGACTAAATTCATCTTATTTTAGATAATACGGGCATCGCAGGGCTTCTCCTGCTTTATCAAAATGCAAAAAGGTTTGCGAAAGTGCTTCGAATATCAAAGTTAACTGACTACGGAATTGTGATAATGGCCTTTATGGCAGAAGATCCCGCACGTCTTTTCCAAGCCACAGACATTGCAACCCACACCCATATTGCTCAACCAACAGTCTCGAAGATCCTAAGTAAATTAGCACAGCATAAACTGATTCATTCTTATAGAGGGATCCATGGGGGTTATAAATTAAGTCGATCGCCCGCACAAATCAGTGTAGCGGCTTTAATTACCGCCTTGGAAGGACCGATTGCCCTCACAGAATGTAATGTCAGCGAAGAGACCTGCAGCATCAAGCATCACTGCAAACTGAGAACACCCTGGCAACGTATTAATCAGGTGCTTTGTCAAAGCCTGGAATCCATCACCCTTTTGGATTTAGCCCAAATAACGATAGGGAATCCCTAATGTCGAATAACACAGCACTCGATCCGTGGATCAATCAAAGCTACCAAGCAGGTTTTAGTACCACCATTGAGAGTGATACCCTGCCACCCGGTTTAAATGAGGACACCATTCGCCTTATTTCTGCCAAAAAATTGGAACCCCCTTTTATGTTGGCCTGGCGTCTTAAAGCCTTTAAGCACTGGTTAGGACTCCAAGAACCCCATTGGGCACGTCTACACTATCCAGCGATTGATTATCAAAAAATGATTTATTATTCTGCCCCAAAAGTAAAACCTCAGCTTAAAAGCTTGGATGAGGTGGATCCAATACTGTTAGAAACCTACAAGAAATTGGGTATTTCCCTGAATGAACAAGAACGTTTGCACAATGTTGCGATTGATGCCGTTTTTGATAGCGTTTCGGTGGCTACAACCTTTAAAGAGACACTGGCCAAACAAGGTATTATTTTTTGCGCTTTTTCAGAGGCGGTACAACAACACCCCGAACTCATTGAACGCTACTTGGGAACAGTCGTGCCCTATACCGACAATTTCTTTGCCTGTCTGAATGCAGCCGTCTTTAGTGATGGATCTTTTTGTTATATTCCTAAGGATGTCCGCTGTCCCATGGAACTATCTACCTATTTTCGTATTAATGCAGCCTCTACAGGACAATTTGAGCGTACCCTGATTATTGCCGAAGAAGACAGCCAGGTGAGCTATTTAGAAGGCTGTACCGCGCCCATGCGCGATGAAAATCAACTCCATGCCGCGGTGGTCGAATTAATTGCCTTGGATCGCGCACGCATTAAATACTCTACCGTACAAAATTGGTACCCCGGTGATAAGGACGGCAAAGGTGGTATTTATAATTTTGTGACCAAACGTGGTCTTTGCCAAGGGGTTGCTTCTCAGATTTCTTGGACACAAGTAGAAACAGGATCATCCATTACCTGGAAATACCCCAGCGTGATTTTAAAAGGCGATCATAGCGTAGGGGCATTTTATTCAGTGGCTCTCAGTAATCATCATCAGCAAGCCGATACGGGTACCAAGATGATCCATATCGGATCGCATACCCGCAGTACTATCCTATCCAAAGGTATTTCAGCCGGTTACGGACAAAATACCTACCGCGGTCTTGTACAGGTGAAAGCAAAAGCCTCGCATGCACGAAACTATACACAATGTGACTCTCTGATGTTAGGCGATCACTGCGCAGCCCATACCATACCTTGTATTACGGTACAAAACCCCAGCGCTACCGTAGAACATGAGGCCAGCACCGGGAAAATCAGTGATGAACAATTATTTTATTGTCAGCAACGCGGGATCGCAAAAGAAGAAGCCCTTGCTATGATTGTCAATGGTTTTTGTAAGGCGGTTTTTAAAGAATTGCCCATGGAATTTGCCGTTGAGGCACAAAAATTATTAAATCTAAGCCTAGAAGGCAGTATTGGCTAACCGAAGAGGACCCTATGAAAACAAAACTGTTAGACATTAAAAATCTGCATGTGAGTGTGCAAACAGAAAGCTTAAACAACCCTGTTTTGTGTGGCCTTGATCTAGGCGTGGGCTCTGGAGAAATTCATGCCATCATGGGACCCAATGGTTCGGGTAAAAGTACGCTTGCGCATCTTTTAGCCAGAAAGCCCGGGTATACTGTCACACAAGGATCGATAGACTTTTTAGGCGAAGATCTGCTCACGCTATCGCCCGAAGCCTGTGCCTGCAAAGGGCTCTTTTTAGGGTTTCAATACCCTGTCGCCATCCCGGGCCTGAGCAATGTGCAATTTTTAAAAGCTTCCCTCAATGCTTTAAGGGCTTCACAAGGTAAGCCTCCCATCGATGCGGTCGATTGCTTGAGCCTTATCCGTGAAAAAATGGCTTTATTAGAAATACCCGATACTTTTATGAGCCGATCCTTAAACGAAGGCTTCTCAGGTGGTGAGAAAAAACGGAACGAAATTTTGCAAATGCTGGTTTTGGAACCCACCTTGGTGATTCTGGATGAGATCGATTCGGGACTCGATATCGATGCTCTCAAAACCATTTCAAAAGGGATCAATGCCCTGCGTGCACAAAACCGATCGATTATATTGATCACCCACTATCAGCGACTTCTAGAGTCCGTTGAACCTGATTTTGTGCACGTCTTATCCGCAGGAAAAATTGTACAATCCGGTGGCAAGGATCTTGCAAACGCTCTCGAGATCAGCGGTTATGTTGGCATTGAAGGAGCCTCCCGTGTTAGCTGAACCAAAGCTTCTATCCGATCTCGAATGCTTGCTAGACGATTTACCACGTGATCAAGACGCCCTGCTGTACTATTTATTCTATAATGGTCAGCTGATAACACCGAAGCCTGCGCAAGAACCCTTAGATTTTAGGGTAGATAAAAATAATCATCGTTTCATTCATATAGGTAAACAGCGCCAAGTAACGCTCGTAGAATGCTTTATCTCAGAGGATGATTCATCCTCTTTTATAGAATCTCAAACAACCATTACCCTGGATGCTCATGCAACACTGCATCATTGCATCCTTCAACAAGCGATGTCAGACGGCACGCTACGATCACAAACACACATCCACCAAAAAAATATCAGTATTTATCAGGGAACAACCCTCTTAATCGGCGGACTTTTGAATCAATGTCTTCTGAACCTTCATTTGGAAGAAACGCATGCACAGGCCAACATCTATGGCCTACAAATAGGCAAAGGCTGCGAAAAAATTGAACAAAGGCTTTGTATGAATCATCAAAGCCCTCACTGTCAAACCCATGTCAAAACCCGTGGTGTGGCCCATGATCGCTCGACACTCTCCTTTCATGGCACGATTATCGTTCAAAAAGAGGCCTTTAACTGCGATGCCGCTTTAGAAAATAAAAATCTGTTACTTTCTGACAAAGCCATCCTCCATACCCAACCTCAACTCGATATTCATCAGGCGGATGTTCGATGCACCCATGGTGCAACCGTTGGACATTTAGACTTGGAGGCGCTTTTTTATCTACAAAGCCGTGGTATTTCAGCACAAGAAGCCAAGGCGCTCCTGATTGATGCCTTTATTCATCCGATGCTCGAAGGACTTTCTAAACCACTGGCCCTCTTTGTACGAGGCTTGATCAATGGATCTTAATATTCTTTCAGACTTTCCCATTTTAAAACAGACCGTGCATGGGCACCCTTTAGTCTATTTAGACAATGCCGCCACCACACAAAAACCAGAGCTTGTGATGGATGCCATGCAGCACTACTATCGACGCACCAATGCAAGCACACACCGCGGTGTGCATTATTTAAGCGAACAGGCAACCCTGGCCTATGAAGAGGCTCGCATCAAGGTACAACATTTTATTCATGCCAAGCATGCCAAAGAATGTATTTTTGTTAAAAATGCGACCGAAGGGATTAATTTAGTGGCCCATGGTTTTGGGGAAAGCCTTATACAACCCGGTGATCACATACTGATCTCCGCGATGGAACATCATTCGAATATTGTACCTTGGCAAATGCTCTGCCAGAAAAAACAAGCGCATTTACGCGTGATCCCTATAACGCATACCGGCGATTTGGTGCACGATTGGGCCTCGTATTTAAACCCTCATACCAAACTATTGGCCATTACCCATGTATCGAATGCCTTGGGAACACTCAACCCCTTACAGAGCATTATTGCCACAGCGCATCAATATGGCATACCCGTCTTAGTGGATGGTGCACAATCAGCCCCCCATTTAGCGATTGATGTACAAGCCCTCGATTGTGATTTTTTTGTATTCTCGGGCCATAAAGTCTATGGGCCTACGGGTATCGGTGTACTCTATGGAAAAACAAAGTATTTAGAAGCCCTACCGCCCTACCAAGGGGGTGGCAATATGATTTTACAGGTTAGCTTTGAGCAAAGCACTTACCAGGATATTCCCCATAAATTTGAGGCCGGCACTGCCCCCGTTGCAGAGGCAATCGGTCTAGGCGCAGCACTAGACTATGTACAAAATATGGGTTGGACCTCTATTGTTCAGCATGAAAAAATGCTTTTAGACTATGCCACCCTTCACTTAGAGCGCATACCCGGTTTACGCATACTTGGAAAACCGGCCCATAAAATAGGGGTGCTCTCCTTTATCATGGAAGGGATCCATCCACACGATATCGGCAGTATTGTGGATCAAGAAGGGGTTGCCATACGCACAGGACACCATTGTGCCATGCCGCTGATGGATTTTTTTGAGGTTACTGCTACAGCCAGGGCTTCTTTTGGGCTGTATAATACTTTTGAAGATATTGATAAACTATGTTTGGCTTTACAAAAAATTCGGCCATTATTTAAACTATCCTAATTATTGGTGATGGCTATTATGGACCTACAAGATTTATACCAAGAATTGATTATCGATCATGGGACCAAACCCAGAAATTGCGTGGTGCTTGAAAATGCTAATGGCACCGCTCAAGGATTTAATCCACTCTGCGGCGATCAAGTCCGTGTCTTTTTACGTATTGAGGATCAGGGTATTCAAGAAGCAAGCTTCACAGGCAAAGGTTGTGCTATTTGTATGGCCTCTGCCTCGCTCATGACCGAAACACTGACTGGCCAATCGACCGAAAAGGTTCTTGCGCTGTGTCATCGTTTTCGATCTTTGATTGCAGGTGTAACACCCACAGCGCCCACCCATGATCCAACGGTTGATACTTCTTTAGGTAAACTAAGCGCCCTTCTGGGTGTGCGCGCCTTTCCAAGCCGCGTGAAATGTGCAACCTTGCCTTGGCATACCCTTGAAGCGGCCATTGCACAGAAAGTAGGTGTTGATAGTGTGAGCACGGAAACATGATTAGTATTGATAATCCACTCACACTTGAAGAAAAAGTGATCGAAATGTTAAAGACGATTTTCGATCCGGAAATACCGGTAAACATCTATGATTTAGGACTTATTTACGAAATCAAAGTGGGTGAAGAAAAGGCAAGTGTTCACATTCAAATGACGCTAACCTCGCCCATGTGTCCCGTCGCTCAGACCTTTCCCCAAACGGTTCAAGATGAAATACTAAAAGTAGCTGGGGTATCGAATGTGACCGTAGAACTGGTCTGGGATCCACCCTGGACCAAGGATAGGCTTTCAGAAAGCACACAATTACAGTTGAATTTATTGTGACATTCACAGCCCGCACAACCACAAAATCCCCCCGGCTTGCAGCCGGCCCCCTTTTAAAAGGGGGCGTAAGCTTGAGCAAATACCTAAGCTTGAGCAAATACCCTGGTGATCGCTTATGAGTCTGTGGATCGATATTGCAGAAACAAGCGCCTTTACAGAACATGACCGCAAGGTCATTGAGTATCAGGGACAATCCATATTGGTGCTTAAACTCGAGGGGCAATACTATGCCATGGATAATCAATGCACCCACCAAAATTTTCCGCTTGAAGAAGGTGATGTAGAAGATGGGATTCTGACTTGCCCTTATCATGGTGCCGCATTCTGTGTACGAACCGGAGCTGTAAAAGCAGCACCCGCCTTTGAAGACCTGCGAACCTACCCTACGCGTGTCGAAAAAGGTATGGTACAATTCTCCCCAGATCTAAATTAACCTTATAAAAAATGATGACTCCAATGCCCCTTTTTCAAAAGGGGGCCGCCCGCAAGGGCGGGGGGATTTTTAGGAGTAGCCGTGCGTATTTCAAACACTTTGTACAGTACCCTTAAAGAATCGCCCTCAGAGGCTGAAATCATGAGCCATAAACTCATGATCCGCGCTGGGTTAATCCGAAAACTGGGTTCAGGACTCTACACCTGGTTACCCATGGGCTTAAGGGTGCTACGCAAAGTCGAAGCCATTATACGCGAGGAAATGCAAACAGTGGGTGCCCAGGAAATTTTAATGCCTGTGGTGCAACCCGCCGAATTATGGAAAGAAACGGAACGTTGGGATGCTTATGGTCCTTTATTACTCAAAATGCAAGATAGGCAAAAACGCTCTTTTTGTGTAGGCCCTACCCACGAAGAAGTGGTCACCGATTTAGCACGACGCGAATTCAAAAGTTATAAACAACTACCCTGTATTCTGTATCAAATACAAGTAAAATTTCGGGATGAGATTCGTCCTCGTTTTGGGGTGATGCGTGCACGCGAATTTGTGATGAAAGATGCCTATTCTTTTGATTTAAGTATCGAAGATCTTAAAAAAACTTATGGTCATATGCATAAAGCCTACCATACGATTTTTGAGCGCTTAGGACTTCAATTTCGTGCGGTGCTCGCCGATAGCGGCAATATTGGTGGCAGTGTCTCGCACGAATTTCATGTACTGGCAGACTCTGGCGAAGACTTACTCGCCTACAGCGATGGTAGCGATTATGCGGCCAATGTAGAATTAGCCACACACTTGGTTTCCAGCGATCCAAGACCTGCCCCCACCAAAGAACGCTCTTTGACAAATGATGCGGGCATAGCGTCTATGAAATCCGTAGAAGAACAGACTGCGTATTTCAGCATCCAACCTCAAGCTATGTTGAAAACACTGATTGTTAAAGGTGCCACCCCAGAACATCCTTTTGTTGCGCTCTTAATCCGAGGTGATCATCAACTCAACCCTTTAAAAGCTGAAAAGCATCCTTTGGTTGCCTCTCCACTGATGATGGCTGAACCCACCGATTTAGAGACTATCGCACACTGCGGCCCTGGTTTTGTAGGACCTATAGACCTAGCCATTCCTCAAATAGCTGATCATGATGTGGCTTTCATGTCCGATTTTTGCTGTGGTGCCAATGCCAATGATTCTCATCATCATGGTATCAATTGGGATAGAGATTGCCCGCTGCCAGAGCTTATAGATTTACGCTTTGTACAAGAAGGCGATCGCAGCCCCGATGGAGCTGGTTATTTACGCTTTACCCGTGGGATTGAAGTGGGACATATTTTTCAACTGGGCCAGAAATACAGTCAACCCATGAAAGCCAGTGTTTTGGATGAACAAGGTAAGGCGCAATATCTGAATATGGGGTGTTATGGCATTGGTGTTTCAAGAATTGTGGGTGGGGCTATTGAGCAAAATCATGATGCACGCGGGATTGTATGGCCACCCGCGCTAGCACCTTTCCAGGTTATTTTACTGCCCATTCAGTATTATCGTTCTGAAACCGTTCAAGCTGCTACGGACTCGCTCTACCAATCATTGATGAATGCGGGTATCGAAGTCTTATTAGATGATCGTGAAGAACGTTTAGGGGTGATGCTGGCGGATTCTGAACTGATTGGTATTCCCCACCAGATTATTATTGGCGATAAAAATCTCTTAGAAGGCTGCGTAGAATATAAAGCAAGAAACGATGCTCTCAGCCTCAGTCAACGCGTAAACCAAAATCAAATTGTTTCCTTCTTAAAAGCGTTGCTTTAAGCAGATATACACCTAAAAACGGTTCATAGGGTTGATATAAAGTTTCTTTAAAAACTTGATTTTTACCTGAGGGTCATGCTACCCTTTTTCAAAATAATTCTAACGATGAGAGATAGACCTTATGTTGACGTATCAAACGATGAATACAGCCTCACACCATGGGGAAAGAACTATTGAAAAAGATATTTTTCCACATTTCTTTAAATTACAAAAAGGAAATAGTACGATCTACCTGCTTGGAACCAATCATATGCTTTTTTTAGAAGATATTCCTAAGTGGGCATTAGCAATCATAAAGGATCAATTAGAAAAATCAGAACGAGTTTTTGTAGAGGCTGCTCCTCCTAAAAAAACCCTTCAACAATTGAAGAGTGAGGGTTTTTTTGAACAAGATGGATTTCATAAGCAATCTCTCTCTATAACAGATCCCTTGGTATCCTGTGAAGAAATACTTAGTAGAGCTGCTCATTCACCAAGAAAAAAGTAAGGGCTCTAAAGCCTTAGTCAAAGACCTCAGTCTTATGTTAGGATCCGGTTTTATTTAGCGTAGATGAGTAAGAGTTATGCTGCTAACAGCTTTATTGTATGCACTGTTCGCCAGTCTCTTTAGCCTTAGCAAAGAGACCCTAAACCATTGTGAGCCCTTTTTCTTAATTGGCTCTCGCATGGCTTTTGCAGGCTTGCTCCTGCTTGCCCACCAATGGATCTATAATCGCAAAGCCTTTCGTTTTAGCCCAAGCCATATTGCCTATCTCTTTTTTCTGGGTTTTTTAAATATCTATATTACGAATGTGGCAGAAATCTGGGGGATCCAACACATGGCCTCCTCCAAAGCTTGCCTCATTTATAGCCTATCGCCCTTTCTATCCGCCGCAGTGGCTTTTGTACTCCTTCGAGAACGCCTCACCCCTAAAAAGTGGGTAGGTCTACTGGTAGGCTTTATGGGTCTTATTCCCGTGTTTATTATTCAAGCCCCCACCGAAATGCCCATCCATGAACTAGTACGGATATCTTCTGCAGAATTGTCGTTGCTTATTGCCGTGCTCGGCAGTGTGTGTGGCTGGATTATCCTAAAGAAACTCATCAGCGAATATAAAGATTCTCCGCTGATGGCCAATGGCATTGGCATGAGCCTAGGTGGCATCATGGCCCTGTTGCATTCCTATGTAGCGGGAGAATCTTGGAACCCACTACCGATCACTAACCTACAACCCTTTCTGCAAAACACTATCTTGATGTGCCTGATTTCAAATATCGTGTGCTATAACCTTTATGGTTATCTGCTCAAACGCTATAGCGCAACCTTTATGTCTTTAGCGGGTCTTATTACGCCCTTTTTCGCCGCATTCTTTGGTTGGTATTTCTTAGGTGAAGCTATTACCTGGCATTATTTTACAGCGATCAGTATTTTTGGTGTGGGATTGCTTCTGTTTTATCAGGAAGAATTACGTGTCAACCAAAAAACAGAAACGATTGAAAATGCGCTATCTATGCCTCAAGAAGTGATGGAATAGTCCTCAGATAAATTGTGCCAAAGGGGTTTTTAGAAATACATCTAAAGGGATCCCCCCTGTTCCCACCAACAGAATACTATTGGGAGAAAAATGTTTTGCAAAAGTCGTCATGCCCGATAGTCTTTTTATAGAGCTACCACTTTTTACTTCAATGGCAACTAATTTTTCCTTGATTTTTACAATAAAATCGACTTCTTGATTGTTTTCTCTCCAGTAGAAAATCTCCATTTTTGAATCCATTAAAAGACTTGCTCCAATAGCACTTTCTACTAGACGCCCCTTAAATTCTGGATTGTTCATGGTTGCAATAAATCCACTATGATAGACACTCGTCATCAATGCCGTATTATAAACTTGAAATTTTGGCGAACTTTGGCGTTGACGAATTTTTTCATTCGAAAACTTAGCTAACCCTCTAAGAACACCTGCCTTCTCTAACAACTCAAGATAATGCGCAAGCGTTGTGGTATTGCCACAATCCTGCATCTGACCCAGCATTTTATTATAGGAAAGAATCTGCCCAGAATACATACAACCCAAATGAAATAATTGGCGTAATAACGCCGGTTTATGGACAATAAATTGTGAGAGAATATCCCGACTCACAACAGGTTCGATAATGGAATCCTGCATGTAGGCCAAAAAACGGTCTTCATCATGACGGTAGACTAAAGCACCTGGATAAGCACCAAAATATAAATACTCGTCCAGCGATAGATCAAAAGCATCTTGGCACTCTGCAAAAGACCAATGCGGCACATGTATAATCTCATAGCGACCTGCCATACTTTCTGTAAGGCCACGACTTAATAATAAAGAGGAAGATCCCAACAAAAGCACTTTCAAAGGCCTTGCCTTAATGGTATCTTCATCCCATAAACGCTTCACACGCTCGGACCAATTTTCGATTTTTTGAATTTCATCAATCACTAAAATGACGCCTTGGGGATGTTCCAGCGCACGCGCTCTTGCCAAAGCCCATTGTTGATCAATCCAATTAACCGTAAATCCACTTTCAGCGACCATTTGTATATAGGGTTGGGATAGCTTAAGCAGCGCCTGTGTTGAAAGGGTTGTTTTACCCACTTGCCTTGCACCTGAGAGAATTTGCATTTTCCCTCTGGGCTCTATAAGGCGATTAACTAACACCTTCAGAATAGGTCTTTCAAAAGTCGGATTCACGTGTACCCCCCCCTCTATCGAAGACAAAAAAATGATTTGCTCAGTGTAGCTCGATAATTTACTTAATACAATGAGTAAATCAATGATTGCCGTAGCAATATAATAAAGCTGTGCCTAAACACAGGCGATAGCACACAAAGGGAAAAAGCCCCACACGGTTTAGTAGTTTCAGAAAATAATGAATACAGGCATAACCGCTTAAACCTGCAATACAGGCACCTATCATTAAGGGCTGCCAATCGATAAGACCACCCTGCTTATACAGGTTGATAACCTCTAAACCCGCGGCTAACACAATTACGGGAATCGATAGTAAAAAAGAAAAGCGCGCAGCGAATTCGGGGGTTAACCCAAGCATTAATCCAACCGTTAAAGTAACACCTGAACGTGAAGTGCCTGGAATAAGGGCTAGGGCCTGGCCTAAGCCAATCGCCACAGCATCACCCCATCTAAAACGCTTAAAGGTTCTTTGCTTAGCACCTAGCCTATCGGCCACCCATAATAATAATCCAAAGCCTAGGGTTGAATAAGCAATCACCAAGGGAGAACGTAAATGCGTTTCTATTAAACCCTTAAAGGCTAGACCACAAAGACCCACTGGTATGGTCGCTAAAACAATAGACCAGGCTATTTTCGACTCTGTTTTAGCTTTTGTATTCATCGGCTGCCCTATTAAGACACCCACACCGTGCTTGCAAAGGGACAGCAGATCCTGACGAAAATACAACAGCACTGCAAACAAGGTGCCTACATGCACGGCAATATCAAAAGCTAAACCTTGATCCACCCATCCAAAAAGCTTAGGCATTAAAATAAGGTGTGCAGAGCTTGAAACGGGTAGGAATTCGGTAAGCCCTTGTACAATGGCCAATACACAGATTTGCAAGTTTTCTAGCATTTTAGGGGTCCTATCTCATGAATAACCAAAAAACCCAGTGTAGCATTACCTTATAAAGTCTTAAGAGCCTATTGAAAAACCCCATTTTTTGAACTAGACTAAACTAAGTCTGTTTAAAAAAGGTGCAGGTTTATGAAAATGACGAATATACATGCTGCCAAATCACAGCTATCCAAATTTGTTGAGCTCGCTTCTCAAGGTGAAGAGATTATTATCTGCAAAGCGGGCAAACCCATGGCCAAATTAATCAAATTTCAAAATAGCACGCAAGGCAGAATACCCGATTGTTTGAAAGGTAAAATTGTGATACATAAAGATTTTGATGAATTACCGCCTGACATACTCGCTGCTTTTAAAGGGGAAAATCCTTGAATTTTTTATTAGACACTCATGTTTTTTTATGGTGGTTAAGCGATCACAAACGTCTTTCAAAAGAAGCCTATGCTGCCATCCATCATAGTAACAATGTGATATTTGTGAGTGCTGCAACAGCTTGGGAAATAGCCATTAAAAAATCTATTGGAAAATTAGAATTTTCAAATGAAATTGAAGAAATCTTAATACTTAATAATTTTCAAGCCTTGCCTATTAGTATTGCCCATGCTTCGCATGCTGGCACATTACCCCATCATCATACTGATCCCTTCGATCGTATATTAATCGCCCAAGCACAAATCGAAAAATTAACCCTTGTCACGCACGATCAAAAGCAAATATTGTATGATGTGTCTGTGATTATGGCTTAATAAAGGAGATCCACATGTTACCCTATATTCTCGTGCTCTATTACAGCCGCTATGGTTCAGTGGCCTCTATGGCCAATCTAATTGCCAGAGGCGTACACATGGTGGATGGCATTGAAGCAAGGGTTAGGACTGTACCCGGTCTGGTATCTACGGCAGAACCTCTACCAACCCCTATGCCCGTACCAGCAACAGGCGATATCTATGTAACGCTGGACGATCTGAAAAACTGTGCAGGCCTTGCCATGGGTAGCCCTACGCGCTTTGGTAATATGGCCTCACCCCTGAAATATTTTCTGGATAGTACCAGTGGATTATGGATGTCGGGGGCTTTGGTGGATAAACCCGCAGCGCTCTTTACCGCCTCTTCCAGTATGCATGGGGGACAAGAAAGCACACTTTTGAGCATGATGTTGCCGCTGTTACATCAGGGAATGCTGATACTGGGTCTACCCTTTACTGATCCAGTTCTAGTCAATACCCAAACTGGTGGAACCCCTTATGGTGCAAGCCATGTGGCTGGGACTCACACAAAACCCCTAGACATTAGCGAGGATGAAAAGCACTTGTGTCTGGCTCTAGGAACGCGCTTAGCGACAACGGCCCAGCAATTGCGTAAAACTTAATATTTTTTATAAATCCAAAACTTCTTTCACAAAAGGAATGGTTAAGCGTCTTTGTGCTTTGAGCGAAGCTTTATCTAAAATGTCTAGTCTTGAGAAAAGTTGGGTCATATCACGTGGACAATGGTTTAAAAGAAAACGTGCCACGGTTTCATTTAAGACTAAACCTCTTTTCAACGCACGCAGTTTTAAGGCTTGTTCTTTTTGAAGATCGTCTAAAGGTTCTAAGACATAACATAAACCCGAAGACAAACGCGATTGTAAATCGGGCAGCGAGAGGGTTAAATCTTTAGGCCGCAGACGGGCTGAGACCAATAAAAAATGTCCCTTTAAACGAATGGCATTAAACAAATGAAAGAGTGCTTCCTCCCACGCTTTATTGCCTGCAATCTGATCGATATCATCGATACAAATAAGCGCTACATCCTCTATACCCTTCAGTGCCTCCGTATGAAAAGTATGTGGTTGATGCAAAGGTAAGTACATCGCTGATTGGCCTCTTTTAGAAGCCGCCTGACAGACTGCCTGTAAAAGATGCGTTTTTCCCGAAGCCGCTGATCCACTCAAATACACAAAGGGCTCACCGTCTAAAACAGCCATACGCTCTAAGCGATGTACGATTTCTGCATGAGTGCCTTCATCATAAAAATTATCGAAGGTTGCATCATCCCTTAACTGAAAGCTTAAAGCTAATTGGTCTAACATTTTATTCAGGCACGCGTAGGGTAAAAAATATTTCCCCTAAAGAAGGTTTGGCTGATGGATCGGGTGCCAATAAATCCTCTTTGGAAAGGGTCTGCGTTAACTGATCTTGCGAGAGTGTACTACTGAGCGATAATGTCATGGAATCAGGACCAATTTGCTGAATACGCACTTTGCTAACACACGGCGTTTTTTCTAAATACTGCATGATTTTTGCATAATCTTCGGCTTGTAACACGGCAGATACATGCAACAATAAAGGCCGAATAGTAGGTGGCGTAACCGCTTTAACCGGAGTCTGCGGGGAGGCTTGTTTCATTAAACGATCGATAAGGCCGTTAAAGAGTGTTGCGTGATCAGCTGCTTTGCTCTCCCAGCTCGATGCGGGTAATGGCCTGGACGTGTCGGTTGTATCATCACTTACAACAGATTGCTGGGGTACTATCGTCCAGGTTGCTGCCCATTCTTCGCCCTGAAGCCTTAGAGAACCCAAAACAATACGTTCGGGATGGTAGCGTTTTGAAGCCAATCGTATTTTATCGAAGGCTTTTGCCTGAATAGCTTCTGCGGTGACTTGTGAACTATCTAATAAATCGATTAAAGGCAGTATTAAAGGCATGGCACGCTGCTTAAAATGTTGTTCCAGGGTCCTTAAAAGCGTGGGATCGGTATCGACACTCACCCAATGCACACCCTCGCTATTCTCAAGCACTAACCATAATAGCGTTAGTGGACGTTCTTTGGGCACGGGTGCTCCCCCTGCTTCTTTAAGAAGACGATCCACCAGCGACTCATTGAAAGTTACTTTCGCGGTACGCTGATCATCGAGTCCTTGATGGTAGGATAACTGTTTCACATAGGGATCGGGATCGATCATGGCCTTACGAATGGATTCTTTCTTCAGAATATCGGCCCCACCGATTTTTAAAAGCAGTGCCGCAAAGGCTTCTTGGCTGAGTTTGGTGGGATCGACTTCTGCATCATCAAGAGCCATCGGGACTTCTGCCTGGTATACATTCTTCAGCGCCTCTGCAAAAGCCCCCCCTGCCCCCCATAGAACAAGAAAAGCCAGGAAAAGCATCGATTTTCTAGATAAGGCTTGTACGATCATAGTCCCTCCCTTGTACCATAGCCTACCGTAGCCCTCAAGACCCAGGGCAAGTCTACCAATCTATCATGTAGTGTTTTAAGATGGTGGCTGTGTTTTCGTCATGGCGAGGGCCTTTAGGCCCAAAGCCATTCGGTTATTATCAATCAACTAACTAATAATTTCTAGATTGCTTCGCGAGGCTCCAATGACAACCTTCTACGCAATGAAGTAAGGAAGATTTTTATGCAAGTTTCAACCGCTGCCAATGCCGAATACAGCACTACCCTACACACTGCTACAAACCAAACCCAATATACACAGCTCGCCATGTTTTTTGTGGGGCTTTTATTAACAGCCAATGTGATAGGTGAAAAGCCTTTGATCTTTGGCCCCATTATCTTACCAGCCGGTTTGTTATTATTTCCGATGACCTATCTTTTAGGCGATATCTTAACCGAACTCTATGGCTTTGCCCAATCGCGCCGGGTTATTTGGATGGCCATGCTCTGCAATTTATTGATGTGCTTGATGTGCAAGATCAGCATTAGTCTGCCCGCCTCGCCTTCTTGGGCACACCATGAAGCCTACGCCCAGATTTTGGGTAGCTCTAGCCGTTTAATGGTCATTTCTGTTTTTACCTACTTTAGCGGTGAATTAATCAATGCCTATATCGTTTCCCGACTGAAACTAAAAATGCAGGGGCGCCTATTTTGGCTTCGTGCCTTGTGCGGCAGCTGGATTGGCGAGTTTATTGAAACCAGCCTGTTTATTCCGCTGGCTTTTTATGGCCGTATGCCCAACGAAGAACTCTTCAAGCTTGCGATTTTTTATTATGCCTTTAAAGTGCTTTATGCTCTTTGTGCGATGCCTTTTGCGAATAAATTAGTGCAGGTTCTCAAGAAACAACAAGCCACCTAAGCACGAGGTGACTTGGGTTTATACGTCTCGACAAAAGTGATAACTTGTCCTGCCATGGTTACCTCTTCTGGATTGACAGGAAACGTACTTAGTAGCTGTATTTGAGATTTGCCTCCTTCAAATACAAATGTACAGGGGACGGCCTGAGACGAAGCAGCCAGCATAGCCCCCGACTTGGCACCTAATGCCGATAATTTTTGAAGCAACCCTGTCTGTTTTAAGCTCGATGCATAATCGAAAGCTGTTTTGTTCTGGTCATCCCAAAGATTCATAAAAACCTCTGGTGCTGTGCTGTGTTCCAAAATACACAAGGCCACCTCTTCTTGTTCTTTTTTAGCTGCAAGTAATAACGTGGTACAACCATCTCGTGCCGGAAGACTAAAATTAATCAACCTGCGCAATTCTTTGGCTTTTTTTATAAAAAAAACCGCACCTTCTTGATTATTATCTTGAATAAGAAGATGCAAGGGTGTATACGAGTAGTGATCAATAGCCTGACTATTAACATTTACATCATACTGCAACAATAAACTCAAGCATGCTTTGCGTGCTTCCTCTTCAAATCGTGCCGTCGCTGTAAAAGATAAAGCATGAAACCCACGGTCGTTGTAGTTTGGATTGACACATCGTGTTTCTAATAAATACTGAAGATCTTCTAGGGATTTATACCTCAGTAAACGTTCATTGAAACCTGCACGCTGATTAACTGCCTCATTCAAAGAAGGCAAATAATGCACTAACTTACGATCTAGATCAGCGAAAACATGACTGGCACTTGCCTCTATGTGACTCACAGTATGACTCACTGTAGTGCTCACAGCATGCCATTCCTCATCCGAAAACATGGTCTTTACTCCTGCTTATCTTGTTATTTTTCATCAGGCCAATAGCTGATTAACGCATGAAAGTATGTTACTGATTAAAGGATTGAGTACAACTGAAAGCGTTTTGCTAGCCATTAACACGATTAAAATAATAAAACCATAGGGTTCTATCCTATCCAATACGAGGGCTAAACGCTGTGGTAAAAAAGAAGCCAGTACCCGACTACCATCTAAGGGTGGGATCGGAATAAGATTCACGACCATGAGTAATACATTCATCGTAATGCCAGCCTGAGCCATATAGACTAAAAAAGAGGCTTGTTCAAAACCCATGTGTACGCATGATAGCGCTAGTTTGGCACCCAAGGCCCAAGCTATCATCATCAGCGCATTGGCCATGGGACCTGCGATAGCTACCAAGGCCGTATCGCGTCTAGGATGCTTAAGATTACGCCATGTAATCGGTACGGGTTTGGCCCAGCCAAACATAAAACCACCGATACTTAACGATAACAAGGGCACAAGAATAGTCCCCACCGGATCGACATGCTTAAAAGGATTCAGTGTAAGACGCCCAAGCATCCAGGCTGTTTTATCCCCTAATAAAAGGGCTACCCATCCATGTGCCACTTCATGCACGGTAATACCAAACAATACGGGTAAGGCCCAAATCGCAATCTCTTGTACCCAATTAAAACTGTTCATGCTTTTCTTAGGCTTCCTTTGCTAGGCAATGCGTGGGTGTATCGTGCATCGCATGAGCAGGTGCTAAAACAGCGCTTAATGTTTGTGCGGCATACATCTCAGACACAATATCGCAGCCACCTATTAATTCTCCTTGAATATATAATTGTGGAAAGGTAGGCCATGCGGCATAGGTGGGTAAGGTCGCACGTATATCGGGATTGGCTAAGACATCCACATAGGCATAATGTACATTCAGCCGATCCAAAATCTGTACAACTTTGGCTGAAAAACCGCATTGCGGTGCCTTCGGCGATCCCTTCATATAAACCAACACCGGGTTATGCTGTAACTGTGCTTTAATTTTTTCGATGGTTGTGGCTACATTAATCATTATATTTTCTCCCTTAAAGGATGCACTAGACGTAGTGCCTTAGCTAATGCAAGAATACAGGAAATCCCTAGAATGGAAAAGGAAATACAGATGTCTATCACACTACCCCCCTTGCCTTATGCGCTCGATGCACTAGAACCCCATCTCTCCCGCGAGACCCTAGAATATCACTATGGCAAACATCACCAGACTTACGTGACAAATTTAAATAACTTACTTTCTGGTTCTGGCTTAGAACAAGCTGATCTAGAAACGATTATTCGAAGCAGCAGCGGTCCTCTTTTTAATAATGCCGCCCAAGTATGGAACCATACATTTTACTGGGAGTGCCTAAGCCCAACCTCTCGCGTGCCCACAGGCGAATTATTAAAAGCGCTCGAAAAAACCTTTGGCTCTGTGGCAGCTTTCCAAGAGGCGTTTACCAAGGTAGCGCTTGGAACCTTTGGATCAGGTTGGACTTGGCTCTGTAAAACACATACAGGCAGCCTTGAGATTATAAGCACCAGCAATGCGGCAACCCCTCTCAGCAACCCCGAACAAACCCCGCTCTTAACCTGCGATGTCTGGGAACATGCCTACTATATTGATTACCGTAATGCCAGAGCCAATTATTTGGCCTCTTTTTGGAAGCTTGTACATTGGGATTTTGTAGCAAAAAACTTTAAAGGCTAGTCATGAACCATGTCATGAATGTCTATAAACGACTACCTGTGCGTTTTGAACGTGGCGAAGGTATATGGCTCTGGGATGATGAGGGCAAAAAATATTTCGATGCTGTAGGCGGTATGGCAGTAAATATTTTAGGTCATGCGCATCCTCGCGTGATTCAAGCTATTCAGGAACAAGCGACCAAACTGATTCACTGTTCTAATCTCTATGAAAACAGCAAGCAATCAGAACTAGCAGCGGCTCTATGCAGACTCAGCGCGTTGGATAAAGCTTTTTTCTGCAATTCGGGGGCCGAAGCCGTTGAAATGGCTTTAAAGCTTGCACGTCTTTATGGACATCAAAAAGGTTTTGAATGCCCCAAAATTCTGGTGACAGAACATGCTTATCATGGTCGTACACTGGCTTGTATTACTGCAGGTGGGAATTTAAAAAACCAAAAAGGCTTTGAACCGCTATTACCTGGTTTTTTACGTGTGCCTTTTAATGATATTCCAGCGATTATTGCCGCCGCCAAAGCGCACCCCGATATTGCTGCCATCCTCGTAGAACCTATTTTGGGCGAAAAAGGTATTATAGTGCCTGCAGATGATTATCTTAGAAAGATCCGTAAAATCTGCGATGAACACAAATGGCTCATGATGCTGGATGAAGTACAAACGGGTCTGGGACGCACCGGCACTTTTTTTCGTTACCAAGCAGAAGGTATTGTGCCCGATGTTGTAGCACTGGCCAAAGGCTTAGCCAATGGTGTACCGATTGGAGCCTGTTTGGCCGCACTACCTTATGCCGATTTGTTTGAACCTGGATCGCATGGCACAACGTTTGGCGGCAATCATCTATCCTGTGCATCGGCCTTAGCCACTTTAAAAGTGGTTGAAGATGAGCAGCTTGTGCAGCACGCACAAAAAAAAGGTCTGCTATTAATCAATAGTCTACGCGAGGCTTTAAAAGATAATCCCCATGTCATCAACATTCGCGGCAAAGGTCTAATGATTGGAATTGAGTTTGACCAACCCTGTACCGATATGATGTTTAATGCTTTAGAACACCGCATCTTGTTTACCATCTCACATCAAACCACCATTCGATTGCTGCCATCCTTAAGGATTACCGAAACAGAAGTTGAGGCATTGGTAAAGCGTTTAAGCAAAGTAGTCCATGTGTATCCATTCAAAGATTGAACGTTCCTAAAAACGCGGAAATCCTTGCACTTCAATATCCTCTTTAGACTGTAGACGAAAGATAATCATACAAATGCTACTTTTTATCTTAAATGGGTATAGCCGATCGGTGTAAGTGCACATTGAAAAAAATTAGTTAATTGATATTTAAGGATCGATTAAAAATGTGAAAACCCACACATTTCAATGCCCTCTTTGAAAAGAATGGGTTAAACAAAGTAAGGGGAATATTGCGCGTTTAAACCAACCTACCATGACATTGCTTATATTTGCGCTTAGAGCCACAAGGGCACTCGTCGTTACGCCCAATTTTAACCCCCTCGCGGGTATAGGGTGATGATTGAGCCTCCGCATTAGGCGTTGCAACATCTGTATTGGCTGCCTGTGCTGAGGCACTCGCGCTAGTCGCAGCGGGTAATTCTGCATGGGTATATTGCAAGTTCTTAGGCTCATGTTCACGCCATTGCTGTTCAATGGTTTCTACATCGGACTGGCTTTTTATTTGGACGCGCATCAGCGTACTAATACTTTCTCGCTTAATCGTTTCTAACATATCCGTAAACAGCAAAAAGGCTTCGCGCTTATATTCTTGTTTGGGATCTTTTTGGGCATAGCCCCTTAAATGAATGCTTTGTCGCATAGCTTCCATTTCGGCTAAATGCCCACGCCAGGCCAGATCGGTGGCACTCAAAAACACGGTTTTTTCTAAATGCCGCATGGGGCCTACGCCCATTTCCGATTCTTTGCTCTGAAGTACCTGTCTAAACGCATTGAGTATACGCCGATGCAACGCATCGCTATCCAAGGAAGCATCTTGTTCAAGCCATGCATCAATGGCCAAACTCAGACCATAATCACGTTCTAAAGTACGCATCAGACCTTGAACATCCCATTGTTCCTCAAAAGAGCCTAAAGGTACATATTCCGTGACAACTGCCTCAATCACACTTTCAAGTACCGCTTGTACCATAGGACTGATATCTGCCGCTTCTAAGAGCTCATTGCGTTGTTGGTATATAATGCGACGCTGATCGTTGGCAACATCATCAAACTCTAAAAGTTGTTTTCGAATATCAAAATTGTGCCCCTCAACCTTGCGTTGTGCATTCTCCACGGCCCGTGTGACCCAAGGATGGGTTAAGACTTCGCCATCTTTAAGGCCTAATTTACGCAACAAGCCAGAGATATTATCGGACACAAAAATGCGAATGAGATTATCTTGCAAGGATAAATAAAAACGCGTGGAGCCCGGATCGCCTTGACGTCCTGAACGACCCCGCAATTGGTTATCGATACGACGTGATTCATGACGCTCCGTACCAATAATATGTAAACCACCCGCTTCAATCACAGCCTGATGACGTTGTTTCCAGGCTTCTTTTTCCGCTGGATCGGCATCCAAAGCCAATTTTCCGCCCAAGACAATATCCGTACCCCGACCTGCCATATTCGTGGCAATCGTAACAGCCCCTGGGCGCCCTGCATCGGCAATAATCTCTGCTTCTCGCTCATGTTGCTTGGCATTTAAGACCGCATGCGCAATACCTTTGCTTGTCAAAAGCTTGGATAAAAATTCTGATATCTCAATAGAAATGGTACCGACCAAGACAGGCTGTTTGCGTGCAACACATTCCAAAATATCTTGAATAATAGCCTCAAATTTTTCAGACTGGGTCGCGTAAATGAGATCGCCAAAATCTTGGCGCTGACTGGGTTTGTTACTGGGGATCACCAGCACTTCTAAGCCATAGATTTGTTGAAATTCATAGGCTTCTGTATCGGCTGTACCCGTCATACCCGATAATTTCTCGTACAATCTAAAATAATTCTGAAAGGTAATGGAGGCTAAGGTTTGATTTTCATTTTCAATTTTTACACCTTCTTTGGCTTCTACGGCCTGATGGATCCCATCCGACCAACGACGCCCTGGCATAATACGCCCCGTATGTTCATCGACAATGATGACTTGATCATCACGTACAATATAATCGACATCTTTCTTAAACAAAGCGTGTGCCTTAAGACCGGCATAAATATGATGCATAATCGAAATATGTTGCACATCATATAAACTTTCACCTGCCTTCAATAACCCTTCTTTTACCAAAAGCGCTTCGATTTTTTCGTGCCCTTCTTCAGTTAAAAAGGCTTGACGGCTTTTTTCATCCACACTGTAATCACCCGGACCGTCTTTTTCGATTTGGCGTTTTAGACGAGGAATAATATGATTAATATGTTCATACAACTGTGAACTATCTTGATCCATCCCAGAAATAATCAAAGGTGTGCGTGCTTCATCAATTAAAATAGAATCGACTTCATCGACCACTGCAAAATGCAAATCTCGCTGCACACGCTCTTCAGGTGAGAAAACCATATTATCGCGTAAGTAGTCAAAACCAAATTCATTATTGGTACCATAACTAATATCGGCACCATAGGCCGCTTGCCGCTCGGCCACAGTTAAACCATGTACCACCACACCGAGGCTAAGCCCTAAAAAGTCATAAATCGGTTGGTTCCAAAGTGCATCTCTTTTAGCCAGATAATCATTCACCGTGATTAAATGTACGCCTTTACCCGTCAGAGCATTCAAATACAAGGGTAAGGTCGCCACCAAGGTTTTACCTTCTCCGGTACGCATCTCGGCAATCTTTCCATCGTGGAGTGCCATCCCACCCAATAGCTGTACATCAAAATGGCGCATGCCCAATGTTCTTTTAGAAGCTTCTCGTACGGCTGCAAAGGCTTCGGGTAATAAACTCTCCAGAGAAGCACCCGCTGCCCATCGTGCTTTGAATTCAGCTGTTTTAGCCTTCAAAGCAGCATCGGATAAAGCCATAAACCCCGGTTCTAGGGCATTGATTTGCAGCAGGGTCTTACGGTAGCGCTTGAGTAAGCGATCATTTCGACTACCGATGGTCTTTTTTAAAAAACGTGTGATGATCATAGCCATTCTCGCTTATTTGTCTTAATATCATAGGCATGAAACAACAGCTGCCCCGTGCCCGTACATTCAATGAGGTTTTCAACCGATCACCCCATTTTTCCTCTATAGCGCCTCAGATTGACAAGCTTCGGATGCTCCATCAGCACCTTGCTGCATCGCTCGACCCTAAAGTGTTTCGACAATGCCAGGTTGCCGACTTTAAAGATGGCATTCTAACATTAGTCGTCTCATCGCCTGCGCTAGGCCATACCTTTCGCTTCTTAGGGACCGAGCTTGTAGAAAAACTCCGAAAAACAGCCCCTTGGCAATCACTGAAAACCATTAAAACATTGGTGCGTACACCTGAATCCTCAGCCTTGCTTCAGGATCCCTCGAAAGCCCCTAAGCCAAGCCTGGGGCTTTGTGCGCAAAGCGCTCAACTACTACAAAGCATCGCCGCAACGATCCAGTCTGTTCCCTTACAAAATGCCCTGCTCAGACTCAGTCAAAACCTATCAAAAAGCTAAAGTAGCCTTTAGCTCGCAATCGCTGGATACAAATAGGTAATAGGCGAAGTACTTTGATCGGCAAAGGTTACAATTTCATAGGCAGACTTTTTAGCAAGCAAAGTCTTTAGTAAGCGATTATTCAGCGTATGACCCGATTTAAAGCCACGAAAAGCTCCAATTAAACCCGTGCCCAACAAATACATATCGCCTACGGCATCTAAAATTTTATGCTTAACCAATTCGTCTTCATAACGTAAACCATCTTCATTAATAACACGATAATCATCTAAAACCACGGCATTATTCAGATTACCACCCAAGGCTAAATTATTTGCTTTCAGCCATTCATATTCGGATAAGAAACCAAAGGTTCTAGCCCGACTGACTTCCTTCACATAGGAAGTCGTCGAAAAATCGAGGCTAGCTTCCTGCACACTGTTCTTTAAAACGGGATGATCATAGTCGAGAGTAAAGGTAATCTTCAGCCCATTAAAAGGCTCTAAACTCACCCACTTGTCTCCATCTGAAACGGTTACTTTATGTTTAATCCGTAAAAAACGCTTAGGTGCCTCTTGTTCTAAGATACCGGCTGATTGCAGCAAGAACACAAAGGGTCCCGCACTGCCATCCATGATAGGCACTTCGGAAGCACTTAATTCAACCACTACATTATCGATCCCTAATCCCGCCATAGCAGACAATAAATGTTCCACGGTTGAAATGCGCACACCATCCTTTACAAGGGTGGTCGACAAGGTTGTATCCCCGACATACTCGGTCGTCGCAGGAATTTCAAGCACAGGGTTTAAATCGACCCGGCGAAAAACAATGCCTGCATTAATCGGCGCAGGTTTTAGGGTTAAAAACACACGCTCACCCGTGTGCAAACCAACACCCATAGCCCGTATAACGTTCTTCAGCGTTCGCTGTTTAATCACACTCAGCACCCTCGATAGGGGCCCGACGTCGTAAGAAAGCAGGTATATCAAGGAAAGGATAATCCACACCGGGTTCCACAGCATCTACCGTACGCTTGGTGCCAAGTCCCTGTCGACGCGAAAAAGCTCTTTGCGGCTCATGATTCTGCGTAGGCACAACACTTGCAACACCTGAACGCGCGGAGGATCCCAAGATCCCTGAAGACCCGACTTTACCTAAACCTGTGGCGACTAAAGTAACCCGTAAAGCACCATCTGTCATGGTTGGATCAATGACCGTTCCTACAATGACCGTGGCATCTTCGGAGGTAAAGCTCTTAATGGCATCACCCACTTCCTCAAACTCTGCAATCGACAAATCCTGACCTGCAGTAATATTCACCAAAACACCCCGCGCACCGGATAAGCTCACATCATCCAAAAGCGGACTGGCAATGGCAGCTTCTGCAGCCAGACGTGCACGATTTTCACCCGTCGCAATGCCCGTACCCATCATCGCAGCACCCATCTCGGACATGACGGTTCGAACGTCTGCAAAATCGACGTTAATTAAACCAGGACGAGTAATCAATTCGGAAATACCCTGTACGGCATCTAAAAGAACATTGTTCGCTACACTAAAAGCTTCTAAGAGCGTGACGCCCTTGCCTAGAACACTGAGTAATTTTCGATTGGGAATGGTAATCAAGGAATCCACAACCTGGCTTAATTGTTGTATGCCCTTTTCCGCATAATCCATACGCTTTTTCCCTTCGAAAGGAAAAGGCATCGTCACAACCGCCACTGTTAGCGCACCCAATTCTTTGGCAATTTCTGCCACAACTGGCGCTCCACCAGTGCCTGTACCACCACCCATACCGGCGGTTACAAAAACAAGATCGGCACCTTCCAATACTTCACGGATCCGTTCACGATCTTCCAAAGCGCTCTGGCGACCAACTTCCGGATTCGCGCCCGCACCTAACCCTTTGGTAATGGTCACCCCGAGTTGTAAAATAATACCGGCTAGATCATCTTCGAGTGCTTGCCTATCGGTATTGGCGCGGATAAATTCCACACCTTGGATATTAGCGCTTAACATATGACGGATGGCATTGCCGCCACCACCGCCTACGCCAATTACTTTAATCACTGCATTTTCTGGTAAATTATCCATTAATTCAAACATTGGAGGCGCTCCTCTACACTAAACACTAAAAATGTCCCCTAAACCAATTGCGCATGCGACCCCAAAGGCCGCGGCCATGCATAACAAGATCTTCGCGTGATTCGATACGATTCGTTTCTGATCGTATCCCATAACCATAACGCAATAATCCAACCGCTGTGGCATACACAGGATTGCGCACCACATCTGTCAATCCACTTACATCGCGTGGAACGCCTAAGCGCACTGGCAATCGAAAAACTTCCTCCGCCAATGCTACTACACCGGGCATTCGTGCACTACCGCCTGTTAAGACAATACCCGAACCCAGACTATCTTCTAATCCATGACGATTGATTTCTGCTTGCACGAGCACAAACAGTTCTTCAAATCGAGGCTCTACAAAACTGGCTAACGTTACTTGTGAAAAAGAACGCGGCACTCTATCACCCAGCGAAGGGACCTCGAACATTTTTTCTGCATCAGCCAGCTCTTCTAAAGCACAGCCATATTCCATCTTAATACGTTCGGCATGCTGCGTCGGTGTTTTTAAGGCCACAGCAATATCGTTTGTCACTTGATCGCCTGCGACGGGAATGACGGCGGTATGCCGAATCGCACCCTTCACAAAAATAGCAATATCGGTAGTTCCTCCACCGATATCAACCAAGCAAACCCCTAAGTTTTTTTCATCGTCGGTTAAAACCGCTTCACTGGAAGCCAGCTGTTCTAAGACCAGTTCTTCGACGGCTACATCTGAACGCCCAATACATTTAATAATCTGTTGGGCCGCACTTAAAGTACCAATCACCATATGCACCTTAGCTTCTAGGCGTACGCCCGACATACCCAGAGGTGTTCGAATACCCCCTTCGTGATCGATAATAAATTCCTGGGGTAGCACATGCAAAATTTTCTGATCAGCCGCAATGGCAACCGCACGGGCTGCATCGACCACACGGTCCACATCACCCACACTGACTTCTTGATCCCGAATGGCTACGATACCATTGGAATTAAAACTACGAATATGATTACCCGCAATGCCGGTGAAAACCGAGTGGATGCGACAACCCGCCATCGCTTGCGCATCTTCGAGTGCCTGCTGCACAGATTGTGCGGTGGAATCCATGTTCACCAGCACACCTTTTCGAAGACCTTTGGAAGGACGCATACCGACACCAATGATATCGAGCTTTCCCATTTCATCCACAGTGGCAACCAATGCAGCAACTTTAGCAGTGCCAATATCAAGGGCAGCAATGGTTTGTTTATTTTTCTCCATCACGATTTTTCAGAACCCCCTGTTTTCCAAGCAACAGCCAAACCATTACTGTAACGCAAGTCAACCCTTGCAATCTGCGCATGCTTTGCGCCCAAGCTATGTTGGTAAGCTAAAACGAAGCGATTCATGCTTTCGTCAAAGCCGCTCCTGCCCAGTATAATAGCCATCTGGTTATTAAGCACAACTTGCCAAACATTCGGCGTAACAAACTCGAGCGTTTGTACGCTTAAACCCAGCGGTGCTAAATAACTTAAAAGCCTTAGATATTTTTCTAACATCTCTTTTGCCTGATCCTTAGGCCCCACAAAGGTGGGTAGTGTAACAGCTATCGTCTGCGCTGCGGGATAAAAAATAAGGCCCTCGGTACTTAAGATCCCCTTATCACCCCAGCGGGCCTGTGCAACCTGTTCCTCAAGCACTAAACGCACCTTATCAGGCCATACACGACGTACATCTACCTGTTTTACCCAAGGCAAATACGCGAGGGCATCGCGCATAGCACGTACATCCAAGGCAAAAAAGCCCTGTGCCAGAAACGGCTTGGCTGTGGCTTGAATCTCAGATTCTGTACAATGCAAAGGTACACGACCGACTTCCAAAACCTTTAAAGGAAAATGTGCTGGGTCGCGTGTTCGTAGCACGAAAGTACTTATAACAACTAGCAAAGCAGCCAGCGACACATAAAACGACAGCCGTCGTATCCAAACAGACATTTATTACTTAAGTTTCCAGCTTAATACGAGCACTTTAAAACCAGTAGCAATTGTATCTGATTTGTGTGTATTTAGCACGTGGGCAGTTTGCGTGTAGGTCCCCCTGCTTTGAGGGCCAAAGAAGCTACCCCAAAACAAACCACTTCTGTAACAACCGTTTGTCACTGAAAAAGGGGGATTTAAAAACACCGCTTGATGAATGTATACTTTGAAAATGACTAAAACTTCATCAGCAATTCAAACGATTGTTGATGAACAGTTCCCTTATCAACCCCTGCCGCTTTAACAGGACGAATACTCGCCTCGCTATTGTAGACCAAAGGATCATTCTTAATACCATGACCAAAGGCCTCGCATTTAAAAACAGGTATCGTTGTATCGAAGGCAAAACACTCTAAGGCAAAAAGTACATCGGTTTTCTTGGGATCGTTTTCTTCAAGCTGACCTAATACAATAGCCTTAACGCCCTTAAAAATACCGGCCTGTTGCAACTGTGTGAAGGCACGATCAAGCTTATACCCCGGTTCAGAGGTGTCTTCCAAAAAGAGGATTTTATCTTGACTCTGTATTTGCCAAGGGGTGCCAATACTGGTTTGCACAAGGGTAAGATTACCGCCCGTTAAAAAACCTTTGATTCGCTTTAAAGCCTCTGCCCGTGCATTCATGGGTCGTAGATTTTCAATTGTACTTTGCTTGGCACCCGCAACAATTGAGGCAATTTTCAAGAAATTATCGGGATCTTGTTCAGGTTTTAAAAGCGCTTGCAGACCCGATCCATGAATCGTTTTCCAACCCCAGGTTTGCGAAAGAAATAAGTGTAGGGCTGTCATATCGCTAGAACCAATAAAATATTTTGGGTGCTTGGGCTTAGATAAGCGGCTTAGATCTTTAATAAGTCTCGCACTCCCATAACCCCCACGCAGTGCCCATACAATCGCTTGCTTGTCTTGATTAAAAAGCGCTTTTTTTAATAAAAACAATCGCTTTTGATCGGTATTGGCAAGATAGACCCTCTCAGCGCCGATGATAGCTTCAGGTATATGAATATTTAAATTTAAAGTACGGAGTTTTTGTAGATCGGCTGCAGGCACACCCGAAGCAGGTAAAACGCCTTCAATCGTTTTACCCGCAAAGATCTGTTGAAAAAAAGGATCATCTAAAGTTGCATTATAAGGCTTTTTCATAAAACTCATCTTAGAACACCCACACAGAACTAGCAACAAAGACAGCAAAAACCATCGATAAGCTTTCATAAGTATACAATATTCTACTAAAAGAGGTCGCTTAAAATCCCAAAAAACGTACCTCAGGCTCCAAAAATACCTGATGATCGCGCAACACAGTGGCCTGTATATGGGTGATTAAATCGTAAACATCTGTGGCCTTAGCCTTACCTTCGTTAATAATAAAATTAGCATGCTTAGTGGATATTACTGCATCCCCTTGGCGTGCACCTTTAAGATGAGAGGCCTCAATCAACCGACCCGCGTAATCGCTAGAAGGATTTTTAAACACAGAACCACCACTAAAAACACCGATAGGCTGTGTTTGATTGCGTGTTCGTAGTAACTCTTTTATTTTTTGTGCAATAAAGGTCGGATCGCCCCCACCTTCAAAATGAAAATAGCCTGCCACAAACCATTCATCAAAATGCGGCACGATAACCTGACGATAGTTAATGCGGTAATCCTTCGCCGGTCGGCTATAGCATTGACCGTGCCTATTGATCGCTTCGACTTGTAAAACATGCTGCCAGGTTTCACGACCCCAGGCCCCTGCATTCATAGCCAAAGCCCCACCGATCGTACCGGGGATCCCGGCAAAAAATTCGGCATGGATCAAACCTTGTTGAGCACAAAATTTGGCCACTTGTGCACAGGGAACCCCCGCTTCTATACGTAAGGCTTTGCTGTGTTCTGCATGCTCGATGTCTACCCATTGTATGGGCGCGCCTCCCTGAAGCCTATGGGTTGCAGAACCTAATAAATGAATCACTGTGCCAGGCAACCCTTTATCGCTAATCAGCACATTGCTACCCAAACCTAAAAAGGTGATGGGTTCATCGGTAGAACGAGAGGCCAAAAAAATGGCAAGATCGGCCGGATCGCTGGGCCGATAATACACTTCTGCAGGCCCACCGATATGCCAAGCTGTATAAGGTGCTAAAGGTTCATTGTATTGTAGAACGCCGTTAAAATGAATCATACCCGTGGCACAACCGTTTCAACCATCGTGTGAACACTGGGCTTAAAATGCCAGGTAGGATGATTATTAAGGCTTAAGCCTTCTGTCATCAGCTCAGCGACTAATCCACTGATATCGCCTGCACCCTGCATTAATAAAACATCGTTAGGTTCTAAAACATCGGCCAATATTTTGAAAACTTCCTGTTTATCTGCCACAAAAATAGGTTCCAAACGACCCCGCGTTCGAATACTAAAGGCCAATGCACGACCATCGGCCCCTTGAATGTACGCTTCACCCGCTGAATAAACATCTAAAAGAATTAATACATCGACCGTTGACAATATTGACACAAAATCCTCAAAAAGAGCCTTGGTGCGGGTATAACGATGGGGTTGATAGACCATGACCAAACGTTTATGTGGCCAACTCGCCCGCATCGTTTCTAAAACAACCTGGATCTCTTTGGGATGATGGCCATAGTCATCGATCACTAAAACTTCTTGATGCGAGGCACTCGCCGCTTCTAAAGTCCCCACCCGCTGGAAACGTCGCCCCACACCCTGAAAATGTAAAAGAGCGCTTTGTATACTCTCATCCGACAGCCCTTCTTCGGTCGCCACGGTAATGGCTGCCAGCGCATTCAGCACATTGTGTTTTCCAGGGAGATTTAAAGTAATAGCCAGTGGTGTACGATCTTTTCTGATAACCGTAAAAAAAGACTGACCTTCCTCTTGGCTAAAATCGATAACACGCACAGAAGCTTCTTCAGAAAAACCATAGGTGATAAAAGGTCTATCAACTTTGGGTAAAAGTGCATGTATTTCCGGATCATCCACACATAAAACAGCCAAGCCATAAAACGGCAGGCATTGTAAAAAATGCAAGTAGGCTTTTTTAAGTACATTAAAATCATTTTGATAATTTTCTAAATGATCATGATCAATATTAGTGACCACCGCGATCATAGGCATCAAATGCAGAAAAGAGGCATCGCTCTCATCGGCTTCAGCTACAAAATACTGACCCGCACCCAAACGCGCATTGGAACCACAGCGATTAAGAACGCCACCAATCACAAAGGTAGGATCTAAATGGGCTTCGGCCAAAAGACTGGTGACTAAGCTGGTGGTAGTCGTCTTACCATGGGCACCCGCAATGGCAATACCCTTTTTAAAACGCATTAATTCACCAAGCATATTGGCTCTTTGCACCACAGGAATTCTTCTTTCGATCGCGTGCAACCATTCTACATTATCAGGTTCAATCGCACTGGAGATCACCACAACATCACAGTGATCAACATTACTTGCCGCATGTTTAATGCTAATCACAGCACCCAATTTAGATAAACGCTGTACCATCGCATTATTCGCTGTATCAGAACCGCTTATTTTGTAGCCTAGGGTGAGTAAAACTTCAGCAATACCGCCCATGCCTGCGCCACCGATACCTATAAAGTGTACCGCGCGAATTCTACCTAAACTTAATGTGTTACCGTTGAACATTTAATAACTCCTCACAGACAGCCCCTACGCTTAAGCGCGCATCGCGTTTCGATACCGCATACGCAGCGATTGCCATCGTGCATAATAATGCTGGTTTTTCCAACAAGTCGCCTAATACTTTCACAAGATGCTCTGGACTGAGATCCGACTCATTGATTAATCGTGCAGCACCTGCTGCCTCTAAAAAACAAGCATTGTAACGCTGATGATCATCCACCGCAAAGGGAAAAGGCACGAGTATACTCGCAACACCAACGGCTGCAAGTTCTGCAACCGTGAGTGCCCCCGCACGACACAGGACAATATCGGCCCAGGCATAGGCCGCAGCCATATCATCGATAAAAGGATCGACACGCGCAACGACTCCTGCCTGTTTATAGGCAAGAAGCGTGCTTGTTTCTGCCAAACGCCCTGTCTGATGCCAAATCAAAGGACGCTTATTCACGGGTAAAATCGCTAAGGCCTTTGGGCAACAATGGTTTAATACACGCGCCCCTCGACTCCCACCCACGATCAAGAGCTTCAGAGGCCCCTCCCGCTGTTCGAAGCGCTGGGTAGGATGGATGCATGCCAAAAAAGCTTGGCGTACAGGATTCCCTGTATAAAGTGCCTTAACAGCGCTTTTGAAACTGCGAGGAAACCCTTCTAAAACTTTGGCAGAAAAGGGTGCTAAACAACGATTGGTCGTGCCTGCCACGGCATTTTGCTCGTGTATGACAAGCGGTATACCTAAAAACCAAGCGGCCAAGCCACCGGGTCCTGATACAAAACCACCCATGCCTACCACCAAACGGGGTTTGAGTCGGTGTAGGATTTTCAAGGCTTGCCCTAATGCTATCAATAACTTTAGTGGTGCTCTTAGCCAAGCAGCCCAACCTTTACCCCTTAAACCCTCGATACTGATGGTATGCAGTGTCAAACCTGCTTTGGGAATGAGCTCGGCTTCGAGCCCCTTTGTGGTACCCAGCCATGCAACGGTCCAGCCTTTTTCTTGTAGATAATCGGCTAAGGCCAAGCCTGGAAAGATATGCCCACCCGTCCCACCGGCCATAATGCATACAGCGTTTTTTACTGTATTCACCGTGCCTTAGACCCAAGCTCAAACTGGATCCGTAAAATAATACCCATTGCTAAAAGCATGGCGACCAGGCTATTACCGCCATAACTAATAAAAGGCAAGGTAAGACCTTTGGTGGGTAAGATACCCACATTCACACCCATGTTGATAATCGCTTGCAGACCAATCCATAAAGCTACCCCATAGGCAAGATAACCCGCAAAAAGCTTACCGCTATTGATAGCCCTTTTGCCCACCTTTAAAATGCTGTAAACCAACACGCTAAACAATAATACGACCAAGGATACACCCATAAAACCCCATTCTTCAGCCAAGACCGCACAAATAAAATCGGTATGAGGCTCTGGTAGATACAACAGTTTTTGCACACTATTCCCTAAACCAGCCCCCCACCAAGAACCTTTTCCAAAAGCGATTAACGATTGTGTGAGTTGATAGCCTGTTTTAAATTGATCGCTCCAGGGATCTAAAAAAGCAGTCAACCGTTGGAGACGATAGGGCGAACTAAAAATTAAAAGACCCATACCACTGAGCGTTACAAGGCCTAATACCAGGAAAGGACGCAAAGGCGCGCCGCCTAAAAATAACAAGCCTAGAACGGTACTCACCATCACAAAGGCTGCACCAAAATCAGGCTCCAGTAGTAAGAGCCCACAGACTAGGGCTAAAAGCATCAGGGGTTTTAGAAAAGCGCGCAGAGGTCCCTGTCGCTTGATATGTTCTACGACCAGTGTGTGTGCTGTATACAGGATAAAACTCAGTTTGGTGATTTCGGACACTTGAATAGAAATAGGCCCTATAAATAACCAACGTAGGCTGCCATTCACCGGCCGACTCACCCCTGGCAACAACAGAAGGG
>JAGOUJ010000012.1 GCA_018061325.1 Gammaproteobacteria bacterium
CATCTCGAATCACTAAATATTTTTGACGTCCGTGTTCATCTGTTTTTGCTTCAAAAGTTTTCTGTAGAGCTTTGGCGATTTCTTTTTGTCGCCATTGATAACTAATAAAAATACTACACTGGTAAGAGGGCATCGTTAACAGTTTTCTTTCTAATTTCTCTAAAGACTCATCACGAAACATATTACACATCTCCCTATACACGTATTTTTTTGTGACAACAAAAATACAAAGATCTTCATATCAACTCAAAAACATCCACCCAAGGCTAAACAAAGGTACTGCAGCATTCAGGCTATCCAGCCGGTCTAAAATACCCCCATGGCCTGGTAGGATAGCGCCGCTGTCTTTTAAACCACGCAGACGCTTAAAGAGACTTTCGAAAAGATCACCCACGATTGAAAAAATCATGGTGATGAAACTTAAGAGCATCCAATGGGGTACAGAGAGTTTGGGCTTGAGTAAAACATAACCTATGCCAACCACCACAAAACTAAGTGCTAAGCCACCCAATACCCCTTCCCAGGTTTTACCAGGACTTAAAGCAGGGACGAGTTTAGTGCGACCATAGCGCTTACCCACAAAATAGGCTGCGCTATCACAGACGCAAACGAGGGCCACTATATAGAGCAAAAGATAAGGTTCGGTACGCTGTAACGCGACGAGAAGGAATCCAGTCGGCACTAAGAGCATACAACCACTAAAAATGCCTACCCAACGAGATTTCCAGAAAGCTGTATATTTTGGATAAAACACAACGGCAAACAAAGCCATTAACCAAAAGATAGGGATCAGTAAAAACACACCTGCTCGCAAGGATGTACGACTACCCAGTCGTTCAAACGCAATAAGCAGCAGGATGCTTACCACGAACATAAGTAACAAACAAAGCAGGCGGCCTAATACTGTTGTAAATCCGGCAAGTCGACTCCATTCCCAAGCCGCCATGATGAAAATAGCCCCAGTTAGCCATTCAAAACTTAGCCATGCAAAAGGCAAGCGACCGCACCAGAGAATCGCAGCGATGACCAAGGGTATAAGGCATAGGGCCGTTAGAACACGTTTTTTAAGCATAATGGTACACCCCTTAAGTATTGAAAGCCCTTTCCCCTACGGGGAGAGGGTCCCGCGTAGCGGGGGGTAAGGGGGTCCCCCTCATCCGGCACTGCGTGCCACCTTCTCCCGTAACGGGAGAAGGTATCAGCTCATATTCAGATGTGTCATTCGAAGATGCTTCTGCAACATTTCCAAAACGACGTTCTCGGTGTGCATAAGCGATGAGTGCCGTTTCTAATTGTGCCTCTCTAAAATCAGGCCAAAAAACATCGCTAAAATACAGTTCGGTATACGCACATTGCCAAAGTAAAAAATTGCTGATCCGATATTCACCACTGGTGCGAATCAGTAAATCGGGTTCGGGTAAATCGGCCAATGCCAGATGGCGGCTTATACTGTCTTCATCTAGCTTCTGAGGATCGATAGCACCTTGCATGGCTTTTTCTACGACTTGCTTCATGGCCTGCACGAGATCCCAACGACCCCCATAGTTAAAAGCAATGCTAAGATTGAGTCGGGTACCACTGTAAGTCTGCGCTTCGGCCTCATGGATGGCCGCTTTCAAACTTTCAGGAAAAACGCTTCGATCGCCAATGATCCTTAAACGCACACCATTATCAGATAAGGCTTTTATTTCCGTTTTCAGTAAACGACTGAATAAACTTAATAGAAAATCGACCTCCGCTTTGGGGCGACGCCAATTTTCGCTACTAAAACCAAAGAAGGTTAGACAGGCAATTTCTTTTTTAAGGCAAGCTTCAATGATAGCCCGCACCGATTCCACACCCTGTTGATGTCCTGCCATGCGGGGTAAATGACGCGCACTGGCCCAACGACCATTACCATCCATAATGATTGCAATATGCGAAGGCATAGACATTAAATATGCATCAACTCGCTTTCTTTGGCCACCACCATTTTCTCCAATTCTGCGACTAGACGATCCGTGAGCTTCTGTATAGCAGCTTCGCCGGAACGCTCTACATCTTCGGTGATTTCTTTCTTTTTGCTTAATTGCTTAATCGCTGTATTGGCATCTCGGCGAATACCCCGTAAAGCAATGCGTGCTTCTTCAGCCTCTTTACCCAAATGACGGACCAGTTCTTTACGACGCTCTTCCGTTAAAGCCGGTAGCGGAACCCGTATCACATGACCTAAGGTGACGGGATTAAGACCCAAATCGGCCGAACGAATCGCTTTATCAATGGCCTGTACCACCGATTTATCCCAGGGTGTTACCGATAAAGTGCGTGCATCTTCGATCATAATAGAGGCGACTTGATTTAAAGGGGTTGTATTGCCATAACAAAAGACTGGCAATGATTCAATTAAACTAGGATGAGCCCGACCGGTTCTTAATTTTGCAAGGTTGTGTGAAAAATTTTCTAGACAGTTTTGCATACGATCGTGTGCTTGCTGTTGAATTGCTTGTATCATACTCTATGCCTCTAGTGTATCAGCGTACCTTCTTCTTCACCCAGAACCACCCTTAAAAGTGCACCCGGTTTGCTAATGCTAAAAACACGGATGTTAAGACCATGATCCCTGCATTGACAAAAAGCCGTTAAATCCATCACCCCTAATTCTTTACTGAGTGCTTCTTCATAAGCCAATGTTTGATAACGCTTGGCCTGTGGATTTTTATTGGGATCGCTGTCATAAACGCCATCGACATTGGTGGCTTTTAAAAGGACATCTGCCCCAATTTCAATCGCCCTAAGACTGGCTGCAGAATCGGTCGTGACTAAAGGATTGCCCGTACCTGCTGCAAATAAAACCAAAGTACCTTGGCTTAAATAATCCATGGCTTTACGACGATCATAGTGATCGACAATCCCACTCATCGGAAAAGCAGACATGATCTGCGCGCTAAAGCCCGCTCTTTCCAAAGCATCTCGCATCGCTAATGCATTAATAGTAGTGGCCAACATGCCCATTTGATCACCCGTAATACGACCAATACCGATGGCTGAGAGGGCTTCTCCCCTAAAGAAATTACCGCCGCCAATCACTAAGCCTACCTGCACCTTGTGTTGAAGCAGTGATATCACATCAGAGGCCAGTTGATCGAGGACTGAAGGATCGATCCCAAAGGTTTTGTCTCCTAATAAGGCCTCACCGCTTAATTTCAGCAACACACGACGATAAAGCGGTTGTGCTGTCGATTGCACCTACGCATCCCCCCGCGCTTGGGCCATCACCTCGCTGACGAAATCATCCGTCTTCTTTTGAATACCTTCACCCACTGCAAAGCGCACAAAATGTTGAACTTCGGCTTTGGAAGCTTCCAAAAAAGCTTTGACGGTCTTGCTGGGATCTCGCACATAAGGCTGTTCCAACAAGGTGATACCTGCCATAAATTTCTTTAACTTGCCGGCAATAATAGGCTCACGCAAATGTGCCTGTGCAACCTGCGCACTCTTTTCATATTCTGCCAACGCAACCTCGCGCTCTTTCTCTAAGCGATCAGCTGGGATATCGGTGGACTGCAGATATTCAGGCGACATGGCAGCTATATGCATCGCCACATCACGTGCAATCGCAGCCGTACCTTGTTTTAAAAGCACTAAAACCCCAATACGTGCGCCCCCTTCAACACTGCCGCCATGCAAGTAGGTTCCCACAAGTCCTTCATCGGTGTGATGAAAAGCCATACGCCGGATACTGATATTTTCTCCAAGCTGTGCCACCAGCTCTAAGCGTTCAGGCTCCATGGTTACTTTGAGCATCTCAAAAGCCTCGGGTTTCGCACCCAGCGCTAAAGCATGCGCCAAAGCACTGCTTGCAAATTGTCTAAACTTTTGTTCGCGGCCTACAAAATCCGTCTCGCAATTAATTTCGAGTAACACAGCGGATTTGGCATCCGGCGAACACAAGGCCTCGACCACACCTTCTGCGGTGGTTCTTGAGGCTTTTTTCTCTGCCTTCGATTGACCCGCTTTGCGCATCTCCTGAATAGCTTCTTCAATGTTGCCTTGAGAGGCCACCAAAGCGCGCTTGCAGTCCATCATGCTGGCCTGGGTACGTTCTCGCAGTTCTTTTACCAATGCGGCTGAAATTTCCATCCTTACACCTTCTCTTGATCAGCAACTGATTTATCAGCTTTACCCGCAGTCTGTGCAAAAGCCTCTGCACGTTCGCTTTGTCTGGCTTCGAGAATTGTCTCTACCACCATACGCACATAATATTCTACTGCACGGATAGCATCATCATTACCCGGGATAGGATATTCAACCCCTGCTGGATTGTGGTTGGTATCGACCACACCGATAACAGGAATACTTAAACGATTGGCTTCTTTAATAGCAATTTTCTCGTTACCCACATCAATCACAAAAAGAGCATCCGGCAATCCACCCATTTCCTTGATACCGCCCAAGCCCCGATCTAAATGCTCAAGCTCACGCATAAGTTTTAGACCTTCTTTTTTAGTTAAATGGTCCAGCGTGCCATCTTGCACCATGTTCTCGAGGTCTCTCAGACGTCGCACGGATTGCTTGATGGTTTTATAATTGGTTAACTGCCCCCCCAACCAACGGTGATCCACATAGGGCATCCCAGATTGTTTGGCATAGGTAGCAATCGCAGACTTTGCTGAACGCTTTGTGCCTACGAAGAGTATTTTACCCCCTCGGGCTGCAATCTTGTGTACAAAATGAAGGGCCTCGCGAAACATGGATACGGTATGTTCCAAGTTAATGATATGAACCCCATTTTGAATACCGTAAATGTAGGGGATCATCGAGGGATTTCTAAAGCGAGTTAAATGACCGAAATGAAGTCCGGCCTCTAACATCTCACGCATACTGACAGAAACAGTCATAAACACTCCTAAAACAAGGGTTAAGCCTCCACAAGCCCCGCTATCCAACCCGACTTTGCCCGAAGACTCAGTAGGCACCCTAGATAACGTGACGGCTCGTGTGTGAATTTGAATACACAATATTGCGTATTCAGAGAGAGCCTTATACCATGAGATCTGTTTACAAATCAAACCATAGAACTTACAAGGGATTTACGATTGACTACCTTTTCACTCAAGACCCCTGAAGCCATTGAAAAAATGCGTATTGCGGGACGATTGGCCGCAGATGTATTGGAAATGATCGAACCTTTTGTGCAACCAGGCGTTAGCACGCTCGCACTGGATGAACGCTGTCATCGCTATATTGTAGACGTACAACAAGCGATCCCTGCCTGCTTAGGCTACCAAGGTGGTTCGAAGACCCCTTTCCCAAAATCGATTTGTACTTCTGTTAACCACGTGGTTTGCCACGGTATTCCCAATGAACGTCCTCTAAAAAATGGCGATATTATTAATATTGATGTAACCGTGATTAAAGATGGCTATCATGGCGATACCAGCAAGATGTTCCTAGTAGGCGATTGCTCTATCCTGGCCAAACGTTTAAGTCGTGTTACCCAGGAATGTTTATACCGTGGTATTCGGGCCGTCAAACCTGGGGCACGATTGGGTGATATTGGGGCGGCTATCCAACAACATGCCGAATCCCACCACTACAGCGTCGTGCGGGAATACTGTGGACATGGCATAGGGACACTCTTTCATGAGCCCGAATTACAGATAGTCCATTACGGCCAAGCAGGCAACGGAGCACTCTTACAACCCGGCATGACTTTTACCATCGAACCCATGATCAATAGCAATAAGCGCGATATTAAATTACTGAATGATGGCTGGACCGTTGTAACCAAGGACCACGGTTTGTCGGCACAATGGGAACATACCTTGTTAGTTACCCATCAGGGTGTCGAGGTTTTAACAAAGCGTTCAGAAGAAGAAGTGTTATTTTCTTCTTGACTGTTTTGCCTAAGCGATTTACCTTGACCTTTGGACATCGTGAAAATAGTGGAAATAGTGGAAATGACGGGGGGCGTACATGTCGGAGTCTCTGCTGTATATTGCATACTACGTTAAAATACCGGCACAAAAAAGCGGGCAACATGCCCGTTTTGTCGATCGCCTTCAAGCAACACAAGCGCTCTCAAACCACGTAAAGGATAGCTTAGACCCCAAAGCCCATGCACTCAGCACAGCTTTTATACAACATCAAATGCCCACGGCACAGATTCTGGATACCTTTGTTGAAACACTTTTGCACCAAAAATCCGTACAATGGCCCGAACTTCAAAAAGCGCTACAGTGTTGCAGGCAAAAAGGGGCCACGCTCTTGATTTTAGAACTAGGCAAACTAGCTAATAATCGATCCTTTGCGCAGTTACTTTTAGGATCAGACGTACCTTTCTTGTGTGCTGATCAACCCTTTGTGACGGCACCCATCTTGGAAGCCTTAACAAAGCATGCTGAAATACAAAGAACCTTGCATGGCAAACTCATCCGCGAGGGTTTAAAAATGACCACTGCCAAATCAGGAAACCCCCATGCAGCCGAAGTGATTGGACGGGTAAATAAACCCAAAATTGATACCGCTATTTTATTTGCTTTTTTACTGGAACCGATTATCAAGCATTATCAGGAAAAAAAATATTCACAACGCCAAATGGTAAAAGCACTAAATGAAGAAGGATTCACGGCACCTGAAGGAGGCCAATGGGTCTTAAGCCAATTGCAAAAAGTACTGGATCGCATCCGCTTGAATAGCATTGCTTACCAGTGTCACGCCTTTATGGATGAATGCCAGAATCATTTTTTAAATAGCACACAGATTATTGAAGCGCTGCGTGAAAAAGGTATTACTAGTTTCAAAGGCACGAGCTGGGATATTGTGCAGCTTAAAAAATTATCGGATCGTATTCAACAGATTGAGGAAATTACCCTTATCCACCAGTTTGTGATCGATCTATTACCCCTATTAAGAGACACCGCTGATCAACCTGCCTCTTCAAACACAGCATTATTAATGAAATGCATGCATGAACCGATTGTTCAAAAAAATCTGGCGGCCTTTCCAGAAGGACTGCAGTCGCTCGATACAGCGCTCGAATCGGCTGTAAAACATCTTTCCATTTACCTGAAGATCGTGAAAGCACACCTTGATCAATTGGCTAAAGTGTTGCAATTGGAAGCGCATCACCACACAAAAGTAGATAGCCTAGACTTTCCAAAACCGCTAAAACAGCTCATGCAATTATTCCAAACCTTGGAATCTCGCGATATGACACGCCTCGAAAATCTAGCGCTGGAATCGCTTACATGGTCAGGCGCAAAGCGTGTTGTAGAGGCTACTAGTTAAAATCCCCCTGAAGCATTTCGAAGCTTGCTTTAACATCCCCCTACGTGCTGACGCACGCTTCCCCGTTACAACTTCGCTCTACGAGCTTGTTGCCCTTCGGGTCAAAGGGGGCTATTTCTCATATCATGAACGCCAACTCACGTGGGTCACGAACCCTTTTTCGTGTATACTGGACCTTGATCAAAAGGGATTTTGGGATAAAACGCATGATTTTTTTAAGCGAGTGGTGGGCGAGGTTCAAAATGTCGGTCAAAAACTGGAAAGGTATACAGCTCCAAGAGGCTGTAGGCTCGGTGTCTGACGATCCGCTCGATGTGCAGACGATGGATGCACAGCTAGCGCGTATACGACAATCTCTTGGAGACACACCGCCCGTACCGATTGAAGACTCTGTACGACGTCATTTAGAAGTACTCGATAGACTGTTAGACATGCCCGCCGAGGATGCGCCCGATGCGCGAGCGGCTCAAATTAAAGAAATGATGCAATTACCCGAGGCCTATCAGGCCTTGCGTCAAGCGCGCTGGCCCACTGGGGTGCATTGCACCGATTGCCACTCTAATAATATCCGACGATTACCCCAACTGCCCTCAGACTCTGAACACAATCACCGTTATCGTTGTTTAGATTGTCGTCTTGAGTTTAATGACGATGATGGCATTGTCGGAGGCGATACGACGGGTGATGCTTCGATCACAGTCTGGATGCAATGTTGGTATCTGATGGGCTGCACCGATTCCCTCAGCTATATTGCCCATTGCTTGGGTTTAGATTTACACCATGTTGAATGGATGGTAGAACGCCTAAAAACCCTTTTGGGTACCTATACAACCCCTAAGCTTAATCTGGATATGGAAGCTGATGAAGCCCAAAACAAGGCCTTAAACGAACAACTCAGAGCCGAGCTGCTGGCACATCGTGAAGTGCTAGGCGGGGGAGACGTTACCAACGTGCCTCAAGATACAGGGGAATACCGACGCCAACAACATCTGCGACGTCATTTAAGTGCAAGTACCGAGCCCGCCATTGCAGGACCTAACCTGAGTTCCTCCCCCAAAAGGAACCCTTAGTGCTTTTCGGAAGGTCCAAGGCCAAACAGGGTCCTTCTTGGTTAGAACTGATCAGCGAAGGGAAACAAAACGAACGATACTGGTCTTTGGATTATCCCCTTAAACTTTCCAGGCAATTTGGAGAGGTTATTTACCTACGAGCACGCACGCAATTTTTAATTACAGGCGCCAAAGCCTTCGAACATATTCTAAAAACACATCATCACCGTTATAAACGAGACGCCTTCTTTTATCAAAAAATTATGTTTCCTTTTTTTGGAGATGGACTCTTAACCCGAGAAGATGAACCTTGGAAAATTCGCCGTCGCGCAGCCCTGCCCTTCTACCAGAAAAATACGATTAAACATTATACCCCTGTGATTGTTGATCTCGCACAAAACTTGATTCAGCGCTGGCAAGAAAAATTGCCTAGAAGCATCGATATGTTAGCTGAAATGAACATTCTTAATTTACGTATTGTATCAACGCTGATGTTTTCTCAAGCCTTTGAAGAGCCTGTGCTTAAGCGCTTCGAACGTCAATCGCGGTTTTGCAATTTTTATTGTTCACACGCACCGTTTTGGCTCGGTTTGGATCATATATTCGATGGCCTTCGTTTTCGCTGGTATAAGTATCAGATGAATCGTTTTCTATTAGGCATTATCCAAGCACGACGAAAAACAACGCAAACCAAAGACGATTTATTGCAGCGTTTGTGTGCTATCACCGATGAAGAAACCCAAACCTTACTCAGCGATCATCAGATCTTAAACGAATTAAAAACCCATATCGTTACAGGTCATGAAACCACAGCCTGCACTTTAAGTTGGATGTGGTATTTATTGGCATTACACCCTGAATACCAATTAAAATTAGAAACTGAGATCACACAGGTCCTACAAGGGCGCAAACCTACGTGGGATGATATCCCTCATCTTGTCATGACCCGTGCTATTCTCTTAGAAACCTCGAGGCTTTATCCGGCTATTTGGAGTATTCCACGTACCAATCTGGAGGCAGACACTATTTTGGGTGTCGACATCCCCAAAGGTTCCTCTCTCATGCTGCATATTTATAGCTTGCACCGTAACCCAGACTATTGGGACAATCCTAACAGTTTTAGACCTGATCGTTTTTTAGAACCCACAGGCATTTCACATCCCTTTGCTTATTTACCCTTTGGTGCTGGACCCCATATGTGTATTGCAAGTCATTTGGCGCCTATGGAAATGATTTTATTAACGGCCACACTCGCACAAAGCTTTCGCTTTCAATTGACCAAGCAATCTAAGATAAACCCAGAAATCTGCATTTCTTTAAGACCCGAGAAGGCATTAAAGATGATACCCATGCCACGCTAAAGACCAGTGCTAAGGCAATCATCACACATGCTGCAGCACCCGCTATCCATTGCGTGAACCTCCAACCCAACATAAAATACCCTAATAAATAACAAGACAGCCAGGCAAAAAACACCGTCATCCAACGATTGAGTGAACGTTGAGATAAAGGCCGAAGTGCAATCATGGCACCTCGCTGAAGATCTCCCATGTTATAGATACCCCCCCAGATCGATCGCAACCATAGACAAAGCAGGCACCACGCTAGACCTTGTACCCAAGGTTGATCGAGAAACACAGGGAAGGCTGTAGATTGCTCTACGCTTATCATGCGCAGATTAATACCAAAAATGAGCAACACTGGCAGGCTAAGCTTTAACAAAGCACCCAGCATCGAACCACCCAAAGCTGTTTTAGCGGCCTGGGATGCCATCCACGGTAACCATAAAGACCACCAGCCGACTATCAGGATACACACATGGGTCTTTAATGATTCGGCTGTTAGAGACCCGGCAATAACGCTTTTGATGATGACATCCGGTTGGTTTGTCTCAGACCCTAAAGAAACTGCATCGGCCGTGGCATGTAACCACAGTAAACAACAGACAAAAATGCCCAAATAAATCAAAAAGATAGTCGCAATCGAGACCTTCGATTTTTCCATCCATAGCACCAGCTGTAGGCTTGGTTTTCTTAACACAAACACAATGAGCCCGCCCATAAAAATGAGGCGTAGCGGTCTTACAAAGAGAGGTTCCCAATGAAAAAGACCCGCAAGCAACGAGGCTATCCAGAGTGCCATAAAGCTTGCCGTAACCACGCACCAGGCTATTTTCACTAAATCCAAAGGAATGGATAATAAACTATGTAAAAGGGCTTTGGTTCGGGTATTTTTGATAGAAAGCAGGCATAATTCGCTTAAAAGAGGCCTTTTTTTAAAGATAACGGTTGCATAGGCCAAACCTAATCCTAAAACAATATAGAGCAACCAAGGCCACAGCCCTACGCTTAAAGCATGCTGCTTGAATACACCCAACATCGTACCACTGGCTAATCCATATAAACGCGGATTCAGTTGTGTATTTTGTTCTAAAAAATAAAAGAAATAAAAACTTAGCACACAAAGAGCGGCACAACTTAAAAGCCAGGTACCGTAATCTTTTAAGGGAGAGAGGACTTGCAGATGGGTGCTTTTGCTGTGTGCTAAAGCACTGGGATAATAATAGGCTGTTGCCAAAACAGCACCCAGACCTAGGACTACACTACTAAAAGCACCCACCGCTAAAAGATCCAGACATAGCGCTGTGGCATCCCACGCGACCCACAGTATAAGGGCTAATAAAACATAGCCCCCATAAGCGGGCAGGGACAATGCTCGCACTTAGCCTGTTCCTTTTACAGCGTTTTTACTGCCCACTATCATCCACACCTTCAGAGTATGTGCTGCTATCGGGTGCTGTCGTTGTTTTAGCAATCAACGCATTCGCATTTTTCTGGTTACGATAATTCTGTAAAACAGAGACCGCTAATAAAGCCTCGACACGCTCCATTTGTTGATAGCGTTGATATTCCATGTAAAGCTGCGAAGCTTGCATCAAGGCTATTTCTTGTTGTATTTGTTCAGGGCTTAAACCTGCAAGATCTGTTTTCCAGCTATTATTCATCCAGCGCTGTAACACATCTTTCTCCATCAAGGCCATTTCAGAAGGCATGGCCTCTGCACCAGAGTCAGCTGTAGGGGGGGTGCGTTTGGCCATCATCCCAGCAAATGCTTCTCGCACCACCGACAATAAAGCTTCATCCGATAAAGCCTGCACATATTGTTGTTTAAGCGTTGGATTTTTAGAGAGCATATCGGCATTTATTTCACCATAGCTCTGAAAACTACTCACGGCCGAATTGTCCAAGGGCGTTAATAAGGTTTGTAGAAAAGCTTGTGCCGCTGCTTTACTCGCATCATCATAACTACTACCGCTAAGAATACTTGAAACTTTTATATCCCCAAACATCAGTGAAGGATCGCTAGAACAAAGGCCCGTTTCCATCCCAGAAGCACAATAGCCTGATAAGTGCTGAGTGAGCAAAGTATCGGCAGGAGAAAGGGTCGTTGGATGATACATATCCTCTTGAATCGCAGTATTTTGCTGATCTTGTATAGTGGCATCTCTTTGATCAAGCATCTTTTGGACAGCTGGATCGACAGAATGCTGCTTGAGTGCAACCGGAGCTGCTGCAGGGGCTGCTGGTGCAGGCGAAGCCGCTGATGCAGGCGCTGGTGCTGGTGCAGGCGGCCTGAAAGGCTGTGTGGTGGCTGCTCGGCCCCATGTGGATACTGAAGGCTTGGATGCTGCTGCACCCGCAACCCATGCATAGAACACAGCCATCAGGCCAACGCCACTCACCCATGCCATCAAATAAGGCCTACTTTTTTTCTGCTCAGTCATTAAACGCTCCTTTAAACAGCACTTTGCTCCAAAGCTTTCAGCACCAATGACACCCTTTGGGGTGCAAAGACTCTTGAAAGTAATTGTAGACGTTCAAAGACTAAATTGCGTCTTAGAAACAATTCTGCAAAAGGATCGGGCGTTGAAGCTTCTGCGCCTGTATGACCTTCGGCATACATCAGGAGTTGAGAAGCCGCACCTGGCTTTGCAGCATCCAAGGCTTGTAGCAAACGCAGCGCACGACTAGCGCGTACCGTGGCTAACACACGTACAAAGGCAGCCTCCTGATCGAGGGTGAAATCGGGGGCATGATCCATAGCCTCACCCAGCTGTAGCAAGGTAGCTTCCACCTGTTCATTGCTATCTAAGACCCAGTGTTCCACACGCTCAAGTGCAACAATCACCCTATAGAGGGTGCGACGATCATAACTATCCCAAAAAGCATGGACCGCATCTAAGTGTAAATCAGGCATCTGTGGTGGCACCTCTGAAAGAATCTACTTATAATAATATCCCTAGGGTGTATCATTTGCCAGTTGTAATGATCGTGGGGTATAAGACATGGGTTTTTTTGGTGGGTTTAAGAAGGTTGCTTCACAGATCATTGATATTCGGGTCGATCGTTGGGCGAATCTTAAAGACAACAAAGACACCGCTGTCTATTTTATTAATTTAGCAAGAAGACTTTTAAAACCAGCGCCCCCGGGAAAACTAGAAGACTTTGAAACCGTGGTCGAAGAACAAGCCCTCAGCGATGCTGCTTTAGCCGAAAAATCGGAAGATTATAAAGCCCTGGCAATGCTCTTTGTTTTCGTTGCAGGACTCTTGCTTATCTATACATTCGTCTTGATTTGTCTTGGCAATTTTATGGGCACGTGTATTAGTGCTGCGCTGGTGATCTATGCTTTATCCCAAGCCTTTCGTTTTCATTTCTGGCATTTTCAAATAAGCCAACGCAAATTGGGCTGTTCGCTTTCAGAATGGTGTCGTTTTGTCTCTGGATCTAAAAGGACCTCTAATGTTTAAATCCAAACGTTTTAAGGCCCTATTAACCCTCATAGGCTGTTTACTTTGTACCGAAGCGCTGGCAACTATTTTTTCCGTAGCTCCTACCGATCGCTCTAAAATTTATTTAGGCATGGTCTTTGGCGGTAATGTCGGCGCCATTCAACTCAGTGGCGATGCCAATACCACACTTGCACTGATGTTCGAACGCTTTAACTACATTATCCTGACCGTGGGTGTTTTGGTAATTTCCTATATTGGTGTTTCTTCCACCATTAATACCGCACGCGAAGGCGAGGCCATGGGTAAGAAAATGTCGGCATGGGTACCCATGCGCGCGTTCTTAGGCACCCTCTTAATGGTACCAGGCCCTACCTCGGGTTATTCGGTCGTACAGATGACCGTGGTATGGATTGTGCTAAACGGGATTGGCGCGGCCAATTCGGTGTGGAATGTCATTCTCAACCAGCTGTCTAGAGATATATCAGTGGTGTCGAATGCCTCGGCTGTGATCACGGGTAATGCAAAAGCGGCAACACCCATGATGAATTCGCAGCTTGATACTCTGGTACAGAATGTCATGATGGCCAGTACCTGCATGCATGCACTCAATAATATGAGAGAATTGTCTGCTGTACCCGGTAATATGCAGCAATATGGCCCTGTACGGGTTTTTGTAACCAGCAATAGTACCCCCACAGTAACTTCTGATGAATCAGGCAACCCCACCAAACTTAGTTTATCTGCGATTGTCAATGTGGGCATTAATACCCCAATACCTTCCGCCCTTAGCTCAATCTGTGGTTCTTTTGCAGTAACCTCCACCCTTGATAAAACCAATAATCAAAACGATACTTTTAATAACGCTACCATTACCCAACGATTAGCCATTAAAGTCGCAGCCTTACAGTCCATGTTTGGGGTTGTCGATCCTGCCGCAATACTTATTGCACAAACGCGCTTAAGTAACACAGCTGATCTCGATGGTCGTTTTTACACGCCCCCTGAACCGGGCTATTATTTACTCGCTAAACAAGCTTATATTGGCCAAATCACACAATTGTCTCAGGGTATACAGATGTCACCCGACGCCTCCAATGCCGCAAGCTGGGAACAAGGCATCGATGGCAATGATATAAGCAGTGGTACCCGTTTACGCGGCAATACAATGGCTCAAATACAGTCCTATGGTTGGATCCATGCGGGCAGTTATTATTACGACCTCGTCAAGGCTTCTAAAAAATCTATCAACGAGGATTACACCGCTGTACCAGTGGCTACGAATGTTCCTGCATACCTCGAAGCGCTCGATGCCAAAAACATGCCACTGGGTGGGGGATGGCCATCTGCTAGCGGTACTTCATTGAATACAAGCTTAACAACCTTAATCAACGGTGATCCACCCAATTATCAAACAAAAAAACTCAATGCCTATCTCAATCGTATGGATGCATACTACGATGTGGATATAAATAATAGCAGTATTAGCTCTTCAGCCGTTAACATCAGTACCGCCAACAGCAGCGGCAATAAAATTATCGATCGCTTTATTAATCTTGTCAGAAAATATATACAAGACCCTATTGTAGAGAATTTCCAACAGCGCGTTTCGGGTGATGGCCAAGATCCCTTAGCTTCTTTACATGAATTTGGATGGGGACTGATGCTAAGTGCAGAAGTGATGGCCATCTACGGCATGGTATTGTCTATGGCTATTTCTATAGCACTTTCCTCCGGTAGTTGTATGAGCCCACTAGCCTGGTCTACACAAACATTGCTTTTACAGTTTACACCGCTGATTTTTGGTCTATCCGCTATGCTATGGACCGGTGGCGCCACGCTTAATATTTATCTGCCCATGGTGCCTTATTTAATTTTTACAACAGCCGCTTTTGGCTGGATTATTGCCGTCATCGAAGCGGTAGTCGGTGCGCCCATTGTGGCACTGGCCCTGGCTCATCCTTCAGGAGAGGATCTAGGGAAGGTAGGACAACCGCTCATACTGCTCGCGAATGTCTTTCTACGGCCGATGCTCATGCTTTTTGGATTTATTCTAGGTGCTGGGTTACTGCGTGCGGGTATTGCGATGATCAATTTCGGCTTCTTACCCGCCATTAATACTGCAAGCAGTCCAACCTTATTTAGCATTCTTGCGATACTCATGATGTATATATTCTTAGTCATGGCGATTGTAAATAAATCTTTTTCGCTTATCTATCTATTACCCAACCAGATTATGCGTTGGATAGGTGGACCTACCGAAACCTCTGATCCAAGCGATATGATCAAAGAAGCCAAGGGTGGATTTGATTCCGGTGCGAAGGCTGGTCAGGCTGCGCTTAATACGGGCTTAGATCAGTCTAAATCTAGTGTAAGTGATTCTGTAAAAGCCAAGAACAAAAAAGATTCACTGCCTAAGCCTTCAAAGGAGGGATGAAAAGCTTCGCCCCTAAAACCTAAAAGCTTTTTGTTTTAGGGGCTTAAAGTGATTTACCTAGGCATAGGAATGAGCATTGGTTTTGCCGCATGAGCCTTATCCTTCTGCAGCGAGCTACGTGGGGGGGGCGCTGAGAGCATTTCCACCAGATTAAATAAGATCTTGAAGAAATACAACCAAGGAGCCTTCTCAGGATCATAAATAGCCTGATCACTCACACGCTGATGAAGCTCACCCATGGATTCACTCATCCGGCCTTTGATAGCATCCGTATGCTCTTGCCGAGTAAGATTCGGGGCTGTAAAGAATGCTTTGAGATGAGGCGCTAAAGCCGCTGCAAATTGCTGTTCCTCTAGCAGTTTCAATAATGCCTGTTTTTTGTTAGCGTCTTCTTGTGCCAAGGCTGCTTTTATATCAGCAGCGAGTTGAGGCTCTGCACCCTGAATAAAATCACCGAAGGTTGAAAAGAGCTTTTCTAAATGCTGAAAGATCTCTGGGTTCTGCACAAGATCCACGGTCTCAAGGCGTGATTTTAAGCGCTTTAAAAAACCTTGTATCTGCACTAAAAAGGCGCCGTCCTCTTGTTGAGAGGCACTCGCTCGCAGATGCTGGAGTTCCAAAGCCATATCTGAAGCGCCTGGCATAGCTGCCTTTAGACTACCGGCTAAGGCCTTAAACGCCTTAAAACTGTGTGTTAATGTTGTCATTGTCATCTCCTACCTGTCCCAGACGAAGGGTTAGACGCTCATTAAACCACAAAGAATGGCTATTTGCAATGTTTGTAAGCTTTCTTATTTACTAAAATACTAAACAAATATACAGCTTAAAATTCCCCCTTTGAAGGGGGAATTTTTGAAGCTGTGATCCAAAGCTATACCTTAGTATCATCACCCTCTTCATCATCATCGGGCTCTTCTTCTTCCTCCTCTAAACCAGAGGCTAGCAATCCTTCTAGATCGGGCAAATCAGCGAGATCGTCTATAGGTAGATCTTGTTCCGAAATACGGGAAGATGATGGCGCAGGCGCAGCTGTCGCACCCACGCTTAAGGGATCGCCCCCAAACATACGGATCAGATCTTGTATAGCCTTCAGCAGCCCAGGCACATCCGATTCAAAATGAATTTCCGGGGGAAATTTTGTGGCACTTTCGATATCACGAATAATTCCTTCTGCAATGCTGGTGGCTTCTTGTTCCGATTTCCCGCACAAACGCTCTATATGTTTTAGTTCCTCGCTGGTATTACCACGACGAATCAAGGGTAATGAAAAGAGCTCTTGGTTTTCTTTACCGATCATTTTAAGCACAATGGGTGTTACAAAAATTTTACTAAAGGCCGACATTTCATGTTCAAAACCCGGATCCTCAAAGGGAACACTAAGCGATTTTTGTTTTTGAACTTCCTGCTCTAAAATAGCGATCAGTGCGGAAACCCCTCGTTCAAAGGGTTTTAAATGAATCGCACCTTGAAAGGCTTGTACAAGGACATCAATATCATGACTTTCTGCAAGCGTTGGCCGCACCAGATCCTGTGTGCCAAAAACCTGTTGAAAGCGTTTAAGCCTATTGTCCATTTCTAACAATGTTTTTTCGGCAGGCGGCTCAATCTTTAAAAACTGATTGAGTCGAATTTTTCTCACGGGTTTGGGGGCTGCATAAAAAGTCTCTGCACGAATAATTTTTGATTTAAAGAAAATATGATATTCGCCCGGTCGTTGATCTTTGAGATCTAAGAGATCGATACGTTGACGCTTATCCACAGAGGCATTGCGGGTATCCATATAATTCATGGTTAAGCTATTAGAATCGACCTGAAAACCACTCACATTGGTGGTATAGGATTCCCCTGCCACCTTATTAAAATATTCCCAGGTTTCTTGGGGATCTTCTAATTTCATACAAATTTTAATATTACAGTTTGCACCAATGGAAGCCGCTTCTTCTTTAGAGGCTTTCTGAAAAGCTGGTAAATCTTGGCCGGCAAAAATCGCAGAAAAACCAAGCGATCGGGCTTGAGCCGGTACAACCGCAAAACCTTCTACCGCATAATAGCCATACTCATCCATAATACACACAAAGGGTGATTTGGCATTGGTGGGTTTTCTTAACACGACATCCGCATAATCACCTTCGACTTCATCCCCTAAACCCGAAGCCATCATAGCCTTTAAAGAGGCCACGATAATTTTACCCAAATTCGATAACTCTTGGGGTGATTTTTCTAAGGCCGGTAATAAAACCACTAAAATACGACGGTTTAAAACCACGTCTTTTAAATCGACTTCGGCTAAATTGGTACGAATAATATGCCCATAGGTGTCCGCCAAAGAACCAAACACGCGCGTTAACTGCATGGTAATAAACCCGTGTTGTTCTCGCACTTCAGAAGCTTGATTGCCTTTCTTTTGTGGATTATAACCCGGAAGATTTCTAAGATAGGCGGTTAAGGGTTCTAGGATTTCTTTGGGAAAATCATCTAAAGACACACTATAGGTATCTGAAATAGGAAATTGTTTATCGACCACAATCTGTTCTAATTTTTCTAAGATAAAATAATCACGAATCGAATTAGCATCTAATAAAATATGACCGGCATCACGCATCACCGTGAGTACGCGCATCAGCGACTCTACAAAGTTGATAGCCCGACCCGTCCACATATCATCGTTACCACCACCTTGCGGTTTACCGCCGGTCATAAGACTGACCACAAGCTGGGATAACATGCTGGAGGAACCCCGTGCAAAAGGATTCATCGTATTGGAAAGGCGGGTCTTCTGAGGCCCTAAAACATCGCGGGCACCCGTCATAAAATTAATAAGCAGAATGTCATCTTCTCGACCCATGCTGCGTACCATCGAAAAAATCTTGGCAAATAAACTGTTATCACCCTTACCATCGATATAAATAAAACCACTGGCAAAGACCAATGAATTAAAGGCCATACCAATAAGGGCTTCGGTTTTACCACTACCGGTTGAGCCAAAAATTAAGACATGGGTTCGCATATCATCATTCGTAAACCACATTTCTTCGCGCGTGATGCGATCGTTGCCAAAAAAAGCAATGCCATCGCCTATTTTGGGCTTGGTCGATCCCGGTATCAGATCGTTATAATCTTTTAAATGCGCCGATCGTGGAATACGAAAGGGCAAGGTGCGTTCTCGGGTAATGGAAAAAACGAAAGTCGCACTACACAGAACCGCCGCAATATCGCTTACTAAGGGATAAAAAAAACTGCCCACAATACTGCTGCTAACGAGTATCAGCAGACATTCTGGTTTGGCAATAACTTCGGCAACCCGTACACCCAGCGGACGCGTATCTCTCGCGAGTTGACGTACCGATTGTTCTTGTTTGGCATCCATCCCTCGTATCATGAGGGCACCGGATCGCTCGTAGATGGACCTTCAGATAGGGCTTCGGAAGGCTTGGGTGTTTTCTTAAGAATTTCGGCCTTTTCTTCATCGCTCGGCATATACATGACTTCAGAGAGCGCTATATTTAAAGCTTCTACGGCACCCTCTACTTTGGGTGTGCTTAAGGCACGTTTCATACCCACTTCATAGTACCAATGGTTAAAAATACCCCCAACTTCTACCGCAGGTGTTTGTCTGCCCACATTGTTAATCACATACCACAAACGCCTATCCACAGGTTTAACCCATAGAAAATCGGCAGAAGCCACCACACCATCTTCTCGTGCCAATAAGAGCAAGGAAATAAAAAGGGTAAACTCGTAAGCATGTTCGCTAAACAAAGCCTTTACTTTACTATTTTTAAGATATTGCGCACATAATGCATCAACCCCTTCACAATCTAAGGCGCCGTCTGCTGCAGAATTCGCTAATTGTATCAACAAAGCTCCTGCCGTTTTACCATCTCTGCAAGCCCGGCCTGCCAAGGCTGCAAACAACGCTTTTCGATGCGGCAGCATTTGTTCGACGCGCAGCAAAGGTCGACCTAATTGTGCACCAAAAGCCCGTTCTGCACGCGCTTTATGCAAGCGAAGGGTATATTCAGGCGTTTGCATCTTTGCAAAACGTTTTTCGCCTGCATCTACTGATAAAATAGTGATCAGTTTATTTTTCTTGGCAAATTGAAGCGGTGTCATGGCCATTGCCCAAGGTCCCGTCTCTAAATCTGCTTCGACTAAATCGGTTTGGGTGACAATTTTAATCTGTGGCCAATTGATTTGCTCCTGCAAGGCCAAACTGCGCATGGTAAATTTCTTTTTAAGCCGCGTGTGCACATTCGTTTTAAACACAATGATCGATAAACAAAGGAGATAAAGCGCAACAGGATAGCGTAAATACGATCCGGCAGCGTTACTCAGGGCTCCTGCTAAATCCAAACTCAGGGTATCTGTTGTTAAGTTCTGCGCCACTGTTAAATAGGCCTTTACAGAACCCAAAGCATCTGGCAATAAATGGCCCACCCATGGCAATTGTTCGGGTAAAAGCTTTAAAAAAAAGTAAATAAGCTGGAATTCTAATACACGAACCTTGAGGAAGAACCACTTAAACTGAGTGTGAAAATAATACCAAATGATCCCTGCTACCATTGAAATGAGGACAAGCAGCCAGAACATATAGTAGGCGTTTTTTTCTGCGCCCTGATCTTGTCCGCCCCCAGAATTACTAGCCATTAATCTGACATCAAATCATCTAAGGGGACATTTTTGACCGAGCTTGCACGGTTAATAAACTCATACAAAACATCCGTCACGCATAGTAGACGTAAAACCGAAGGTGTGTGGTTATCCAATCGCACAGCCACACCTAACTTTGCCGTCTGCTCATTTTCAAAACTAAGTCCTAATCCATAACCCAGACAAAAAGCGCAGAGCTGATCGGCACGGCGTAACAAAGCAGGCAATAAGCCTGTTAGCGAAAAAACGTGATCCAGGCTCACGGGCTGTCCTTTCACGGTATATTCACAACCGATAGACTGCGAAATGGCTTTAAGCTGCGTTGAAAAATCCAAACCTTTCTCCATCTTTAAAATGGCAAGACAGTCTATCACCTATTGGCGGGTTATACTCTTATGTTATAGTAATAAACTAAACCTAAGTTGACAAGCAAGTCATTTGGTTGCTTCAATGACTATAGGGTTTCCGTAGGTTCTGTTCTTGAGGGTGGTTGACTGAACATGAAAAAAAATGCTTTTACTATCCTGATCTTGTTCATGTTAACGCTACAAAGCGCCTGTAGCGTGCTCAAAGAAACATCCCCCTCTGCCAGTATAGATCTGGCAACCAGCAGCGCTAAGGATTCCTTCAATCCAGGGTCTATCGAAGATCAACTGGTACATGCTGCAAAGTCTATCGAGCAATCGCTGAGCGTGCTAGCCGCGGCTGAACAAGCAGAAAGCCCCCCCATCTTGGATACAGCACCATTGACAACCCCTGAAGGCGGCATGAGTGCTAAAGTCGATCTCGAATGGACCGGGCCACTCGCACCTTTGGTACAAAAAATTGCCGACTTAAGCCAGTATCGGGTGAAGTTTTTAGGGAAAGAGCCCCCTATTCCTATTCTGATTTCTATTAGCGTCAAGGCTGCGATGATGGCCGATGTCCTACAAAATGCTAGCCTACAGGCAGGCAAACGTGCCTATATCTTGGTCTTCCCGAAGGATAGAATCATTGAAGTTAGGTATTTGCAATGATGCGCTGCTGGCTCCACCTGCTAGCCCTCACCCTTGTCCTTAGCCTATCGGGCTGTAAAACAAAGGATAACAGTGCGGATACTTTAACAACTCTCCAAAAACTCTCACCCGGATCGAGCAAATCGGCTGTGGGGGCCATCCGCACACAAATTCTACGCGACACTGCCCTGAGTGTGGGAGCCCGAGGCGGTCTGGCTTGGCGCTCTGCGAAGATCAATGCGGTTCTTGTGCAAAATCAAAGCTTACTCTACAGAATTTTCAATTTTAATGCGATGTTACTGGATAAAAACGTCCTGCCCCCTATACTGACCGAAGCGAGAAACACTTTAAGCCTGGGAGGAACGGATACGATTCGTATTGCTGATCGCACCTATCAAATTCTTAATCAGGCCCGTTTTGTAAGCGCAGCACCTAACTGGCGGGATTACTTATGGTTATCCTTTACACCCCCTGAAACACCCGACCGTACACTGCTACCCCGTACCGCGGTAGAACGACTGATCTGGAAAAAATATACCCAAGAAGGGTGGCGCGCAGGGATCCAGCAAGCGGAACTTATTTTTAAAGAAAATATCGCCCGTTTACAACGCGATTTTGAAGGCATGATTCGTTACAGAACCTTGCTGGCTCAACAGATGGTCAGCCCTCCTTATGTGGCTGAAACCGATATGGGTGTGACCGGCGGGGGATCCGATTTAACGGTGAGCGATCGTGTGCTTCGCATTACAGCCTTCCCTACCCTACAAAACGATAGCCAAAATTGGAAAACCGAGATTATTCCGCATGAGTGAATGGCTACTACCCGAGGAACCCATCCGCTTTAGCACCGAATCGCTGGATAAGGTCCTGCTCCATTGTGTAAATCTTTCAGCCTCGGACGTCACTTTACAAACCAATAGCCCGATTCTTGCCGAAGTGCATGGATGTCTACACCCCGTCACCAACCGTCGCTTATCGAATACCGAAGTAGGCGATATGCTGAATGCCATTTATGGCTCTAATGGCACAACGCAGATTTACAGCGGTAAGGATGTAGACACGCAATATGAGATTCGCCCCAATAGAAGCCAACGCTTTCGCTTTAGGGTCAATGGCACAGGCTGCCAAGTGGAAGGGCATGATGGCCTACAAATTACGCTGCGTAGCATTCCCAGTACCCCCCCAGACTTAAAGACCCTCGATATCGAACCCGCCATTTTAGAAGCCATGGCCCCCGATCAGGGCACAGTCATTGTGACCGGTCCTACGGGATCAGGTAAAAGCACACTGCTCGCGGCTATCATTAAACATCTGGCTGAGCAAAGCGAGGGTAATCGTAAAATACTTACCTATGAATCCCCCATTGAATTTGTTTACGATAGCGTAGGGATGCCCTCTTCCATTATCAGCCAATCAGAAATTCCCCGTCATCTACCCAGTTTTGCAGCCGGTGTACGCAATGCCTTGCGCCGAAAACCCCGCTTGATTTTGGTGGGTGAAGCACGGGATGTCGAAACCATCAGTGCAGTGATTGATGCTGCTTTAACAGGACATCCTTGTTATACCACCTTGCATAGTAATGGCGTTTCTGATGCGGTAAGACGTATGATTTCAACCTTTCCTGCCGAAGAACGCAATGGACGGGCCTTGGACATTTTAGAAACCCTACGTCTAATTGTCTGGCAAAGACTTGCACCCAGCACCGATGGTAAGCGGATAGCCTTACGAGAATATTTAGCTTTTGATCAAGAAGTGCGCGATATTTTGATCAAAACCCCGGTCGAACGCTTGTCTGCCAAAACCCGAGAATTACTGCGAGAACGTGGCCAACCCATGTATATCGATGCGAAACGCAAATTTGAACAAGGCATTCTAGGCGAACGCGAATTCCGTATCATTGAAACCCGTTCAAAAATGGCCGATAAAGACGCAGGCTTAACCGAATAAGGATTGCTCTATGCCTATCTTAGATAGCACGCACTGGCGCGATGTAGCACGCACCCCCCGATTTTATTTTATGGATGCCTGGTCTGCCCTACCCATTTTGCTTTTTCTGATGCATATGCGTCTATGGACCTTTATCTTTTCTCTTGTCTGCATGAGCTTTTTTATTATTTTGGAAAAATTTAAATTTACGGTCCCTGTTTTTTTTCGCTGGCTACGTGCAACCTTGGCCGGCCCCTTACGCAGCGCTAGACCTTGGTGGCGTGTATGATGGTTATGATGGACCTAACATACCTAAATAACGAGCGTCCTCTATGAACCGAGCGGCACGCGTTGCAGAACAAAGTGATTTTCATCAGCGAAATTTTGTTTTTTTGATTAAATTAATCTATGTCTTGATTGTCGTTGCTTTTTGCCTGATCGGCCTTTTGTTTTATCAACATTTCACCCAGCCCGCACCACAGTATTTTATTACAACGACAGATGGCAGGTTGATTGAGATAAAGCCTAACCCTTAACAGCTCTTGAATACATCCTCTGCAGTACCCTACATTGGCGGGATCTCTTCCATGGCATATTTTAACACTAAAATGCCGCGCGGAGCGTCGCTTACGGGTACACGCATCACAATCAGTGTAATCTGATAGTACTCATTATTGATAAAGCCAACGCTTTGATATTTAAATTGGACAGGGATCTGGATCTTCCACATATAACGACCCGCAAAAACTTTCTCTAAAACCACATGCGGTGCATCTAAAGGTATGGTTTTGAGCACTAATTTTCTGTCTAGGACTTTTTCTACAATTTTAAACTTTTTTAGAGACTCCTGATATTCGGTATAGCCTGCAGGCATAAAGAAAATATTGCTTGCCTGAACGAGGGTTTCATGGTTGACAAAATTAAAGGTGTTAATCGTCATCACCAAATCGGCTACCCAATTGAGTAAGACATTTTCTTGCTGATTGGAAACATCTAAGGGTTGTTCAGCTATTAAAGCGCCTTCTGCGGTGCTCTGAAAAACAACCGGTACCGGAGCGATATCTGCCCTTAAAAAGAGATTAAACTGCAACAAAAGGCAAACCAAGATCCCTAACAAGAGAAGACAGCCTACCATCCAAAAGGCGCGATCGCGATAAAAAATACGCTGTTCGATCACAAGCGCTTCTGTCTCTTTCATCGTTTTTACTGTTTCAACATTAACTGCCATGGACTATTTCCTTCCATTAAATCGACGACCTAGTGCGCACTCAGAAAAACTTATCGAATAGATACTAACTATCCGCCTCTAAAATTAATTGCGATAGTGCAATACCGTCTTTGTAACGCAATAGGGATACCCGTTCTACCCGTGCGAAGACAGTGCCTGATTGCTTAATGATCTCATTTTCAGAATTCTGGTACACCACCAACAGGGGGATTTTTACATCCCAGCTATAGGGCACATCCACTTGCAATTGACCCGCGCGCACCACCGTTGCAGGTCCTGTCACACTGGCGGAAACCACTTGTCGTTTCGCTTTTACCGCTTCCATATTGGTTGAAGCTTGCAGCGCATGTAGAAAAGCTTGATAACCTGCCGGTATAAAATAATCTGCAGCATTTTGCAGTGACCGACGCCAAGTCACATAATCCATACTATAAATGTCGATCACCGCGCTGGTCACCCATTGTAATACAAGATCCGGATCGTCATAGTAAGGCTTATCTAAACGTACCACAGGTAGCGGGCGTGTATCCGTACTGGTCGCAAAGTATAAGGGCTTTGGCCAAGCAACACGCTGATAAGTTATTAAACAAGTTAACAACAATAGCATGGTCAATAACAAAGTAACTGCTATACATAATTGGCGATAGGCCTGCTCATAAAACAGGTTTCGCATCAGCACATGTTCTACACCACGCGGGGCTGGATTGAGCGCCACACCATACTCCTTCTGAAAGACACTCGCTTAGTATATACATACTAGACGCAATACTACTGACAATCTTCGACAGCTCTTGTACAATAGGAGACTGGTTATCCGTAAGAAAGCGCCTGCTATACTAAAGCAAGACTACTTGCAGACTCGCAAGCGCGGCTCAAATGAGGTTGACGATTGATGGTACGTAAAACAGCTTTGTGGGGTATCCCATGGTTTTTAGCACTACTGCTTTTACTGATAGCTTTGGCCTTCATGCAGTTAAGTTTGCGTACACCTGTACCCTTCTACGCACAGCAACCCGATGGTACAACCACTGCAATGACGGCCCTCGAAAGGCCTAATGTCTCCACCAAAATGCTCTTGAATTGGGCGACTATGGCGGCAACAGCCACCTTCAGCTTTGACTTTGTACATGCTCAAAAACAGCTGGAAGCCCTCAAAGACTATTTCACAAATGATGGCTATACTGGTTTTGTTGTTTCACTGGAGAACAACGGCAGTTTGCAGACCATTCAAGAGAAAAAGTTGGTTAGTTCGGCAGTGCCAACAGGGCCTGCCATCGTACTTTCAGAGGAGACTGTAGGATTACAACAGGCTTGGCGGATTCAAGTACCCATTCTGGTTCGGTACCAAAGCGCCAATGTTAACACGGTACAGCAACAAATTGTTGAGATATTAGTCGCCCAAGTATCTACTCGGGACGCGCCAAAGGGGATTGGAATTGCAGAATATATTGCCTGGAATGCAGAATCCGAAGTTTAAAGGCTTCGTCATCAGCCTATTCATGGTTGCACCTGCGCTACACGCCGCTGAGTATAGTATTGACCAATTAAATGCCTTGGTGCAGCAAGCCCAATACAAACAAGCGCTAAGTACCGAAGGTAATAATAGCGCAGCACTGACAAACGATCCCAATGCAACGGATGATAATCCGAATGCCACAGACAACGCTGCTTCCACCGCTAAGAATCCCAATACCACAGATTTTGAGACACAGAAGCCCCCCCCAAAAGTACCTACCTTGCGTGATCGTGCTTTCAAAGAGCTGATGGATAAAATTTCCCCCCTGACACCCGAACAAATCCTTCAAATGCGACAACAAGAAGATAAAACACAGCAAGCCATTGCCACAACGCCCAATACACCACCCATTCCTGTTTCCTCAACGCTGACGGTCGATTTATCACCCGGTATTACACCCCCAGTGGTACGACTCGCCTCAGGTTTTGTGACATCCCTGGTCTTTGTCGATTCTTCTGGACAACCCTGGCCTATTGCAGACTATAGCTTGGGTAATCCGGGTGACTTTAATATACAGTGGGACAAAAAAGCCCATACTTTGTTTATTCAAAGCACAACCACCTATAGCAGTGCTAATTTGGCAATACGTTTAGCAAAATTGGATACACCCGTGATGATATCCTTGGTATCGGGCCAAAAATACGTAGACTATCGCGTTGATTTACAAGTACAGGGACGAGGCCCCAATGCACTCGCACCGATGACGGGTGATGCACTGCCCAATGCCAGCCCCCTACTGCTGAATGCTTTGGATGGGATCCCGCCCCCGGGTAGTCAGGAATTAGAAGTAAGCGGTGGCTTGGGGCGCGCTTGGCTCAGTGGAGGCAAACTCATTTTCAGAACACAGCTAATCGTACTCTCACCCGCTTGGAGTACCATAGCCTCTAGTCCCGATGGTACGCGTGTCTATGAGATGATCCAAACGCCGCTTATTTTGGCTTCTCATAATGGAAAACCCATTGAAATTGTGATTAAAGGATTATAAAAGGCTATGTCAAAACACCTACTAAGCCAGGCAAAAAAAGTCAAACCTAGGACGCTCCTACTCTTTGGTGGGATTATCTGCGTACTTGCGGGTTTAAGCGTTGCCTTAATCGGACGTGGTGGCAATGCCCTTCAAACAAAAGCATCAGCATCTCCTAAAGTCCCAGAAATCACCGCGATACCGGGTAGTGTAACCTCTGAAAAATATCGGAATTTACAAGAAGAGGATAATCAAAAGCGCGCACAGGCTGCACAAAAAACTGGCGGAAGCGCTATCGCAACCATTATTGGCACGCGATCGAAAGATGCACTAGAAAAACAGCAAACCTTAGGCATTGAAGATCAATTTGGAACATGCCCTGCTTGTACGTCGTGCACACAAAAAGAGGAAGATGAAACAGCAACGCCTTTGTCTTGCCCTGTCGATACCAATGCTGCCATTGATGCAGCCAGTCATGATAAACTCGCTGCGCTTAAACTATTAAATGATTGTCCTACCTTGGCAGAAGCCTTCGCCGCAAAAAACCCTGCCCTTTTCAAAGCACTTTTACTGGAAAATACTGCATTCGCTAGAAAAATAGCACGGGTTGATTCTGCCTTTATGAAAAAACTATTGCTAAGCGATCCTATCTTTGCCAAACAACTGTCTTCAAGCAATCCAGAGATTTTAAAAACATTACTCACCAGTGATCCCAGCTTTATAGAGGATTTTGCCGAAAAAAATCCCGCCTTGTTTAAACAGTTCTTATTAGATAATCCGGAATTGGCAAAAAAAATCGCGCAATTGAATCCTGGCGCCCTAAAAAAATTATTATCGACCGATCCCGTCTTTGCCAAACAACTGATGCTGATCAGCCCAGAGAGTGTTAGAATAGCCAATGAAAAAACCAATACTGACGCACAGGCAACCCTGAGTAATCGTGATCAAGATCGTGCTTTATCCATAGAAGCCATGCGCCGCAAACAACAAGAAGCGCGTACACAGGCTGCGCGCCAAGCACAATTAAACGATCAACAACAAAAACAATTGGCGCTTTTAATGGCCAATATGGAAGGTCAATCTAAAAAAGTGGTCAAAAACTTAGAAGAAGTGAATCAGCAACAATTTGTACAAGGTGAGGAGCCTAAAAATAAGGATGGAACCAGCGCCTTGGAGAGGCAGGCTAATGATGCTGGAAATGCGTCTGCGAATAAAAATGTACTGATCAAAGCGGGCACCATTCTTTATGCCTCTCTCGATACCGCTGTCAATTCCGATGAACCCGGTCCTATCATGTGTACCATTGTACAAGGCGATTTTAAGGGTGCTAAAGTCATCGGTTCCCTGCAACCGGCTCAATCGGCCGATAATAGGCCTGAAAAAGTCATTCTTAGCTTTACAACCATGAGCCCTGTCAATACCGACAAAAGTTTAAACATTAAGGCTGTCGCTGTGGATCCCGATTCCGCCCGTACTGCATTGGCTAGCGATGTCGATCATCATTATTTGCTGCGCTATGGCACTTTACTGGCCTCTTCTTTTGCCACAGGCTATGCCAAAGTGATTAGCTCTCAAGGTAGTTCAACAACCACGAACACAGCCTCGGGTGCGACCACCACAACGATGCCATCACTGAATGCTAGCCAACAGATTTATGCGTCCTTAGGACAGGTGGGCCAAAATGTGGGTGCCGCAACAAGTACCTATTTTAATACGCCCAACACCATTACCGTAGACCAAGGCACCGGCTTTGGTTTGCTTATTTTAGATGATGTGAGTGAAACCTAATGCATGATTCGCAGTCCCCAGATGATCCCGATCTTGATGGCATGAACGAAGAGTTTGACTTCGGCGAGCACGGCCAGCTTGATGCTGTACAAACAACACAAAAACGACCGCTGAACAAAAGCGTATTGATTGGCTTAGGCTTTTTGGTGCTTGGAACGATTGCAGGGGTGAGTTATCGTTTTTTACGACATCCCACCACACCGCCATCTGTACCCTTACAGCAACCCCATAGTCAACCTTCATTACCTGTGCAGCAACAACAGACGCCCTCAGCCCCCCTGCAACCTAATACCTCAGAATTAGATAAGGCTTTTGCTGAAACCGATAAGCAAGCACCCGTGATTCCAGAGACACACAAAGCCCTTTTTGTGCCGCCTCATCCCCATGCCGAACCACTACAAGCAGCACCAAGCCCTAGTACAGAGCTCATAGGGAAACTCCAGGATGCTTTGAAAACCCTGAATCAACAAATAGACACCATGTTGGGAAAAATTAATTATCTTGATAGCTACACCCACGATATGTCTCAGCATTTAGAGCGACTGAATCAAGCGATTACTACGATGGATCAGCGTTTATCCACATCGAATGCCATCATCGACCAACGTCTCTCTACCCTCACGAATACAACCTCTACGCTATCGCAAGATGTGGGTGGGGTTAAAAACCAGCTCTCGCAGGTACGTGATACCCTAAAAGATGAAGGTCTGGATCGTCCCGCAGTGCTACGCGCACCCTTCGACCAGACGAATGCACAGCAAACAGTTGATATCGAAAATCCTGAATATCAAGTTCATGCAGTCATCCCAGGACGGGCTTGGCTTAAATCGACCAAAGGCACCATCATTACGGTTGCAGAAGGAGATAACCTTGGGAATTATGGCAAAGTGCTGGTTATTGATGCGGCCCACGGCCTGGTACTCACTAGCTCTGGGGTTACCTTCCGATAAAACAGCTGCCGCACTTCAGCCGGGAGGATTTTTCGCATGAATACAGTCCTTCACAAGTTCCAAAAATCCCCCCGCCCTACGGGCGCCCCCCTTTTAGAAAAGGGGGCAAATGCACAAGGCTATAAACGATGCATAGGCCTCCTATTACTGTTGGTGCATCAACAGGCCTATGCTGTACCCGATATCGGGACCATCATGTCAAACCTCAAACATGTGATCGGACCCCTTACGCTCATGCTCTTGGCCATTTCCTATGCAGCAGGCGTTTACTTAATCTTTAGCGGACTGATGATGATGAAAAAAATGGGTAATTTCGCCACCCAACAAAGTCAACCAGGCGAATTGAGTGGCCCGATGGTAAAAATTTTGGTGGGCGCAGCACTTATCTATTTGCCCAGTTCTACCGATACGATTACCAGCTCTTTGTTCGGGAGTGGAGGGGCTTCCCTCTTTGCCAGTGGCAGTGTGAGCTATAGTAGTCTGGGATCGGGCTCATCCCTTTTGGGTTATATGGGCGGAGATAGTTTTAACCAACAATGGGTTTCTATTGCCAATACCTTGGTTCTTTACATACAATTTCTAGGTTTATTATCCTTTATAAAGGGATGGTTTATTATTTCTGGCACCGCGGGCCATAGTTCCCAACCCGGGGTTGTAGGCAAGGGCGTCACGCATATTATTGGGGGTGTTGTGGCCATGAATTTCGTGACAGCGACCAATGTTATCTATAGTACGATTTTTGGTTCATAATAAAGATAGTTTTTGAGAAATCTTTTGTACACAGGAGACAGACTATGAAGACAGGTACTAAAATACTGCTGGGAACGGCCCTACTAGGCTTCAGCACCCTAGCAATAGCCGCTAGTGGGGGCGGTGATTTGACGACGATTGCCAAAACAGTGACGGCTCAAGCCAATGCGGTGGCTAAGCTTTTAAGTGTCTTATCCTATGTTGCAGGCGTTGGCTTTGCGATGGCAGGGATCTTACAGTTAAAAGCGCATAAGGAAAACCCCCAACAAGTGCCCTTAAGTAAACCTGTAGTCATGATCGTTGTAGCCGCTTGTTTACTATTCTTACCCACGATTTTAGCCACAGCCGGAGCCTCCATTTTTGGCTCCAGTGCAACCTCTGCAGCCACTGCAGGTGAAGGACAAGGTTTGACAGGCACAGGCCAATAATGACAACCCTTTTACCGATTGTCTTAAGCGCTAAAAAAGGCAATTGGCAGGCCTTTGCAGGACGCCAATCTCAAGAATCTTTCTTGCGGTTGGCGACTAAGGTTTTGGAACGTGACGACTACAGCTGTCGCTATTGTGGTTTTAAATCCCAACAGTTTCAGGTTGTGGTCAATATTGATCAGAATTATCAAAATAATGATCTATCTAATCTTGCAACCGCTTGTAGCTTGTGTAGCCCCTGCTTTTTTATGGATGCCTTGGGTAAATATACCAAGAGCTTTGGCACTGTTATTTATCTGCCTGAGATAAGCCAGGCCGATCTCAACCATTTTTGTCGTGCACTGTTTTGTAGCCTGTTACGCGAATCTCCTTACAAAGGTAAATTACAGGCTGTTTACTTAAGCCTGTCTGACCGTGCACAAGCCGTCGAAACCCTTTTTGGCACGGGTACCCAGATACCGATGCTCTTTGGGCAAACGCTGATCGATAGTGAATTAACCCCTACACAAATGAACCATCCTTTATTTTTTGATTTAAAATTATTGCCCCTCAGGAAATTTTTTCAAGCAGAAGCAACCTATTGGAAATCAACCGTTTTTGCCAATATTCCTTTATAAGGTGATCCACAGTGCCTATCGTTGATACGATTTTAGATACCTTCGATGGTCTTTTAATATGGCTGGGAAATAGCTTAGGCCAGTTTTCAGAAAGCTACTGCGAACTCGAAACAGCCGATGATGTAAACACTTTAGTCGGAAAAGATGGATCGCTGGTTTCAGTGATTAAAATTGAAGGCGCCACCTTTTTGGTCGGTCCTGAAGAATTTGAACACATGCATCAAGCGCTCACCCAAACCTTACAGAGTTTTATTGCACGTCCAGGCCATAAAATCCAAGTGTTCTTTAGACATGATAAAGAAACCGTGACGCAAGATTTGGAAGCCATGTTAGCCCCTGCCCGCCAAACGGCACGTCAATTGGATTTATCATTAGACGATCTGTTTTCTGAACGTGTAACAGAGCTTTATCGATACTGCGCCTCAGAATCGCTATACTTTGTGATTTGGTCCACCCCCAATAGTCTTACCAAGGCTCAATTCGAACAATCGATGAAGGATAAGACCACACGTCTAAAAGGGCAACGTTGGCCCTTGATACGCAATGCCCAACGTTTTTTGCAAGCAATCCCAGAACTACGCGATGCGCATGAAGCCCTGATCCGATCGCTGGTAAGCGATCTGAATGGGCTTGGCCTTATGAGCCAACTCTTAGAAGTGCATGGTGCCTGTCAAGCTATTCGCGCCAGTATCGATCCCGATTTTACCGATGCGCGCTGGAAACCTTCGTTGCCAGGCGATAAAATCCCCGTGCGAGAAAGCAAAAATTTTGAAGGCGATCTTTCGGATGTACTCTGGCCACCTTTAGCCAGCCAATTAATTCCGAGGGATGGTGAAATCCTCGATTTACGCACAGTTCGACAGGGTGATCGTCTTTACGGCACTGTCACGATTGATTTATTTCCGAGTGAAGTGGCTAGTTTTGGCGTGCTCTTTAACCGTGTATTGCAAACACAGGTCCCCTGGCGCATTTCTTTTCTGTTAGAAAGTGGGGGCTTAAATTCTCTAGGGTTTAAATCGACCCTGGCAAGCATCTTAAGTTTTGCCCATGCCCATAACCGTCTTATTGCAAACGGTATCGACAAACTAAATTATTTACAAGTGAATACGGATGATGCCGTTGTACGCTTACAAGTGAGTGCCAGCACCTGGGCTAAAGTGGGTGAAGAAAAACTGCTACGCTTAAGGGTTGCCGAATTAGCCAAGGCCATTCAGGGTTGGGGCTATTGTGAGACTTCAGAGATATCGGGTGATGCTTATGCAGGGATGATCTCCAGTGCGCTCGGCATTTCGACTAAAAGTGTAGCCAATGCCTCGATCGCACCCCTTTCGGATGTGACAACCATGCTGCCTTTTACACGCCCTGCATCCCCTTGGCAAACAGGCGCCATTTTATTTCGTTCTTTAGATGGTAAACCCTGGCCCTATCAACCGGGTTCAACCCAACAAACGACATGGATTGATCTCATTTACGCAAAACCTGGCTCGGGTAAATCGGTACTGTCGAATGCCATGAATTTGGCTTTATGTTTATCAGGCGGCATCAATCGATTACCGTATATTGCTATCGTGGATATAGGCCCCTCTTCCAGCGGCTTGATTTCCCTCTTACGTGAGGCCTTACCCAAGGAAAAACAGCATTTAGTGGCCTATCATCGCATGCATATGCGACCTGAAATGGCGATTAATCCTTTTGATACACAATTGGGTGCACGTTTCCCTTCACCACAAGATCGGGCCTTCCTTGTAAACTTTTTAACGCTGTTAGGCACCCCTATCGGACAAGAAAATGCCTATGATGGGATCTCCGATATGGCAGGCATGGTGGTTGATGAACTCTATAAGAGCCTAGCAGATAACGGCAATCCTAGGCCCTATACCCCCAATCTAGAAACGCTGGTAGATGAGACTATTAAGCATTTGGCTATCACGACCGATTCACACACCACCTGGTGGGAAATAACCGATCTACTCTTTAAGGCAGGTTATCCCCATGAAGCCAGCATTGCACAACGCTATGCTATACCTTTGTTGGCAGATGCAGCCTCGATTTGCCGTTCTCAAACGGTTGCCGATCTGTATGGCGCGATTAACAGTCCTACCGGTGAGCCCATTATTAATGCCTTTGGGCGTATGATTTCGGGGGCGATCCGCGAATATCCTGTATTGGCCAGACCCACCGCCTTTGATTTAGGCGAAGCACGGGTCGTGTCTTTAGATTTGGATGAAGTCGCTAAAACAGGGGGTGAAGCCGCCGATCGCCAAACGGCCATTATGTATATGCTGGCTCGTTATATTTTGGCCAGACACTATTACTTAACAGATGATATGTTAAAAGATCTGCCAACGATTTATCATGAACACCACAAAAAACGTATTCTGGATATTCGCGAAGATCCCAAACGCATTGTCTTTGATGAATTTCATCGTACCTCTAAAGCCAAAGCCGTACGTGATCAGGTTATCGTCGATATGCGTGAAGGTCGAAAATGGCGAGTACAAGTCGCTCTTATTTCACAGTCCTTAGAAGATTTCGATCCGATTATGGTCGAATTCGCCACCTCCGTTTTTATTATGGATGCAGGTCCTAAACAAGCCATCGAGCGTTCGACCAAAGTATTTGGCTTATCAGAAACCGCACGCATTGCGCTTGAAACCCGTGTGCATGGTCCAAGAGCGGGTGGTGCTACTTTCCTCGCACAGTTTTCTACCAAATGGGGCGTGAATACCCAGCTTATTACCAATACGATTGGGCCGATTGAACTCTGGGCCTTTAATACCACGGCTGAAGATGCACGGATCCGCAACGCGCTCTATGAAAAAATCGGTGCCGCTGAAACCCGGCGTTTTTTAGCCGCGCTCTATCCCAATGGCTCGGCAGCCTTGGTGGTCGAAGAACGTATGCGACTCCTTAAAGAGAAAAGCGATTTGATTACCGATACCCAAAGTGCCAGTGTGGTTGAAACCTTAATCGAAGAGATTTACGAACGGTACAAAAAACAACACAAATGACCCTTAAAAGATTGGTAACTACTTGTATCTTGACTCTAATCACTGAAAAGTGGTGCACTCAAGGGCACTTGGGTGAGGGAACAGGGAAGCCGGGTAACTGCTAAGGACGATGATCCTGCGGGCGAGATTTAGCAACCTGTTCCCTACT
>JAGOUJ010000052.1 GCA_018061325.1 Gammaproteobacteria bacterium
AAAAATATGAACCCCTCTTTCTGATCGTCTGGATTCAGGGAACCACTAGCCAAGCCAGATAGGGCATTAAAGCCGAATTGATCATAATGAACGTTTACTTTACCCTCCAAAACCAAAGAACGAAGATGATTTAAATGATAGGGATTTAAAAAATCTTTTTGAAAAGTTATTGTTTCATGACCATTCCGGGTTGCATGATACTCAGCCCCTGAGGCTATTAGTTTAATAATGATTTTCTCAACTCTCATAGTAAAAGCATTATCGAGCGCTGATTTTCCATGAACATCACATACATTTAGCCCAATATTAGACCCAAATTTTTCCATTTCATTAAGAATCGCAGCGGCCACTTCTGCTTGCTCTTCTTTTATAGCCAGTAATAATGCCGTGTTTCCATAAAAATCTTGCAAATGATAAGCTATAGAATGGCCCGTTTGTCTCGTATAATCAATCAAAAATAATGCAGCCTCTTCATTTTTATTGACGATTAATAAATGGAGCGGTGTCCTATGATGGTGCATCTGTGCAAGACTGTTTACATTTGCTCGACATTGTAATAGAAAGGCGAAGCGTTTTTTTTGATCGGTCACATTCGAAGAGTCACTCGCAACACAAGAGAAAACATTGTAACCTGATCGATGATAATGAACATCCACTTGACAATCTAAAATCAAAAAACGAAGATAGTGAATATCGCAAGGTTCTAAAAGTTTTTGCTGGTAACCAGAAATATCGTTAAAACCTTGGTGAAATTCGGGATAACTTCTTTCAAACCGTCGATGTGTTTGAACCATAGTATTACCCACAACTTCAGGAACCGCGGCTACAACGCTTGTTAATGCTGCTTGTGCCTGTCTTAAGCGCTCTGCTGCGGTGCTTACAAATACGGTGGAACGACTTAAAACATCTTCAGAGTTTGGTAATGCTTCGCACCATTCTTGCCATCCTCGCATTGTCTTTCCCTATTGTGCATTGGACACCATGTACTCCACGGCTTTTTTAATTTCCTCATCTGAACACGTACTACAACTGCCCTTAGGGGGCATGGCTTTATAGCCCTCTATCGCGCGCTTGACGAGCAGATCCATGCCATCAGCGATACGCGGTGCCCAATCAGCCTTATCTTTAAATTTAGGCGCACCTGCTAAACCTGCACCATGACAAATATGACAAGTCTCTTCATAACGGTGTTGACCCCTCTCCGCGAGGGTTGGGGGTTGTTGAGCAGGAGAGGTTCCCGACATCATTTGACCGCCTTTTTCAATGTTGAGTATCGCCTCAGGCTGTAGGCGTAAAAGAATATGGGATTCCTCTAAAGAACCGGACAACTCGGAAAAAGCAACAGGGATACAACCGATCCCCCCTACGATACCCAATAACCATACTACAAGATGCTGCACGCTTTTTCCTATACGTCCTAGACGAATCCCTTAAGTCTATCGTACTATAGCCCTTCACTAAAACACGCTATGAATGCTCTCATGACTGATATAGAACAGGCTCTACACTTTTTAAAAGCCGGTAAATTGGTAGCCATTCCCACCGAAACCGTATACGGCCTAGGGGCAGATGCCGATAATATACAGGCTGTAGAACGCGTGTACGCGGCTAAAAATAGACCCACTTATAATCCGTTGATTATACACATTGCAAAAGCTGAAGCAATGAGAAACTGGGCTATCAATATCCCCGACCTTGCATGGCGTCTGGCCAAGGCCTGCTGGCCAGGGCCTCTCACGCTGATTCTTGAACGGCATCCGCGGGTGTCTAAAATGATTACCGCACAGCAAGAAACTGTGGCATTACGGATCCCTCATCATCCACTCACACTCGCTTTGCTTGATCAGTTTCAGGGTGGCATTGTAGCCCCCTCGGCCAATCCTTATGGTTATTTAAGTCCTACGACCGCTGAGCATGTACGCAAGGTACTCGGACACAAGGTCGATTATATTTTAGACGGTGGCCCTTGTAGCATTGGGATTGAATCGACCATTCTGTATCTTTTAGAGGATCAACCGATCATTCTGCGCGAAGGTTTTTTTTCTGCAACTGCATTATCAAAGATTTTGAATGAACCCGTTTTTTCTAAAGGTGCAGTATCCAAGGCAATACCTAAAAATCTGCAAGCCCCCGGTTCGGATCATAGCCATTATGCACCCACCAAACCGCTGTACTTATTAGATCAAAGGGCTTTAAAAGAAAAAATAATAGCCTTCACACAGCAAGGGAAACACTATGGTGTCTTAAGTTACACCGCTTCGGAAAAAGGTATGGGACAAGATCCGAGTGTTTGGATACAAATGCCGCTGGATCCGACGCATTATGCACAACAACTCTATGACTGCCTATATAAGCTCGATAACAGCGCTATTGAGGCGATTCTCGTGGAAGAGCTCCCACACACCGAAGCCTGGCTGGCTATTCAAGATCGCTTGGAACGGGCTGCTCGCCCATTAACATAAGCGCTGTATTTAAGGATTGTTCTTGTTCAAAGCGCTCGATAGCTAGGCTGATCAATCGATCAATCAGATCGGGATAGGCTAAGCCGCTAGCTTCCCATAATTTGGGATACATGCTTATTTTTGTAAAACCAGGAATGGTATTAATTTCATTCAGAAACAGTTGGCCATCCGAGCTTAAAAACAGATCCACGCGCGCCATACCCTGGCAGCATAAAACCTTGTAGGTCTTCAACGCTAGCGCCTGTATTTCTCGCTGTTTTTCTGCGCTAAGGCGCGCAGGAATTTCAAAAATCGCCCCTTCATCATCTAAATATTTTGCCTCATAGGAATAAAACTCGTGCTGGGGAATAAGCTCTCCCACCACCGAGGCAATCGGATGATCATTACCCAATACAGAACATTCAAGCTCCCGACCTTCAATAAAGGTTTCAACGATAATCTTTCGATCAAAACGAAAGGCAAAGGCTATTTTTTCATCAAAATCGTCTATACCGTTCACCTTAGAAACACCGATTGAAGAGCCTAAATTGGCAGGTTTTACGAAAAAAGGCAGGCCCACTGTTTCGACAATTTCTTCAAACGTGGTATCCATTGCGTTATGGGCATTCAAAATTAAAAAAGGTGCAATCGGAATACCTGCGTCTTTCAATAAACGTTTCATCACGTCTTTATCCATCGCCACAGCCGATCCTAAAACACCCGCACCCACAAAAGGAACATTCGCTAATTTAAGGAGACCTTGAATCGTACCATCTTCACCATAAGGACCGTGCACGAGGGGAAATATAACATCAACGGGATGATTGATAGCATGAGGCTCCAAACGAACAAGTGGACTCGCACCGGGTTGTGCAACCAATGCAACAGGATGATGCGATTCCTGCATGCGAACACGCTTCGCACTATGCGCATCCAACAAACAGTGCGCCAGATCGTCATAGAAGAACCATTCGCCCGCTTTACTGATCCCCAATAACACGACTTCGTATTTATCTTTGTTAATCGCTTCGATAACGCTTTTGGCCGAAAGCAGGGAAATAGCATGTTCTGCAGAACGCCCACCCAATACAATACCCACACGCATTTTATTTGACATGGCTTTCAGAGCCTCCTAGGGATGCAAGCAGTGCATCTAAGGTCTGCATAAGCCCCTCTCCGCTACCCTTCTCAATCATGTTAGGGGTTATCAAATAACTACCCCGTGGTGTATTGAGCACAACGCTCGGACTCAAAGTAATCTGATAGGCCGCCGCCATATTTTTAGCTTTCAGTAGGTCCTGGTTCACACTGAAAGAATCATAGAGATCTTCAACCGTTTGAGGCGGAACACCGTTTTTTTTAAAAAAATCTGCTAAGTTTTTTTTATCGGTTAAATCGAGGCTGCGTGCTTGGATAGTTTCGAACAGCTTTGTATCTAGCGCATCGTTTCTTTTTAGCGCCTTCACAATAAAATAGATTCTAGCAAAAGGTTCCCAAGCCTTATTGAAAAGAATAGGCACCTGATGAACCGTAACCTTTTGTGCATGTTGCTTGGCCCAGGTATCGAGGAAAGGATGCCAACGCATACAACCATAACAGGCATAACTAAAAAAATTAACCAGCTGAACACGACCCGGATCCTCGGCTATCAGCGCTTGAATGGTGGGATTCGAAGTGATGGCAACCGGCAGCACTTCATAGCCTTTATCTGAGACATGACTTGCGGGTTTGATAGATACATCTGCCTTCAACACATCCGCTGGTTTAAAAAACACAACAAACAAAGCATAAGCCAACAGCCCCAGAAGACTAAGGCCGAGTCCCCATTTTAGATATTTAATGAAGTCCATGGACATAATTTCCCACCGCTTTTATTTCTTCATCGCTCATACGCTTCGCAATATCTTGCATGATAGCATTGGGATCGTTTTTGCGCAGTCCTGTACGAAAGTTATGGAGTTGCTGGATCATATAATCCGGTTGTTGGCCACTGAGCGCTGGAAAACCTGCCAAGGGGTTTCCTGCACCCCGTGCTTCATGACAGGCCGCACAAGCGGGCACCCCTGTTTGGGGGTTACCCCCCCGATAGATCTGCTCACCCAAGGCAACAAAAGCCTCGGGGGTTGTACCTACAGCGACTGTCTGGTTCGAAAAATAGGTTGCCAATGACTCAAGCTCCTCTATCGATAAAGGCCCTAAGATCCCCTCCATCACGGGATTGGGCCTTGGTCCTGTCGCACCCGCTTTAAAAGCCTTCAGCTGTTCCATAAAATACTTGTGTGATTGTCCCGCAATACTAGGCCAAGCCGGCACTGTGCTATTACCATCATTATTATGGCAGCTCGCACACTGTTTTGCTTTATCAAAAGAGGTCTGTGCAACAGGGACTGGCGCAGCAGCTGCAACGGCAGACTCCGCAGGTGCCACAGCAGGGGAAACAGGCACTATCAAAGTTGCTTGCACCATCCCACTCAAGGCCATCATGAATACTATTAGCCTATATCGCATATAAAACCTATCACCCACTATCCCTGTCTCGAAACAACCGCTATCATAGCAGCGAATGAGCATACCCCACTATAACCAAATCCGCTTTATCAAAAGTGTGGCCGATCCCAGCCAACTACCCCCTGATACGGGGGTGGAAGTCGCTTTTGCGGGCCGCTCCAATGTGGGCAAATCCTCTGCGATTAATGTGATTACGAATGTTCATCGCATCGCAAGAACCAGTAAAACCCCCGGAAGGACACAGTTAATTAACTTATTTTCATTAGATCCCAACCGACGTTTGGTCGATCTACCCGGCTATGGTTATGCCAAAGTCCCCAAAGCTATGCAAGCCCAATGGCAAGTGCTTATTGGCAAATATATGGAAGATCGTGAGAGCTTACAGGGCTTGATTCTTGTGATGGATATTCGTCATCCACTCAAAGAAACAGACTGGCAAATGATCGAGTGGTCTGCAGCCAATGTCTTGCCGGTTCACATTTTACTCAGCAAGGCCGACAAGCTTAAACGAGGACCGGCACTTGATGCCATGCGTAGCGTACTCAAAGCGCTTGAAAAATATGAGGTGCCCGTGAGTGCGCAATTGTTCTCCGCTTTTAACAACACAGGCGTGGAAGAGGCGAAGGCTGTGCTCAATGAATGGTTGAATGATACGGCTGATTAACCATCATTTGCTTCAAGGTACATGCCTTATTTTGGGACTATTTTTTTACCATTTGCATCATAAATATCCATTTTTTCAAATTCATCTGCTTTTTTAGAGGGATAATTAGCAATAACGGTAATATATCCGCGGTTATTCGATAGAGCACCTTCAACGGGGGTGCCAACTGCCTCCCAAATCCCAATCGTCATCACATCAAGCACACCGTGCCCCGCAGCCCTGACATAATTAAGACCAGATTTCCTTGCCTGAGCCCTATAGGTTTCAGTATACCGCCCATTACTTTCTTCATTGCTATTGATAATTTCCATCCCACGAGATAGAAAACAACCTCTTGTTTGACACTTACGAACATCTGCCACTGAAACACCTTCATTAGAAGCTGCTTTATAGACAGAGCAACCTGACAAAAATGTTATAGCTAGCAATAACCCACCGAATGAATATTTATCAAACAATTTAGAAACTCCAATTAAAAAAACATCCAGCCCCTAAGGGTACGCTATTCATTAACCACTATCAATCCCGATAATAGACGGAATAGCTACTCATGGGTTCTACCCCATTAATAAAAAATCTTCTAAAGAAATGCCATGTATTCTTTCCGTATCAAACGAATCCTGATTAATGACGGTTAAGTGCTCCACCTGAAAAGACTTTAAAAACCATACAAAGTTATGCGGCCTATAAGCACCCGATTTAACTTCTAAGTAAAGACCTTGGCTAGGAACAACAAAATCAATCTCATGCTCTTTGGATTGCCAGAAATTGAGATGATCCATAAAATCAACTTCGCCCGCAATGCAGTGCTTACGCCATATTTCTTGTGCAACCGTCCACTCAAATATTGGCCCCAAATCTTCCCCTAAGTTTTTTAGCGCATCTACCGTTCTTGGTTTTCGTGGATGCCAACAGATCGCCATAAGCAAATTAATAAAATGATATTTGCAGGGTTTTCGAAACAGTGAAATTTTCTTATCGGGATCATAGGGAAAAGCCGGCATCATCGTCATTAAATCGGATAATAATTCGATATATCCTTGTGCAACCGTATTATTAGATAAACCACTTTCTCGGGCTAATTTAGCCTGCCCTACAGGTGTGCCGGCTGTGCGATAGATACTTTGCAAAATGGCTAATAGATTAGCGCGGGAGCGACCTGTAGCAGCACATTCTCCTAAAATCCAATCACTAATGATGGATACCACATACTCTGGCAATCGATGCGTCGTGGCTAATTCGTTTGCAGCAATGGCCGAGCCACCCGATAAAAGATAGGCCCATAAGGTATTTTCTTTAAAAACCCCCACACATTTTTCTTTAAAATCCTTATAGGCTATAGGGGTAAAAACATAATTAGTGCGGGCAAGTTTACCTTTTCTGCCCGGTAAGCGTTCGATCCCTCTGCGTAGATCAGAAGCTTTAGAACCCGTTGTTACCAATAAAATATCTTTCAGTTCACCGGCATCAATCAGGCGTTTAATGGCTTTCTCCCAGGCTGGCACCGCCGTGATTTCATCAATAAATAATCGCTTGACCGTTGCACGTGGTGCAAATAGGGGAATGAGTAGTCTTATTGCTTGAATTAACTGCGTATAATCTTTTATTTCATCCCCATTTAAATACAGCGCTGTTTGAGCCCCAAAGGCTTGTATCGTTTCCAGAATTTGCTGTTCAAGCCAGGTGCTTTTGCCATATTGTCTAGCACCCCTTATGAGGAGTACCCCCGGTTCCATGGGTAAGACATCAAGGCCAAAAGCTTGTGTAAAAACAAAGGCCATCGACTTCAAGCTATCAACGTGTGGCAGAACACCCTCTGTATGGATATCTCCCTGCAGTAAGTGTTGATTGATCTGCTGATTATCCAAGGGTTCCCCTGTCCTTTTTAGCTAACGGTCTGAACGTTAGTATAGCTAACGGTCTGAACGTTAGCAATAGGGCGGGGCTTCTGGAACCTTTTCAACCTGATGTGGCCAAACATGAGGCACCGTAGGAGCCGGTAATAAATACGGCTGATTAATTTCGAACCATCTCGGCCCGTGTTGAAGTGGTCATTTCTAGGGGGAGACTCATTAGAGTTGCTTATTTTTATAGCTAACGGTCTAAACGTTAGCTATAAAAGATACCCTTTTAGTGTGCCTCATCCCAATTGTTCCCAACCCCGATATCCACCTTCAAGGGCACGGAAAGCGTACACACACCTTCCATGATCCGTCTTATCTGCTCGGTCGCTTGCGGTACATCATGTTCTGCTACCTCAAAGACTAATTCATCATGGACTTGCATGATCATGCGAATCGAGTCTGATTTGTCTTGAATGACACGATCCATTTCGATCATGGCCAGTTTAATAATATCGGCATTACTGCCCTGCATGGGGGCATTCACCGCAGCACGCTCTGCCGCACGCCGTGCAATCACATTAGGACTCTTTAAGTCTGGCAAATAAAGTCGCCGGCCCTTAATGGTTTGCACATAGCCCTGTGTTACACCCTCTGCCACCACCTGTGCCATAAATTGTTTGACACCTGAAAAGCAATCAAAGTAGCGATCGACTTGCAATTGGGCGGCATCCACCGGGATCCCTAATTGCTTGGATAAACCAAAGGCCGACATGCCATACATTAAACCAAAGTTAATGGCTTTGGCGCTGCGCCGTTGTTGGGGTGTGACCGATTCTACAGGGACATTCCATACTGCGGCAGCGGTATTACGATGAATATCATCGCCTAGACTAAAGGCCTGTAAAAGACCTGGATCCTGGGAAAGATGCGCCAAGATTCGTAATTCAATTTGTGAGTAATCGGCCGATACCATTTTATACCCAGGGGGTGCGATAAAAGCACTGCG
>JAGOUJ010000013.1 GCA_018061325.1 Gammaproteobacteria bacterium
CCGTCGATTAACTTTAGTAAAACCGATGTGCTAATCGGCGCGTAGTCTATTGACTTTTTAAATCTCAAATTAACGATGGGAGCCAAAAATATTTTCAAAATGGGGTTGACGGGCAATACAGATGCTACATACAAACGCTGAGCGGGCGAGGTGTTGGCAAATAACACAGCACTATTCAGCGTTAATTGTGATTCATTACCATTCGTAGAAAAAGAGACGCTGGTGTTTGGGGGGGTGATAGTGACGGCCCCCGCTACGGTCGTAGCCGTACTATAGGCATTCAATCCATCACTGGGATGATCCGTATCAACACCATAAACCCCCGCATTATAGACAACCAAACGACAATCATTGGCGACACAGGTAGCATTGGTTGGGGCTGTGTTAAAAAGACCGATAGTATCAAATTGCGTTGAACCAGACCCTGTAAAGTCCAAAAAAGGATTAGGACTGGTCGCACGATATCGAATGCTTTCTACAACATTCATAAATTCTAGGGCTATACGGTTGGCATTATTGGGATCTTGTTTCACACGAATGCTGTTGGGTAACGCTCTTTGTAAATCAGCTCGCATTCTTTCGAAGGCCATTTCCGCAGAATCTAACAAATCTGCTCGATGCCTCACATCGCTATAAGCCAGAATAGGATAGGTCATAAACAGTGAAACAACAGCCAACAAAAAACCTGAAAGCGTGATGGTAATCACAAGCTCAATCAAGGTAAAACCCTGAGTTTTTTGCTTTGAATCATCGCCCAAGCTGTTTTTAATCTTCATAATACCCTAATGATTGGTTTTATAGGCACTCATTTGAATCGTTTGCATACTGCTATGCGATACCGTCACATCCACACGTGCAACCGCGGTAGAACCACTAAAAGATCCCAAACTTTCTGTTGTGTTATCGACATTCACTGTAACGGTATAATCGCTCAGTGCAGCCAGAGAATTACCCTCCTGATCAGTGGGTGACTCGCTGAGACCCTGGTAATGGCAAATATTGCTATAATTAGAACGTATTGCAGCAGGACAAGGACTGATTGGAAAATGTCTATTGCCTATTTCCTGCAAATAACTCTCTGCAATCGAAACGGCCTGTTGCACTAAGAGTGGATCGGAGCTTGATAAGATTACGGTATTGATCGATATTAAAGAACCTAACAAGGCAATCGATAGAATGGCCATGGATATGACCAATTCTATTAAACCCACCCCTTGTGATATTTTTTTCATTCGATAAATCCCGTTTCAGGATAAATCGAAAAACTGGATTGATCATCCACCCCTATGCTAATAAGACTCGTGCCTATTTGACAATCGCTGGCACGCAGGGCCTGACCTAGACGATTAAAATAAATAGGCCATTGACTGGAAAAATTGAGTGTTGTATGACTCGGTGCTGTTCTTACATAACCCACAAAATTGGTCAACGGATCAACAATATCTGAAAAACTGGTTCCAGTCGTACAACTGGCACCTTCTGTTCTTTGCTGCAAGCCAATACTAGTGTCTGTCACAGAAACCTGAATAGAATAACCCGAAGCAACCGCCAATTTTCTCGCATAACGAATCGTATTGACTACTTCATCCTGGTAAAATTTTTGATTATAGGTAGCAAGCGAAAAAAATAAAGGGGTCGCGACGGCGGCTAAAACACCTAGGACTACCAAAGTGATTGTAGATTCAACCAGCGTAAAACCACCCTGTCTTTTTCGCTTTTCTATCATAGATCTTTTAACCCTTATTACCCGTGATTTTCCAAAGATCCCACATAGGCAGAAAAATACCAAGTGCCAGGAGCAAAACTAATGCGGCGATAAAACTAATGAGTATAGGCTCTATAGCATCGCCTAATTGTTCCACATCGTAATCCACTTCTTCCTCGTAAGCATCTGCGACCTGATCCAATAGTTTATCGAGCTCTCCCGTTTCTTCACCAATCGATAGCATCTGTAAGATCAAGGGTGTAAATATGCTAATTCTTGTAGCAGCTACCGTAATAGACTCTCCTCTTTTAATATATTCACACATGGAAATAACTTTTTCACCCACATAACTGTTATCGGTTGTTTTTGAAATAAGCGCTATCGATTCAAGCAAGGGGACACCGGTTCTAATAGACAAAGCAAAACTTCTAGCAAATCTAGCCATCAGAGCCAAATGCATTATTTTCCCAACCAAAGGTATTTTTAACTTAAAGCGATCCCACATTGGACGACCCACAACACTATTCGTAAATTTTAAAAACCCAACAACAACGAACACCATGATAACAACAAGAACATACCAATAGTTCACAAAAAAATGAGAGGACGCTATTAAAAATTTTGTTGGCAAAGGCAGATCGGTCTTAAACTGGTCAAAAAATTTCGTAAAAGATGGGATTACAAAAATATTCACTAACGCCACCGCTGCGCCAATCACTATTCCAACAATCATTGGATAACGCAGAGCCGATTTTATTTGCTTGCTTGTTTTTGCATCTCTTGAAAAATGCACCGATAGCTGTTTAAATATCTCATCTAATCCACCTGTGCTTTCCCCAACGCTCACCAAACTAATCATCAGCGCTGGAAAAACTTTTGGATGTTGGCGCATACCCACAGAAAAAGACTGACCAGACTCCATAAAAGCTAAAATATTACTCAGTGCTTCTTTGAGCTTCTGGTTTTTAGCACTTTCCAAAACAACATTCACCGAACGCATCATGGGCACACCCGCTTTAATAAGCGTATAAAGCTGCCGACTAAAAAAAGTTAGATCCTGTACAGAAGGCGGACCCTCTGCTAAAAAACTCGTTATTTTTTTCAGAAAAGATTTTCTTTTGAGTCTTAATGCTATTGAAATAGGCACAATACCATTTCTCACCAGCTCTAACGCAACTGTTGATTCATTGGGTGCCGTCACAATGCCTTTGATAGGTTTTCCAACAGAATTTCTACCATGGTATTCAAATTCTGGCATGAATAATCCTTAAGAAACTTCTCCAGTTATTTTAAAGACTTCAGCTAAAGTCGTGATCCCTTCTGAAGCTTTATCGAAAATAAACTGCGTCAAGGTCTGGTAACCAACTTGTGTCCGTGTTGCTTTAATAAAAGCATTGGTATCATTGGTTCTTAAAATATCGGCTAATTCGGGGGTTATTTCTAAGTATTCATAAACGCCGATACGACCCAAATAACCACTTTGATTACAGCGCGAACATCCTTTGCCTACTTTAAAAGAAAAAGCACTATATTCCTTGGCCATTAAACCATAAATCCAAGCCTTTTCTTGCTCTGTAGGCATATAAGACGTAATACATCCATCACAAATTTTTCTTGCCAATCGCTGGGCTAGAATACCTCTTAAAGCACCTGCTACTAAAAATCCTTCAGCCCCCATATCAATAAGGCGTACCGCACAACTGGCCGCATCATTGGTATGCAAAGTCGAAAATACCAAATGTCCTGTCATGGCCGATCGCAAACCAATCTTAACGGTCTCCTCGTCACGCATTTCACCCACCATAATCACATCGGGATCGTGTCGAAGTGTTGCCCGAAGAACAGCCGCAAAATTTAAATCAATACTATTATTAATCTGCACTTGATTGACCCTAGGTAAAACGTATTCTACCGGATCTTCAATGGTAATAATTTTTCTATCGGCCGTATTTAACTCGTTGAGCATAGAATACAAACTGGTTGTTTTTCCGCTACCTGTGGGTCCTGTAACCAAAATAATACCATTAGGCCGACTGATAAGATTTTTAATTTTTGTGAGCATTGCGTTAGGGAATCCTAATTTATCGAGCTTCACAATACCTTTTGATTGATCCATTAAACGAAATACCACAGCCTCTCCAAAATGGACGGGCATAACAGCGGCTCTCACATCAATATTTTTATCTTTCACAGTCACCCTAAACCGACCATCTTGTGGCAAGCGTTTTTCTGAAATATTCATCTCGGCCATCAGTTTTATTCTAAGCACCAAGGCCGAGGCAATCTCCTTACCAGGAATAATGTTTTCATGCAAAATGCCATCTACACGCTGCCTAATGCGCAAGGAGCTCTCATCAGGCTCTATATGAATATCAGAAGCGCGCATTTGAACAGCATCTTCAAAAATAGAATCCAAGAGTTTAATCACAGGTGCCGCATTGGCACTAATCGATTTTACTTCTTCTGTTTTATCTTCGCCTTGTTGTATCTCATCTTTTAGTTCTTTTGCAAAAGAACTAATGTCTTCTGTCTTTCTATAAATGGCGTTAAAAACATGATTAAGATCGCTTTGTAATACGATAGCTGTTTCTACGTGACTATTAAGTATTTGTGTTAAGGCATCATAAGCTGCCAGATCAGAAGGATCCGCCATACCCACCAAATAACCACTGTCGACGGTATCTAACAAAATCGATCCATAGCGTCTCGCTATTTTTTCAGGTAACTTTTGCACGACTTCAGATCTAAAAGAATATTCTCTTAAATCAATAAAAGGTACATTTAATTGTTTCCCTAGCACTTGTGCAAAATCTAGATCTGTTAAGCAGCCAAGATGCACCAAAACATCACCTAGTTTACCACCTTTTTCTTTTTGTACATTAAGCGCTTCATTTAACTGATCCTGCGTAATTTTTCCAGCATCAATCAGCAACTCGCCAATTTTTATTTTTTTCGTTTTACCAAAAATCATCCCATGTTATCCTTTCAATGCAAGCATACGTTCTTTGGCATATTTCACAATATTCGGATCCACACCCATTTTATCGCTCAGACGTTTGTAACCCTCAAGCGCTGATTCTCGTTCTCCTTCGGACTCTAAGGCTATACTAAGACCTAACAACCATGCAGGATCATCTGGCTCTTTCTCTAACAAACGAAAATATTGCTGCCTTGCCAAATCATAATGCCCTGTTTTCTGATAAATATAGCCCAAAAATGAAATATAATGTTTATCCTGTCTTTGATGATTCCTCACCTTCGTTAAAAGTTCCAAAGCTTTTTCAGGTGCCTGCCGGCGATCGTGTATATAAGCTACCAATCTTAAAAAATCAGGATGGTATTCATCTAGCAACAATCCTTCTAACAATAGATTTTGTGCAAGATCGAGTTTTTTTTGCTGCAAATAGAGAGTAGCCAATGCCACTCTGGCAGGATGATAATCAAGTCGTTCACTTAAAACGCGTAGAAAAAGAGGCTCTGCCTTAACATCATTCCCCTTGGCATAGTGATAGAGAGCCCGTTTATAATCCACGTTCATTTCCTCTGCCACGGATAATTGAGCCGGCCTTTTTTCAAAGGTAAAGGCTTTGGGATCGGTGCTAGTCTTTAGACCAAACGCTGTCGGTGGATTCTGAGAAACTTTAAAACTTTCTAAGGTAGGGGCTAGCACAACGAAGGATTGGGCTTGGCTTTGTAGCGCTGTATTATGGGCGAGTTCTGAAATGGGCATGGAACCGCTCAGTTCTACAACGCGCTGCGATACCATCCAAGAGAAAGCAGTAGTGGAATAAAGTAGGGTTATCCCCAATAGCAATGTTTTATTGATAGGCTTGTTTGTTAATATTTTAATGTAATGCATTTTCACGCTCTATAATCTCTTCGTTAATATCCTGGATCCGACTAAGACTCTTATCCGTTTCACGCGCGGCTGCGCCAGAATCTGCTATAATGGGTCTTATTAAAATAACCACTTCGCTTTTTTGCATACTTTGGGCTTTTTGACTAAAGAGGCCTCCAATCATCGGTAATTTACCAAGAATCGGAATGCCTTCTTTGATATTCATCGTCTTATTTTGAATAAGCCCGCCAATAATAATCATTTCTCCATTGCGTGCTTTAACCATACTATCGGACTCTCGAACGCTGCTTTTTGCTAAAGGCACAGTTGTTGTATCAGTGCCAACCGTATAGCTCTTTTGTTCATCTGTAACAGAACTAATGGTTGGATGAATATGTAAGGTTATTTCATCATCAGCCGTAATTTGTGGCGTTACATCTAGAGAAACGCCGGAAAAGAACGGTGTTAAAGTCACATTCGGCGTGACTGTTGCAGGTGCTGAGCCCCCCGACGCTGTGGTTGTGGTTGAAACATTGGTAATAAAATACGAATCATCACCTGCTTTAATCAAAGCTTTTTGATTGTTCATGGTGGTCACTCTTGGATTAGATAATACATGCACATCACCCTGAGCCTGTAATAAATCTATAAAAGTACTTAAATTTTTATAATTGACTGCCATCGCAACAATACCGCCAAACACAGGCACGCCCCCCCCCCCTGCCAACGAAGTAGTCCCTGTACCCGGTTGCATATTGATGGAGACCGGAAACCCTTCAGTCGGCACTGGAAAGTTTCCACCTGTGGCACCAATACCGTTTATCACCTCGGAAGAACCCATCTGGGCCGCACTTAAACGACCACTGATTAATCCCCAGTTAATACCCGCTTGATAGGCTTCATTTAACTGTACTTCAATAATTTTCGCCTCTAAAATAACCTGTCGATTAAGCGAAAGTTGAGCCTTTTTTAGAAAGTCTTCGACGCGTCTTAATTCATCCGGCATCGCTTGCACAATGATTAAACTGGATAAAGGACTAATAGCCACTTTACGACCCTCGGCTGAACCAATAATGGTTTCTACAGCCGTCCTTAATTCTTTCCAAAAATCGCTGGTCGAATTAGTCTTCACCTCGCTACTAGCATCTGCGGCCTCTGCCGATAGACTGCTGGCTGATACTTGCAAGGAAGACTTACCATTACGACTAATATCCAGATAGTTCACTGGAAAAGCGCGTGTTTGGAGCGTTGCCGGTAAAATCTCGATACCTTGCGCCGTTTGTCGATAATCAAAGCCATAAACATTCTGAATTGTTTCTAAAATCTGCGGAATCGTTACTTTTTTTAACTGTAAGCTAATCTTACCCTGTACGAGTGGGTGCACCGTGATATTGTAGTGAGTATCCTCCACCAAACTTAAGAAAAAGGTTTGGGCAGGAACTTGATCAGCTACGATATCAAAGCGTTTTTCAAAGAGTGCATCCTTAGTGCCGGCTATGGGCGACAACGTAGCACCTAAGCTTTTCCCCAGATCGCCTGAAAACCCTAAGGGATCACCCTGAGTACTGTTTTGTACAGCCTCTATGCTTGGTTTATCGAGCATTTCTTGGGTCTCTGCAGTCATAAACCGTTTCTTTTGGGGCAATTGACACCCCATTAATAGCATATTAAAAAGGGCCAAAATACTAAGACAACAAGGGATGATCTTAAAAAACCGATCATCCATGCCATTTTTCCTAAATTTTTTCATGAAGATACTTCCTTCACCTTCGTATCGAACAAAGTTAATACAGAGTCTTTGTTTTTACCTTCTCTTAAGACCACCTGATAATCCTCAATAGAAATAATTTTTTTAGTGCCCACCCTATCACCCACTTCCACAATTTTTTGGTTAATCACCGCCACCTTATGGGTGCCCGAAATAATAATTGCTTCCAAACGCATATCCTCAGAATCGACCTGCCCCCCTCGGCTGGCTGCCCCCACAAAATCAGAGGGCTTTGTGGGATCTTCTAAAGAAGGTTCTTCGGCTATAACGCCAAAACCCACAAACAGGAAAAAGAATAAAAAAGCCGATTGAACATATGATCTTTTTGCCTGCTTATACACCAATCCAATCCTCATCTAAACTTAAAGTATGCATCACTATCTTTATCTCTGCCTGTGGGTATTTTACAACATCATAATCAATCTCATCCCACACAACACTTAAATGGCGTTTTTCTAAAGACTTTAAAAAATCAAGGGTTTCAAAATAACCACCCGACAGTTCAATCGAAAGTCCATGCTCAAAAATACTAAGGTTTCCCTTCTGAGTAGAACGCCCTATCGTGTCATCCTTTTGAAAACTATCATTTTTCAGGCTATCACTCTGACCATTACCGCTTTGTGTTCCCTCTGTTTTTTTCTGCACCAAAATCTTTTTTCCTAGGCTTTCCATCTTCAATACGATGAGCCCATCACTTTTCTGTATCACCTGTTCCAAAATACTATTCATGTCTTTAGGTGAAACCATCCTGGCCGTTCTATCATGAATTTTTTTATCTAATTCAGCGCTTGTTTTTTTGGCACCATCAACCTGCTGACTCAATCCCTGCTTGGGGTTGCTTTTTACAATATCAGAAGCTTCATTTATTTTAAGCTTCGTTTCTTCTATTTTACTTTTTAAAGCTTTGGATTGTTTGGAAAAATCTTCACGGAACCCCACAAAACTTTGATCGATAATAAAACTCCAAAAAATATACAAAAAAACAACCATAGAAAAGCAAAAAAATATCTTTTTGTATAAAGAAAGATTTTCAAATTTTTTTGAGAATCTTATCATAAGTGTATTCATGACAAGGCCTTTTTTGTTTCAACATTAAAAGTAATTTTTTTACTTTTTTCATCCAAAGCCATATTAAACAAAGCAAATGTTTTTCCAGAAAAAGCAGACTCTGAACTTAGACTTGCTATAAATTGTGTGACAAGTTCTGGACTTAGGCACTCTCCGCTCAAGAAGAGATAATTTCCACTGTCTTTAATTACAACTTTATTAACCCACAACCCTTGAATCGTTTTCTTGGCCAGCGATTCAAAATAATTAGAATACCCAATGATTTTTGCGTTGTCAGACGCAGATAAACTCTCAAGCAATGCATTCTTTGATTTGTTTTTATCCTCATACAACTTTAATTCCTCTAGAATTTTTTCATTTGCTTTTTGTTGCTCGACCTGACTCATCATGCCATCCAGATCCTTTGTTTGAATGCTTTGTATTTTCTCAAGCTTTTCAATATCTATTTTATCCTTCACAAAACCATAAATATTATGAACCGTCATCAAAAATAAAATACCCAAAAAAACCCAAAAGCCAATAAGAAACTGCTTGAAGCTAATGCGTTTATCAACTTCTATTTTCTCAACCTTATAAAGGTTTATCTGCTGAATCATTTTTTAAATCCTGATCTTTTAATAGCGCCCCTATCGCACAAAGACATTCTGTTTTTTCCTCGTCGCTCATAGGTTTTTCTGTTTTTAGATTTTCACACGGATCGAAAATATTTACTTCAAAACCCAAAGTGTTTTTGATCGACTCTTGTATTAAGGCAATATTTAAGAATGTTGGTGCCAATACAACTGTGTTACTAATATTTTTTCTAAACATACTATTCACATAATCAAAGGAACGGTGAATTTCTAGACATAAAGATTCTAAGGACTTGAGTCCTTCTTCCGAAGCTAGATTGTCAAGCGTTAAATCAAAAGAACGTATCATACAAATACTGTTATCTTGACAAAGCATTAAACGACCACCCTGTGCATGCAGTTGAACAAAAGCGCAGCCTGCCGTATATTTCGGATCCAGATTGAGAATATTTTTCAAGGCTAATTCTGGAATATCGATATAGGTTAAAACAAGACCCGATGCATGAGTAAAACCTTCAATACTGGCAATTTGAGTCTTTCGCATCACCACCGCATAAAGCATATTGAGATTATCTCTGGCTCTTGGAAAAGGTAATTCAAAGGTATCAATCACAGCCTCCTCAATGGGAAAACTTACTAAATCTCTAATAAGCCAAGAAACAGCCTGGGATCGTTCTTGGCTCGCAACGGCGGGCGCCTCTACTAAATGCAAACTATATTCTCCAGCTCCAAGCACATACACACAGGCCACCCCCTGTAACTGATTGGCCTGTACAAATCTTTGCAAAGCAACCTGCTTGATCCCTGCATCCCCAGAAATAAGGCTTTGAAAAAGCTGCGCCTTAATTACAAAATCCTCTCCCTGACCAACTCCATAAGCTATGGATAAACTTTTAGGGGTCTCATAGATACCTACGAGACCCTCTACTGTCTGCTCTAAGGTTTGTTTTTTTGTTTTTGAACCGAAAGACCAGCGCATTTACCTACCCATTGATGGAAACATAGAGTTATTCTAGTACATCCACTAACTAGTGCAAGTTCACTGTCTATTACTGCCGACCTTTAATGATTGCAGGTATTTTGCTAAGATTCCCCGTGGAATTTGATAACAAGCCCCCTCTCCCTCAAGATGAGAGGCATACACATGGCTCCTAGGAGAGACCTTTTTGAACAAATGCTTTGACTCTATGCGTCATGGAAAACTCACAAGCCTAGCGCTTATCCTAGGTCTTTTGCTTGCAAATAGTGTCACTGCACTACAATTTCCGCTGCTAGAACAAGGTGATATAATTGGTGCTCTGCAAACAACCACCGTACAAGCGGGCGAATCACTGGGAGAGATCGGTCGAAAATTTGATGTGGGGGTCTATGAGATGATAGAGGCCAACCCTGCTTTAGACCCCTGGGTACCCACCGTTGGTGCAACGGTCATCCTACCCACCGAGTTTATACTGCCTCAGGTGCCCCGAGTAGGACTGGTCCTTAATCTGGCCGAAATGCGTTTGTACTATTTTGATAACAAGGCCCATACCGTCACGACCCATCCCCTCGGCATTGGTAAAAAAGGATGGTCCACACCTTTAGGTGAATCGCTGATTACCCATAAAAGAAAAGATCCGCCTTGGTACCCTCCAAAGTCTATACACAAAGAACATCTGGAAAAAAAGGACCCTTTGCCTGCAGTCGTCCCAGGCGGAACCCCGGATAATCCTTTAGGCCTATACGCGCTCTATCTGCATAAAACAGGCCTTTCTGCCAAAGGGGATTTTTTAATCCATGGCACGAATCGTCCTGCAGGCATTGGGGTGCGGGGTACCCATGGCTGTATTCGTCTTTTCCCAGAAGATATTGAGTCGCTTTTCGAACAGATCCCCGTGGGCACACCCGTACGGATCATCCATGAACCCTATAAAGTAGGATGGAAAGACAAGCATTTATATTTAGAAGCGCATCAACCACTGACCGAGGCGCACTATGCAGCTTCCGGTAGTCTTGATCGCTTATCGAAAATTATCAATGGTGCTATAAAGGAAGCACATTGGGTGAATTGGGGCAGTGCAAAGATGGCCATAAAGCACCCGAATGGGTACCCTGTTCGCATCGATTAAATGAAGCTTTTTGAAAAAAGCTCCCCTGTTAAGAGGAGCTTCGATCGTTCAAGAAACGGCTTACTTGCCGACTCTTTCGTGTTTCATTTTTTCAAGTTTGTGATGCTGATGTTCTGTTTCTGAACAGCAACGCTTTCCGCCACATGCTGTTAAGCAAGCAACAGGTACCAACATACAAGCTAAAACAACAACTTTTGCTAAGTTCTTCATAAGACTCCCCTTCCATTCCACTTTATTTTCACAAAAACCATAAGCTACAGTCTAAGCAATTCTACGTGATTTGCCAAACTATTTGCCTACAGAACCCTTAAAACAACGCCTTTATTGCCTCTCGCGCAGAAATCTGTTGCTGAATCACAGCAAACACTTGTTCTACAATGGGCAAGTTCAACCCATAATGCTTCGCCAAATCGCGCAATTGCTCCACATTGTACAAGCCTTCGACCACCCCGCCAATACGTGCGAGCGCCTGATCGACACTTAAACCCTCGGCCAAGGCCAAACCGAAGCGCCTATTACGAGATTGATTATCGGTACAGGTTAAAATAACGTCCCCACACCCTGACAGTCCCATAAAAGTCTCTGGTCGAGCGCCCATGGCCGTACCCAACTGCATCATTTGTGCCAAGCCCTGCGTCATCAACGCTGCCCTGGCATTAGCACCAAACTGTACCCCATCCGATAGACCCACAGCAACTGCTAAAACATTTTTAAAAACAGCCCCCAGTTGCACGCCAACAATGTCATCACTTAGTTGAATACCAAAAATGGCATTCTCAAAGAGTACCTTCAGTGCTTCTGCAAAAACTTTGTCCTTAGAAGCGATGGTCACAGCGGTGGGTAGACCTAAGGCTACCTCCAGTGCAAAACTAGGGCCCGACAACACCGCATAAGGATAACCTGTACCCAATAAACGTTCCAACACGGTGTGCAATAGCGCCGCCGTACCACGTTCTAAGCCCTTTGTCGCCCATACAATACGATGGACCGGCCGCAGCAAAGGTTGCATAGCGGCTAAAAGCAAACCAAAGGCTTGACTGGGTACAGCCACTACGATGGTATCGGCCTTGTTCAAGGCCTCTTCTAAGGACGCATAAATGAATAGTTGATCAGGAAAAGCCACCTCGGGTAGATAACGTGTATGACGCCGCTCTTGGCTTAAAAGTGTTAATAAAGCAGCCGCATGATCCCATAAACCCACCGGTTGCCCATTTTTAGCCAACAGAATAGCCAAGGCTGTTCCCCAAGCACCTGCCCCAAGGACTGCAACCGATCCACTCTGAGCTTTTTGCATACTAAACCCTTGCGCCCTGTGTGCTTTCCGTCTGGCCGCTTAGATGCTGGGCATACATGCGATCAAAGTTAATGGGTGGTAACACTAATTGTGGAAATCCCCCCCGTGTTGCCAAGCTCGAAACGGTTTCGCGCGCATAAGGAAACAGTAGCGTGGGACAGGTGGTAGCCAACACTTGCCTTAAGGCTTCGTCTGAAAAATCTTTGGCAGTAAAAGCGCCGGCCTGTTGTAAATCAATCACAAAAGCCACTTGCTCCTGCTCCCCTTCTCCCAACTTCGCGGTCACTGTTAAATGTAAAACAACTTCGTAAATATGTTCGGGTTCTGAGAGTACTTGTGATCCCATTTGCAGATCAAAATCGACCTTGGGTTTCCATGCTTGCTGAAAAATCTGCGGCGCATGGGGTGCCTCAAACGATATATCTTTCAAATAAATGCTGTGCACCGAAAATAAAGATCCCTCCAGGCTATCAAGCTCGTTCTGTGGGATACCCTGGCCATTTAAACTGTTTGTGTTCATCGTCTATTTTTCCTTACTGTACCACGGGCAAGCCGTTCGATTTCCACTGTTGCAAACCCCCACCCAATACAACGGCTTTAAAACCTTCTTGGTTCAACAGCTGCGCTGCTTGCATCGCGGTATGACCTGCTTGACACACAATAATAAGGGGGTGCTTCCGGTATTTTTCCAGACTCTGTATTTTCTTTTCCAACAGGGCCTGTTCGATAGAGAGTGATCCTAATAGATGCCCTTGTGCAAAGGCTGCCTGCGAGCGTATGTCGATCACGACAGCCTGCTGCTGATTCATCCACTGCACTGCTTGTTCAGGTGTAATCTGAAGGATGCCAGAACTGCGATGCTGCCATTCTTGCTGCAAAAACAGTAGCAAAACCAGCACCAAAAGCGTACAAAGTATCCAATGTTTAGTTATAAAATCGACCAACTGCATATGCGATAAACCTGAACGTGATAAACCTGAAAGAGCCCAAGTATATCTCAAATACCGCTAAAATAAAATGTAAGGCTGGGGTGGGGGACAATAATCGGTTATCATAGCGCATGAATCAAACAACTCTGGTATTAATCATTTTGGATGGTTGGGGAGAAGGTCCCCCCACCGCGGATAATGCGATCGCGCATGCAAAGACACCCACCTGGGATCGGCTATTACGCGAATATCCTCATAGCACCTTATCAGCCTCAGGCGTCGATGTAGGCCTCCCCCCAGGCCAAATGGGCAATTCAGAAGTCGGGCATCTTTGTATGGGTTCTGGCAGAGCGCTTTTGCAAGACTTAGGCCTCATCAACGCGGCTATTCAAAATGGCGATTTCGATCGTAATACTGTTTTGCTAAAGGCCTTCAAAGACGCCACAGAAAAAAAGCGTGCGGTCCATCTTTTAGCTTTGTTATCACCGGGCGGTGTTCATAGTCACGAAGATCATCTTTATGCTGCGATACAACTCGCTGCCAAACAAGGCATTTCACAGATTTGGATCCATGCTTTCTTAGATGGCCGCGATACGCCCCCCAGCAGTGCCAAGGCTTCCCTACGCCAATTGCAAAAGGTATGCAGCGCATTGCCTGTCTCAACCCATGCTGCCATTGCTTCCATTAGCGGACGCTACTATGCAATGGATCGCGACAAACGTTGGGACCGCACACAACGTGTGTATGAATTGCTCACAGAAGGCAAAGCCGCGTGGTCTTGTTCATCAGCCTTAGAAGGGCTTATTTTTGCGTATGCGCGTGGCGAAACCGATGAATTTGTCACGCCAACACTCATTGGTTCAAGCCCCCCCATTCACGCAGACGATCTCGTACTATTTATGAACTTTCGTGCAGACAGAGCTCGACAGTTAAGTGCTGCCTTAAGCGATCCCCATTTTACAGGTTTTGTTAGAAAAACATGGCTTGCATCGCTACCGTTTGTCACGCTCACTGAATACGATTCGAAGTTAAGTGCAAAGGTCGCTTTTCCCAAAATAGCCATCCGCCCTGTCTTGGGTGAAATCCTTGCTGCGCACGGTTTAAAACAACTACGTATCGCGGAAACCGAAAAATATGCCCATGTCACTTTCTTTTTTAATGCAGGATTAGAGACGCCTTTTGCACAAGAAGATCATATTCTCATCCCTTCAAAAAAGGAGGCTACCTACGATCAATGCCCTGCCATGTCTGCTTTTGAAATCACAGCGGCTTTGTGTGATGCGATTGAAGCCCATCGCTTTGATGTCATTATTTGTAATTATGCCAATGCCGATATGGTAGGACATACCGGCCATTTCCCCGCAACAGTCCAAGCCATTGAAACCCTCGATCAATGCTTGGCAAACGTGTGTGCGGCCTTAGAACGTGCGGGTGGCGAACTGATCATTACTGCCGATCATGGCAATGCGGATTGTCTTTTTGATCCCCAAACACACCAAGCCCATACGGCCCATACCACTGCGCGCGTCCCTTTTGTCTATGTGGGCAAACCCGCAACCATTCTAAAAGAACAAGGCACGCTCGCTGATATAGCGCCCACCATGCTTCAACTGCTGGGGATTGCAATACCCCTCGAGATGTCCGGCACCCCGCTCATTGCCCTAAAAAAAATAGGCGAAACCCTGTAATCCAGATTATACTTCGTAGATTCTACCATTTTCGTTCACTTTTCTTTATTTGGAGTTCCAAATATGCAATTAACAGGGCATCGTTCCCGGGCTATGGCACGAATGAGTTTTTTGGGATGTTTGGTAGGATGCCTTTGTTTATCGCTACCCGGTAGTGTTTTTAGCAAAGAACCTACCGAGAGCAAATTGCCCTTAGCCGAGCTACAACGCTTTACCAAAGTCATCGAATATATCAAAGAATACTATGTACAACCGGTCAGCGACGAAATGCTGTTTGAAAATGCTGTGCGTGGCATGTTATCCGGCTTAGATCCCCATTCCAGTTATTTCGATGCCGAAGAGTTTGCCGATCTCAAAGCCAATACCAGCGGACAGTTTGGGGGATTGGGCGTCGAAGTACTCCCCGAAGATGGCTATATTCGTGTGATTAGCCCCCTCGACGATAGCCCCGCCCAGCGCGCAGGCGTCCAAGCAGGCGATTTAATCGTACGGATCAACGATACCCCCATCAAAGGACTCACCACCCGTGAGGCTATCGAACGCATGCGTGGCGAAAAAGGTTCAAAAGTTAAGTTAACGATTGTACGTCAATCCGAAGCCGCCCCGCTTATCCTCGAGGTAACGCGAGAGACTATTCATGTCCAAAGTATTCGCGGAAGAATGCTCGACAAACGTCATGCCTATATTCGTATTGCACAATTTCAAACGAATTCTGGGGATGATCTGATCAAGACGCTCCAAACACTACGAAAAAACAATGGCGATGTCTTAGATGGCATCATCTTAGATCTACGCAATAATCTGGGTGGTGTGGTTGAAAGTGCGGTGCAAGTAGCCGATACCTTCTTAGATCGAGACAAACTCAAACAATACGATGGGCTTATCGTCTACGCCAAAGGTCGTCTACCCGATACCCAGCTCAAAGAAAAAGCCCATGGCACCGATATTTTGAAGGGTGCCCCGATCGTCATACTTATTAATGCAGGCACCGCCTCTGCCTCTGAAATTGTGGCCGGTGCACTCCAGGATTATCGTCGCGCAGTCATTGTGGGCACCCAAAGCTTTGGTAAGGGATCCATGCAAACTGTATTCCCCCTCAAAGATGATCGTGGGCTCAAACTCACCACACAGCTCTATTACACGCCCTCAGGACGCTCCATTCAAGCCACCGGCATTACGCCCGATATCATTGTCCAAAACCTACAGATCCCAGAACCCAAGAACACCGAAGATACAAGCTCGCTCGTCATCCACGAGGAAGATCTGCTCAGGCATTTAGAAAATGGTAACAAAAAAGAAAAAGGTACCGACACCAAGAACGCGACCAATACAACAGCAGCCCCAACAGGCCATAGTCCAGAGGCTAAGGACAATGGCAAGGCTGATAACCTCTTATATACGGATTACCAACTCTATGAAGGCTTGAACCTACTCAAGGCCCTCACGATAGCTGGCAACCCAAAAGGTAAGTAATTTAACTAATATTTTGAGAGGCGGTTGACCCTCCCACAGAACTCCGCTATCATCGCGCAACGTATCTATTGTCATGCCTATTTTTCCCCGGTAGCTCAGTTGGTAGAGCACGTGGCTGTTAACCACTAGGTCGGCGGTTCGAGTCCGTCCCGGGGAGCCACATAACCCTCTTAAAAACATGATTTTTTCGATCCATTTCACACACATCACCCTTGATCCCCTACCCTGCCTTGCGCGAATTTTGCGCCGCTTGGTAAAAAGGTTGGTTTAATAAAAGGAACCTCTACCCGACTGCGTTCATCACACACGGTGTTTGCAGCTTTCCACAGGTTTATAAGCTCAGCGTCGGATAGCCAAGGAGTGTCACATTAAGTCGAAACTAGTACACCGAACAAAAAATTTCACATGAAAAATAATTAAACCTCATCTGCCAAACGGTAACTGGTACTTCGCCCGCTGCCAGAATTTTGTATAAAAATGCCTCTTCCCTTTAAAACATGAATATCTCTAAGCGCTGTATCGTTTGAACATTTCGCTAATTTAGCATATTTTGATGTGTTCATATGCCCTTTAAAATCATCCTCCAACATGCGGTTAATTATGCGGCGTTGTCGCGCATTTACAGGGTTTTGATTAATCTCGTTCCAAAGTTGAGCCTTAAACATTACCTTGCTCAACGTGTCTTCTGCGCTAGAAACAGCTCGTCCAAGGCAATCTAAAAACCATTCCAACCAACCCGTTATTTCAGGTGTGCTGCATTGTTGCCTTTCTAGCTGGTTGTAATAGTCTTTACGCTCAAATTCATATTGAGAGGAAAGACTATAAAAACGATACGCCGTGTTATCCGCACGCGCCAATACCATATCAGCAATAGCTCTGGCAATACGGCCATTCCCATCTTCAAAAGGATGAATAGTAACAAACCAAAGATGCGCAATCCCCGCTCTTAGAACGGGATCAACATTATCTGGTTCTTCAAACCATGAAAGAAAGGTTGCCATCTCTTTATGAAGTCTATCTGCACTTGGCGCTTCAAAATGAATTGTTTCATGTCCGATAGGCCCAGAAACAACCTGCATCGGGCCACTATCATCGTTGCGCCAGCCTCCAACGACAATGGAATGCATTCCGCTACGTCCTGTGGGAAACAAGGCTGCATGCCAATCAAACAAACGTTTCTTGCTAAGGGGTTTTGAAAATGACTGTGTGGCATCCAGCATCATTTCCACAATACCCTCAACATTACGGCTGGCGGGTATAAGACCAGCGACATTCATTCCTAACCGACGTGCAATCGATGACCGGACTTCATCAGGATTAAGGTTTTCTCCCTCAATAGCTGAAGACTTCACCACGTCACTGGTCAAAGTACTAAGCAGTGCCTCACGGTTAAGATCGAAGCCTAGACCCTCCATTCTTCCTAGCAAACGACCTTGGCGATGCCGAATATCGGCCAACTTGGAGCTTAGTCTCCGGTCATCCCAACTGAAGTTCGGCCAGCCCCTATGTTCGTATATCCACATCATTAATCACCGCAAAGTTTACAGTGATTATGGCAGCTATTAACCGCACAATCAAGCTTAATCGATGCATGTTATGCGGTGATTAATGACCCTATTCACCGCAAAACCCTAAAACTGTTAACCACTGGGTCAGTGGCTCGAGCCCGTCCCGGGGAGCCAACATTACCCAAATGATATTTTTGAACATTGAGCTTTACTTGCCAACTACTTGTGGGTGCATGCGAGGTACTAGCCCCCCTGATTAGCCTGCAACCGTTCATAGGTCTGCAAGACTTGTACGATATACGCCATCATGTCATCAAAGGTTAAATTATTTTTCGCAAAGTCTGATCCATGGATGGCGATGGCTTCTAACTGAGTGTCTGTGTAGGCTTTAACACTGGCTTCTAGCTGATTCACATCATTGGATACGGGAATATAATCTACACCGGGCTGTAGGGCTGCATAATACCATTGGGTCATGGGTGAGTCTTGCTTAAGCATCACACTGTTTGAAAATAATTGCCAAATAGGTCTGGTCCATGCCGCAGTATGCCCATCGATGCTTAATAAGCATTTAGCACGCACTTGCATTTCTGGACTTAAAAAATCCTTCTGTTCAACCACAAATTTTGCATCTACAAATTCAGGATGTTTTTCACCAAAGGCAACCACTTTGGCTCTAAATCCAGAAACATCTGCATAACCCCCACGCCACAGTACTTTGTCTTCTTTACTTTGCCAAGGAAAGACGGTATTTGCAAACAATACTCGATCCGCTATTTTTGTTATATCCTCTAAGCTCATATAATCTGGGATCAGAATAAATTTCTTTTCTTTGGTTTTGCTTAAATCTTTAGCCGTGGTTAAAATCGGAGCAGACATAGCCACTTGCCGCTCAGAAGCATTGTGCATAAAATCCGACAATCTGAGTAAAAAACTCAGATCATTCACATAACCTTGCTTGGCTATATATCGAAAAATATTGCTGTACATTTTTAAACCCTGTGTGGCCGATCCATTCAATACTGTGTCTTTCTTCTGCGTAACGGTTAATTGACCCTTTTCAATCTGAAAGAGAATCACCCAATCGCCTGCTGGAAGGTCATTGTAGGTGGCGATCACATTTTGCTTGGAAACATCATGATAGTTGCTAAAATCATTGTTGATTTGTATGGGTATCCAAGCCGCTGGATGTGCCAACTTATCATCCAGGTTTTTTTTGGAAATATAGCTTGCTGGCATCGGTTGACCCAAGAAAATTTGTGAATACTTTGCATACAAATTGTACTTGGGGCTGCTGTAGCGTTTATACATAAAAAGCTTATTGTCTGGGCTAAGCTTCAAAAAAACTGCCACCATCAACGCCAGGAACAACAGTGTACCCATACTAATACGCAGTCTTTTTATGGCTTTACCTTTTAACATAAACTTCCCCCATGGGCATAATTTAAGAACAATTGATATTGTAATGATAAATAGGGGTAGTTACTAGTATCCTCTAAAATTAAGCGTAGATACGCTATTGTACTTACACTCGGGTATTTTAACAATTTACAAAGTGCTGCTAGAAAATTATGATCACTCTTTCTATAACACCATAATGTTTTACAGGGATTGAAAATATGCAGCTAAAACCAAGGGATTTGCCTGAGCCATTGTTTAATGTTCGTTTCGATTGGGAGCCCATTATGCTCGCCATACGAACAGAAACCCACCAAAGACTCACACGCCGAGAAATAGAATGTCTGCGCTTTTGGCTCAATGGTTTTTCGATTAAAGAAACGGCCCGATCACTCGATGGCATATCGATCAGAACCGTACAAACCTTTAGAGAAAACATTAAACGCAAACTACAGGTGAAAACCTATCAACAATTGTTTCAATCTATTCAAGCCTGTGGTCTTATGCGGTTTTTTTTACAATCATAAGCTTTTTTTTAAGAAAGCTTCAAAAGCCTTCCCTAAGGCTGGATGTTTAAGACCATAGTGCACAATAGCCTGCAAGTACCCTAATTGACTGCCACAATCATAGCGCGTACCTTGCACTAGGTTTGCATACACTGTCTCCGTTGCAAGTAGTTTATCAATCGCATCGGTTAATTGAATTTCTGCATCAACGCCTTTTTGTAGATCTTCAAGCGCTGCAAAAAGGCTAGGATTAAAAATATAACGCCCCACAACACCCAAATGAGAAGGCTCCAAACCCAAGGCTGGCTTTTCAACTATTTTATTGATCACACCATATTTTTCGAAATTTTCAGCAAAACGCACAACGCCATAATGACACAGTTCCTGAACAGGCATTTTTTGCACCGCTACAACACTGCGACGCACCTCTTTAAAAACGGCTAGCATTTGGGATAAACAAGATGATTCCGTGTTTTCGATCAGATCATCGGCCAACAGTACAGCGAAAGGCTCTGAACCCACAACCGACTTTGCACATAGAATGGCATGGCCTAATCCTAAAGGCTCTGCTTGCCGAATATAAATACAGCGTACGCCCTCGGGTAAAATATTACGAACCAAGTCTAAAAGCGCTGTTTTTTCAGCTTTTTCAAGCCTGTATTCCAATTCGAAATTTTTATCAAAATGATCTTCAATCGCACGTTTGGTACCACTGGTTACAAAAATAAGCTCTTGGATCCCAATGGAAACGGCTTCTTCAACCGCATACTGTATTAAAGGTTTATCAACAATAGGCATCATTTCCTTAGGACTGGCCTTCGTAGCAGGCAGAAAACGCGTCCCGATGCCGGCCACAGGAAAAACAGCTTTGCGAATCAATCCAGGTGTATGCTGAAACAGGGTCATAGCTTATTCATCCATAGGTTTTATAACATCCCAACGCTTACAGCTAGGACATTGCCACTGCAAGGTTCTACCCGAAAAGCCACAGGCTTCACATTGATACAAAGGTTTATCAACCAACATTTTCTTTACCAACACCTGAAACAGTTCGAGATCAGGCTGCGAGGGATCCCCCTCGGCTATTTGCGTCCATTGCATTAAACGATGTAGACCACCCAGCGAAGGATGCTTTTGTAGATGTTGCACTAAAAAAGCCTTTGCTGCATCAACCCCTTTGCGTTGATAAATCCATTCAGATAAAACTAACACCGCTACAGTACTCATACGCTTTTGTAGATGATGCTCACAATAGTGGATCATGCCTTCTGGATCTTCTAAGGCATCATAACATCGCGCTAAAGGCAGCACTATTTCTGCAAGAAAGGGTTGGTCTTGGTCATAAATAGTCTGATAAATCTGGATAGCCTGTTCAAAATGTCCGGCTTGCGCTTCAATATTAGCCCACAACAGTCCAGCTCTCACACAACGTACATTCACCCCTAAGGCTGTCTTAATATGCTGGATCGCTTCACCACGCTCACCCTTCAACCATTGCTGCTCTGCAAGCTCACAATGATAATGTGCAATATGATAACGCATATCACGATTGGTTTTGGCTTGCCATTGCTCAGCGGTTTGAATGGCACGCACCCAATCTTTACTTTGTTGATACACATCCAGCAGCAAGGAGAAAACAGCATTGAGATCATGCGCTTGCTCACTCAAATCCAACAGCAAAACTTCTGCTCTATCCAACATGCCTGCACGCATATAATCGCGGCTTAATTCCAATAAAGAAAGCGCACGTTGCTCGGCCGTTAGCGAGTTTTGATCGGCCAATTGTTGGTGAATGCCTACTGCTTTATCCAGTTCGCCACGGCGCCTAAAGAGACCACCTAAGGCTAGATGGGTTTCAACATCTTGCTTCATTTCGCTACGCTGATAAAGCGAAGGAGGATTCGTTTCAAGATGAAAAACTTTACGTAGCGTCTCTAAGGTAAAAAGCCGACGACCCAATAACCAACCTGAATAGGCCGCCAAGGGTAACAGTAAAAAAAAAACAGCGCTCATCATGGCGCTTGATGTCTTTGATAATAAGACTTTTCTATCTTAAGCCTAATAATGGTGGGTAGCGCTGCCAACCATCCAATCACCAAGCCTAATACTAAAGCGCCCAACACCAGCATAGATAAAGGCATTGTCTTCGTACCAGCATAATAATGCACTTGTACGAGGTCGGAATTAGACAAGGCAAAACCCAATCCAAATACGACCGCAAAAAGGACCAGCACTATCGCCATGAAATGATTCAATAAGCGCATCACTAATCCTCCTTGCACTAGCAGTCTGTCCAAAAAGTTTTTCCGAATGGCACTCGGGGGCATACATCCCTGTATTCGACGATTAACCATCCCTGGAATCGACGCCCCTCGCACACTCGGAAAAACTTATTTGATGAGGTACACGTGTGCTAGTTTTCTTCTTCTTCGCCCTTATCCATCTGTTCTTTGAGCAGATCACCCAAGGTTGCACGACCTTCTGAACGATGTAGCTCTTGTACAGCCTCACGCTCTTCCTTCGTATCTTTGGCTTTCACTGATAGATTCACAACACGGGTCTTGCGATCAACACCCAGTAAAGCGGCTTCCACCACATCGCCTTCCTTTAATACCGTGCGCGCGTCTTCAACTTTGTCACGACTAAGGTCTGAGGCCTTGATATAACCTTCAACACCCTCTGCTAATTGCAGCGTAGCGCCCTTGGCATCGACGGCCAACACCGTACCACTCAAAATACTACCCTTGGTATGCTCGGCCATAAAGTCTGCATGACGATCGCTTTCCAACTGCTTAATGCCTAAGGAAATACGCTCACGTTCTGGATCCACAGCCAATACAACCGCTTCGACTTCTTCGCCTTTCTTATAACGACGTACAGCTTCTTCACCACTTTCATGCCAAGCAATATCTGATAAATGCACCAGACCATCGATACCACCTTCCAGACCAATAAAGATCCCGAAATCAGTAATTGACTTAATTTTACCGGTCACTTTATCCCCTTTCTGATGGGTGGCACCAAATTCCTCCCAGGGATTCGACTTGCATTGTTTTAAGCCTAAGGAAATACGACGACGTTCTTCGTCTATATCGAGTACCATCACTTCAACATCCAAGCCCAAATTGACAACTTTGCTAGGATGAATATTCTTATTGGTCCAATCCATTTCCGAGACATGCACCAAGCCTTCAACCCCTTCTTCGATTTCCACAAAGCAACCATAATCGGTCACATTCGTGACTTTACCGACCAAGCGTGTACGCTCTGGATAACGGCTAGCAATATTCACCCAGGGATCTTCGCTCAACTGTTTCAATCCTAAAGAAACACGACTTCTTTCGCGATCAAATTTTAGGATCTTCACCATAATTTCTTGGCCTACCGAGACAATCTCGCTGGGATGTTTAACCCGACGCCATGCCATATCGGTAATATGCAGCAAACCATCCACACCCCCTAAGTCTACAAAAGCACCGTAATCGGTCAGGTTCTTCACAACACCCTGAATCGCTTGGCCTTCTTGCAAGCTGGTCATTAAGGCTTCGCGTTCGGCACCCCCTTCCGATTCGACCACAGAACGTCTGGAAACCACGACATTATTGCGTTTGCGATCAATCTTAATAACTTTAAATTCGAGTTCTTTACCTTCCAAATTCACAGAATCACGTACCGGCCGCACATCTACCAAGGATCCCGGTAAAAAGGCACGAATATTTTGCAGATCGACCGTAAAGCCACCCTTGACCTTGGCACTAATAATACCGCGAACTGATTCGCCCGCTTCATGCGCTTCGGCCAACCGTGTCCAAGATTCCATCCGTTTGGCTTTTTCACGGGATAAACGGGTAAAACCAAAACCATCTTCGACGGCATCGAGCACCACTTCAACGGTGTCCCCTACCGCAACTTCTAGTTCGCCTGCCTCAGAATAAAATTGCTCCAGGGGAACGCGTCCTTCTGATTTAAGCCCCGCATGAATAGTGACCATCTCTGGACCTATATGGACGATCGTACCGACAATGACAGAACCTAGTTGTACCTTGGATTTTTCGGTACTTTGTTTAAATAACTCCGCAAAACTTTCGCTCATAAATAATACACTTCCGTAAGCTGTAACATCGCCCAGAGGCTATGCACAGGTTTTGTTAAGAAACTTAGCAAAGGGGCAGGTTTATCATTTGCATGATCTGTGCACACACCGCCTTTACGCCTAATGCCGTGGTATCAATCACCACAGCATCCTCCGCAGGCTTCAAAGGTGCATCTGCACGCGCTCTATCGCGTGCATCCCGAAGCACCATCTGCCGCTGGAGGTCTTCTAGACTAACATTCTGCCCTGTTTCCTTCAACTGCCAATACCGACGTTCGGCGCGCAGAGCAGGAGAAGCCTCTAAAAAAAACTTGAAAGCTGCCTCTGGAAAGACCACGGTACCCATATCACGGCCATCAGCCACCAAACCAGCAGGGGTCGCAAAAGCACGCTGGCGTGCCAGCAGCGCTAATCGAAGGTTAGGCAACTGGGCTATTTCAGAAGCCATTTGGCTACACGCGTCAGTACGTATGATTTCGCTAACATCATCGTAGGGGCTGGTCTCTGTGCCGGCCCTTAGCAAGATCCTTCCATCATCCCCAAAAACAACCGTGAGAGAAGATGCGAGGGCGCACAGGGCTATTTCATCCGTGGGCGTTATCGAGGCCTGCATGGCTGCTAGCGCAACGACTCGATAAAGCGCACCGCTGTCTAAGAAATGCCAACCCAATTGCTTAGCAAGCATCCGACCCACAGCACCCTTGCCCGAACCACTGGGACCATCCAAGGTAATAATGGGAATATTATTCATGGATGACCTGGGACACGGCTGGCACAAGGCCGATCTCGGCCCCTACGGTCGGCGTATACGCTAAACCAAAATGTTTATAAGTACGTTCTGTCACCACGCGGCCGCGCGGGGTGCGCATTAAAAAACCTTGCTGAATCAAAAAAGGCTCTAAGACTTCCTCAATGGTGCCACGCTCTTCACCAATCGCTGCAGCCACATTATCCAAGCCCACAGGACCACCCCCAAAACTTTGGATAATCGTTTGCAGCAGTTTTTGATCCAGGCGATCAAAGCCCGCGCTATCAACGTTCAATAACGCCAAGGCCTGATCGGCCAGTGCTGCATTGATCAAGCCATTCGATCGAACCTCGGCATAATCCCGCACCCGACGCAGCAAACGATTTGCAATCCGTGGGGTTCCTCGGGAACGACAGGCAATTTCAGCTGCACCTTCATGGTCGAGTTGAATCTTTAAAATACCCGCTGAGCGTTTCAGGATTTGAATTAAATCTTCCACGGCATAAAATTCTAAGCGTTGTACAATACCAAAACGATCGCGCAGAGGCGAGGTTAATAAACCGGCCCTTGTGGTAGCGCCTACCAAGGTAAAAGCCGGTAAATCCAGTTGAATAGAACGTGCGCCCGCCCCTTCTCCAATCATAATATCAATACGTCCATCTTCCATGGCTGGATATAAAATTTCTTCAACAATAGGACTTAAACGATGAATTTCATCAATAAACAAAATATCTTTGGGTTCTAAACTGGTTAAGATCGCCGCTAAATCGGCCGGTCGCTCTAAAATAGGGCCCGAGGTTTGCTTGAGCGATCCGCCCATTTCAAAGGCAATTACCTGCGCTAAGGTTGTTTTTCCCAAACCGGGTGGCCCAAAAATTAAAACATGTTCCAATGCTTCTGAACGATTTTTGGCCGCCTGCATAAAGAGCGTCATTTGCTCGCATACTTCGGATTGCCCAATGTATTCTGATAATTGTTTGGGACGAATAACACGCTCTGCCATCCGTTCATCGGTTTGCACAAGCGCCGTGCTTAAACGATCGGATTCAATCATGAGGTTGTCACCACACGGCCACCCTTTGCCAACACTTGTAAAGCACGGCGTATTAAATCTTCCGTAGACGCTTCTGTGGGGTGCATCGCTTGAATCATTTTAGAAGCTTCCGAAGGTTTATACCCCAAGGTAATCAATGCAGCAATGGCCTCTTCTGACGGTGTATTTTCTACGGGCTGATGCGTCGTCTGTTCAAACAGCTGTCTAGATAAAGCTTCTTCTCCCTGATTCAAGGCTAATTTACCCGCCATTTCAATCATCAAACGCTCTGCCGTTTTGCGACCCACCCCTGGCAAACGCATGAGGTTTTCAATCAATCGCTGATCCACACACTGAATAAATTGCGAAACACTCATCCCCGACAAAATAGCCAAGGCCATTTTAGGACCCACCCCCGATATTTTAATAAGCGCTCTAAACAGCGTTCTTTCTTGCTCTTGGATAAAACCATAAAGCACCTGCAGATCTTCGCGCACATGAAAATGCGTGAGTAAAATAACCTCCGACCCTAACGGCGGCAATTGATAGATCGTCGACATGGGCACTTGCACATCATAGCCCAAGCCCCCAAGCTCTACGACCAAAAAAGGCGGTTTTTTAAGGACTAATAAACCCCGTAAACGTCCAATCATACAACACCCTTCTGATACAGACCGTGGTGTTGTGCATGACACAGCGCAACCGCTAAGGCATCGGCCGCATCCACTTGGGGTAATCCATTCAATTTAAATAAAGCTTTGATCATCTGTTGAACCTGTTTTTTATCGGCGCCCCCAAAACCCACCACCGCTTTCTTGATGCGACGGGGTGCGTACTCCTGCACCACACAACCATGAAGGGCTGCTACCAACATCACAATACCTCGCGCTTGCGCTAATTTTAAAGTAGAGGCTACATTTTTATGCACAAAAATTTGCTCCAAGGCTATCACCTGTGGCGTATAATCGGTCATTACTTGCGATAAACCTTCAAAAATATGTTTAAGCCTTTCATGAAAGGGATAATTTCCCACCCGAATGCAACCGCTTCCGATATAATGTTGTCGACCCCGCAGTTGTTCAATCACACCAAAACCGGTAATGCGCGAACCTGGGTCAACGCCTAGGATACGTAGAATGCTCAATCCACATCCATTGCGATGCTTGCATCAATCTGCGCATTTGAATGAACGGTTTGTACATCGTCCAATTCTTCTAAGCCATTCGTGAGTTTCATCCATTTTTCGGCAATGAGTGCATCGTCGATGATAACATTTGTGGTAGCAATCAATGTAATCTCGGCACCTTCGATTTTCAAACCCTGGGTTTCCATGGCCTGTTTCACCTGATAGAAATCTTCAAAGCGTGTTAGGACTTCAATACTACCATCCATTTCCACTTGCAAATCTTCTGCACCGGCTTCTAATGCCACCTCTGTGATTTTTTGTTCATCCGCGCCTGGCGCAAAGAAAATCTGGCCTTTTTCGCTAAATAAATAAGCGACCGAACCATCAGTCCCTAAATTACCACCATGTTTGACCAATAGATGACGCACATCCGCCACCGTACGTTTTCGATTATTGGTCATGCAATCGATGATCAAGGCCACGCCCCCTGGGCCATAGCCTTCATAACGTACTTCTTCAATATCCTGACCTTCTTGTCCCCCAAAGCCACGTTTGACAGCCCGATCAATCACATCACGGGTCATATTCACGGATAAGGCTTTATCAACAGCCCGTCTTAAACGCGGATTGAGTTGGGGATCCATACCGCCACCTTGGCGCGCAGCAACGCTGATCTCCCGAATACATTTGGTAAACAATTTGCCCCGTTTGGCATCTTGTCCCATTTTTTTAAATTTAATGTTTGCCCACTTACTATGGCCAGCCATGGATAATACACCTCAATGATTTATTGTTAGATTCCCCGATGCGATGGTCTAGGCCAAGCACTGAGCACAGCTTTCACTAAAGTCGCAAGGGGTATGGCAAAGAAAACACCCCAAAAACCCCAAATACCCCCAAAGAAAAGCGTTGCAATAATGATCGCCACGGGATGTAAATTAACAGCCTCTGAAAACAATAAGGGCACTAAGACATTACCATCCAGCGCTTGAACAATACCATAGGCTAGCATGCAGTAACGAAAGTCTGGACTCCAACCCCACTGTACATACCCAACCAATAGTACCGGAATACTAATCACCATCGCACCCACATAGGGTATTAATACAGATAATCCCACCAAAGAGGCTAGCAATACCGCATAACGCATCTCAAAAAACCAAAAGACCCCATAGGTGCTCATCCCCACCAATAAAATTTCAAATACTTTGCCACGAATATAATTAGCGACTTGATTATTCACCTCAAACGATACCTGTCTTAACACGCCCCGTTTGCGCGGTAAAAATGCTGCAACCCACTTCATTATCTGTGTTTTATCTTTAAGCAGAAAAAAGACCAATAAGGGCACTAAAATCGCATAGACCATGCTGGTCATTAAAGTGGTAATCGAAGACCAAGAAGCGAATAACACCATTTTAGCCGCATCGTGACTTTGGGCTAAAAACTCTGCACTCACGGTGCGGATCTGCTCTTGGGATAACACCGTGGGAAAACGACGCATGAACTCAAATAAAATCGCTTGGCCTTTTGAAAGGATCTGGGGTAAATCGTCAAACAAAGCCACCGATTGCTTCCATAGTAAAGGTAAGAGCATGAAAAAGGCGATAAGAGATAATCCTAAAAATCCTATAAACACCAATAATACTGCAACAATACGAGGCATTTTAAAATATTGTAATTGAGCAATCACCCATTCTAATAGGTAGGCAATCACCACACTGGCTAAAACAGGGGCCAAAATGCGTCCCACCGTGAGAACAAGGCCAAAACCAATCAGCAATACAAAAAAGAGTACAATCGCCTCTGGGTCTGAAAAATACTGCTTTATCCACTGTCTTAAGGTATGAATCACTACGCACACTCACATGGGAATACTGGGCTTTAGTCTAGCGCAAAAGGCGCTGGGTTGCACCTTGCGTATTCAGGCACCGGCTGCAATCGTGCTTATCGGTATTTCTGATTTTTGTAAGCTAGTCGACCTGAGAGCTTGATAACATCGATACGCAAAGAGATGCGAAGCATGCACCATACACACCATCACATACGTGTAACGCAATGTGCCCGCCATCGAACAAAAAAACAACACAAGCATTAATGTTAAACCCACGGCATTCATACACAATAAGGGCACTGCAGCCCAGGTTCTACCCAGCGCTCGTAGACCCAGCATGCAATAGGCTATGCATAATAACGCCGGTATAGCATGTGACATGCTCAAGAAAGCAAGCATGGCCAGCGCTTGGTACCAAACGCTGTCGTAAAATACACTGTCTGCAATCTCTGAGACGGCTTCGATCTCAGGCTCAGACACTTCTGAAACACCTTGAGATAACACACGACCTAGGCCATACAAAATCTTGTAGGTTGTGGTATGCGGGGCGGCTATTTTTTCTATCACACGAGGCCCCATGGTAAAACCGGGGGGTGATAAAAGCGTGTGCGATATATTCTGCAGTCGATGCTGAAGGTACAACACAGGATGAGCCTTGAGTGCTGTTAACCAAGCCGCATACAGTGTATCTCTTTCTGTGGGATCACGCCCTATTCTTAAAATGGCCTCATGCCCCACGGCGGGATTAGACATCACAAGTTCATCCACACGGTTATTTTTACCATCGAACTGCTTCAAAAAGGCCTCCATACTAAAACCAGGAAGCTTGGCAAAGTCTGGAAAGTTCGATTCCTTGGTACGCGCGGCAATACCCGCCAAATCGTAGATTTTCACATATTGCCAGGCATGGTTTTTTTGAGTCTCTGGTACTAACGTACGATTAATACCGTATAAGGCCGCATAAAAGGCAAGGGATAGGCCAAGACACCCTACGATAAATTGTTTCGAACGCATTTTATTATCTGCCATCATAAAGGCCATCCAGGCGAGGATAATAGGTGCACAATACTGCGCTTGAAATTTGAGTGCAGTACCATAAAGCAGAATAATCCCTACCAGGGTGAGTGCATACCACCGTGGTTTTTGATGATGGGCTGCACAATAGCCTAAATAGGCGGTACAAAACAAAAAACTAAAGGCAAAGCCAACGTCCTTTAAGATCACACTCGAGAAGATAAAAACGTGGGGTATGAGCGGTACGAACAAACAGAATAATCGACTTTTAAACGATGCGAAGCTTTTAATATAAAAAGCGAGCGCGCCATAGAATAAGGACAACTGGAGTAGGAGCATCAACCCAGGCCCAGGATAGATCTTATCTAAATAGCGCCAAACAAAAGACATGAACGGTGGATGATGGTCGCTATAAGCCCCCGCGATAGCCTGTGCATACTGCACTTGACTATCGGAGGTTAGGAGACCTGGCCACATCACCCATAGCTGTAACAATCCCATCAGAAACAGGAACAGCCAAAGGAACCTGTAGGGGCCGGTCTTAGTGCCAGCCCTGCTCGAATCAATAGGATGATTTAGCAATCTAGGATTTAGAAGCTTGTGTGTATCTATCATTAAAACCCACCTATATCCTGTTACAGGGCCGGCACTAAGACCGGCCCCTGCGGTGCAAATTAACACTTCTAGGCCCTTTTTTCACCTGAAGACCTACAATTAATTAAGTTAAATTACTTTTAAACTTGCTGCCTCTTACCCTTATTTAAAGCTTGCCCGATTTTCCATGCTACAGATATACTTCCTGATAGTTCGAAATCAATTTTTTTAACCGCCCTATTTAGGAAGAGGTAGCCCATGACCAACATTTATTATTTTATTGTGTTAAGCGGCTTATTCGCGCTGGCTTATGGTGCCCTCGGTGCACGCAGTATTCTGCAGGCTCCCACAGGTAATGCACGTATGCGAGAAATTGCAGCCGCCATCCAAGAAGGTGCCAAAGCCTATTTGAATCGACAATATACCACTATCGCCTGGGTAGGGCTGGTCATCATGATGGCCTTATATGCGCTGCTGGGAGGCTATTCAGCCATAGGCTTTGTCATCGGTGCGGTCCTTTCTGGATTAGCAGGCTACATCGGTATGGGTGTTTCGGTGCGCGCCAATGTGCGTACCGCTGAAGCGGCCAAGACTGGCTTAGCCAAAGCCCTATACATTGCCTTTACCGCAGGATCGGTCACCGGTCTATTGGTGGTGGGCCTGGCCTTGTTAGGTGTCACCGGTTATTACTTTTTCTTAAAACAACTCTGGTTACCAGAACGCGTTTTAACAGAGGCTCTGGTTTCTTTAAGTTTTGGGGCTTCTTTAATTTCTATTTTTGCACGTTTAGGCGGCGGTATTTTTACCAAAGGGGCCGATGTAGGCGCCGATCTAGTAGGTAAATTAGAAGCCGGAATCCCCGAAGATGATCCACGTAACCCTGCAGTCATTGCCGATAATGTCGGGGATAATGTCGGGGATTGTGCGGGTATGGCCGCCGATCTGTTTGAAACCTACGCCGTGACCATGGTCGCCAGCATCGTACTGGCTGGGATCTTAGTCTCAGGCCAGTTAAAAGAAACGCTGATGCTCTATCCTTTAGGCATTGGTGCTGTGTGTATTTTTGGTTCTATCTTAGGTACTTTCTTTGTACGCTTAGGGGCTTCTAAAAATATTATGGCAGCCCTCTACAAAGGCTTGCTTGCAACCTCGATTCTCTCTGCCATCGGTATTGTAGGTCTCACCGATTGGTTAATTGGTTTACAGAGCGTGATTGAAGTAGGCTCACAGCGCTTATCGGGTATCGATCTTTGTTTGTGTGCCTTTGCGGGGCTTATTATTACTGGACTGCTCGTGTGGATCACCGAGTACTACACTTCTACCCGTTTTAGGCCCGTACGCAGCATTGCAGAGGCCTCTCTTACCGGACATGCCACGAATATTATTCGAGGCTTAGCCATCTCGATGGAAGCCACGGTGCTGCCAATCTTTGTGATTAGTGGCGGGATCCTGGTCACCTATCACTACGCAGGATTATTTGGTATTTCATTGGCAGCCACCACCATGCTGGCCTTAGCCGGCACCATTGTGGCTTTAGATGCCTATGGTCCTGTCACCGACAATGCCGGTGGTATTGCAGAAATGTCTAAGCTGGATAATAAAGTGCGTGTTATAACCGATGCCTTGGATGCAGTTGGGAACACCACCAAGGCCATTACCAAGGGCTATGCCATTGGTTCTGCAGCACTCGCAGCATTGGTACTCTTTGCAACGTACACCGAAGATTTGCAGCATTATTTTCCTGATCTGGATTTCCCTTTTAGCCTACAAGATCCCTATGTAATGGTAGGACTCTTTCTAGGCGGCTTGCTGCCCTATTGGTTCTCTTCCTTCGGTATGATGGCGGTAGGACGTGCAGGTAGCCAGGTCGTCATGGAAGTACGACGCCAATTTAAGGAAATTAAAGGCCTTATGGAAGGCACGGCCAAACCTGAATATGGTGTGGCGGTCGATCTCCTCACACGGGTTGCGATCCGCGAGATGCTCATCCCTTCTCTCTTGCCTGTATTGGCACCCATTGTGCTCTATGCAGTCCTGTGTGCGGTTGCCACACAAACAGCCGCTTTTACCGCGGTGGGTGCAATGATCTTAGGCACGATTGTCACCGGATTATTTATGGCCATTTCTATGACCTCGGGCGGCGGGGCTTGGGATAATGCCAAGAAATATATCGAAGATGGCCATTGTGGTGGCAAGGGTTCCGAAGCCCATAAAGCGGCGATTACCGGCGATACTGTCGGCGATCCCTACAAAGACACCGCAGGTCCTGCCATTAATCCGATGATTAAGATCATCAACATTGTGGCTTTATTGCTGCTGGCGATGGTGGCACGCTTCGCTTAAGTCGAACCAAGACATGTCTATAAAAAGGGGCCGTATGGCCCCTTTTTAATGAACAAACTCTCATTCATAAGTCTTCGAGCAATGCTTGACATTCTATTTTTTTGTAACTACAAGAGGATGTTCGCCATTTGTATCCGGAACAACGCTTTGTAGCCATAGGTTATTTAGAAGGACGATTACATGTGCTTTTTTTTACCGCCATTAAAGGCGAAATAAGAGTCATTAGTTTTCGCAAAGCCAATTTAAGAGAGGTGAAACGTTATGAAAAAGCAATCACTAACCAATAAGGTAGGCAAAGTTCGAGAGCTGATGCTCAAAGATATCCGGGCTATGCGACCTGCAAGCGAAGTATTGCCGGATGATTTACGTCAGGTTTTACCCAAGCGTAAGGTAGGCCAACGTGGTGTACAGAAAAAACCCACAAAGATAGCCATTACATTGCGATACAGCCCAGAAGTTATAGGCTATTTCAAAGCAACGGGTCAAGGGTGGCAAATACGCATGGATAGCGCACTCAAAGAGTGGATTAGAAAAAACTCACGTGCTGCATAAGCATACAAGTTAGTACGACGTTTGCAAAGATGCTTCCTTGCTATTGGGAGCACTCGATATATTCTCTCAAACACTTCATGATTGTGTAAAAATCTCTTTTCATTAGCCACTCTAAAGTAGACACCATCATAAGTTATTTGCCATATATTCCCAGGGTGTTTGATCACCCAGAGAAGAATGAGGCCTTTGCCCATTGTACATATTCATCCATTCCTCCGTTAT
>JAGOUJ010000053.1:0-2861 GCA_018061325.1 Gammaproteobacteria bacterium
GCGTTCTAGCTTAGCACATATTGCAGTTGATATTCTAGCTTGGATTCCTTACAATACTAAGCAGCACTGATGAATAAAGGGGGATTGAATGTCCAAATATTTAGATCCGCGCTCAGATCTGGTCTTTAAGAGGGTTTTTGGCGATCATCCTCATTTATTGTTGAGCTTTTTAAATGCAGTTTTACCCCTACCTTTGGATGCGCCCATTAAGTCCTTAGAGTATCTACCTTCTGAGCAGGTACCTGAGATCCCAACCTTTAAGCGCACCATTGTGGATGTGAAATGTACCGATAACCAAGGACGCATTTTTATAGTAGAAATGCAAATGGAGTGGGTCAATGGCTTTATGCAGCGCATGTTGTTTAATGCAGGTCGTGCTTATATAAAGCAATTAAAGAAAGGGGAAGACTATTCTTCCTTATATCCTGTCTATGCTTTAGGCATTCTCAACAGTACTTTCGATCCGGATGAAGCTTGGTACCACCATTATAAGATTGTGAATATTGAAAATACTAACAAGCAGTTGCAGGGCCTAGAATTTGTTTTCTTGGAATTACCCAAATTTAAGGCCAGCACTCGGGACGAGAAAAAATTAGCTATTTTGTGGTTGCGATTTTTATCGGAGCTCAATGAACAGACTCAAGCTGTTTCACCTGACTTATTAGCCATTCCAGAGATTAACCAGGCTTGTGAGCTTGCAGAAGAAGCGGCTTACTCTAAAGAAGAATTAGAGGTTTATTGGAAATACTGGGATCAAGTAAGTACTGAGAGAACCCTCATGAGTGGTTCCCGCGCCGAGGGTAAAGCTGAAGGTAAGGCTGAAGGCAAAGCCGAAGGTGAACATCTAGCAAAAGTGGCTATTGCTAAAAATTTGTTGGCTTCGGGCTTTAATCCAGAAGTCGTTTCAAAAAATACGGGGCTGTCTTTGGACACGCTCAGTCGATTGTCCTAAAACGAACCTAAATCTTTTGCACGTCTTACAGGTTCTACCCCCTCTAGGGTAAAAGCACTTTTAGGCAAGGAGTCCCCGTTGTGAGACCAGGGCAAAAGGCATAGGTGTTCACCTCGTTCTCAAAGATCTCCACCCCAAAAGGATGAACCCCTTTGATATCTTTGAGACTTTTTGAACACTTTTGACGATCTATAAGAGGCCATGATCAGTCTCTGAAGGTTTAATAGAAATGCTTGATCGCAATACCCTACTGAGGCACTATAACATTGAGAAGAGTGTTTGATAGATAGGGGGCTTGAGGGGCATAGATGCCGTTGAACCTACTGGGATGCTACTGGTACTTTAGCGTGCACCCTATAAGTTCACAGGATAAAATGGGGGTACTTTAGGGGGTATATGGAAAGCCTGAAAAGAATAAAATCTAATAAATTCAATGACTTGACCCATTAATTGGAAGGACTCTCTCTCCGCCAGTTCTACCATCCACCTACGTCCTTTGTACTTCGGCGGACGTATGAGCTTCGGCTGGGGCAGGCCCTAAACATTCCCGAAAAGTGTGCTTTATCATGTACAATTAACTCATCATGATTGCCGGAGTGTTTATTTGGCTAACTTAATTTTGAATTCTAAAAAAATTAGTAGCATCCCTGTCTCCATATACTTAGGCTTTACCATGATTGAATTGGTCATGGTAATCGTGGTTGTTGGTATTTTAGCCGCTATGGCCTTGCCTAGATTCGCTAATCTGAAAGTCCAAGCTCAGCTTGCAGCCAATCGAGCACATGCTGGCACGTTGCGAGACACAGTAGGGATTGTCCATGTTGCGTGGATTGCTGCCGGTGCCCTACCATCTACAACAGTGAGGGTAGACGGTAGGGATATTCAAGTCAATAATTATGGGTGGCCTTCCCAATGTGGTGCAGTGGGTAGTACGAGTCCCACACAGTGTGCAGATACCCTTCAATATATTAATGGTGTTGGGGGGTGTAGTTCAGACAGAAAGCCGTTGATGGAGGGGTTTCCACAGGTAGTTGCTGCAAATGGTACTGTTGGTGGTAGTTGTCGAACAGCACCTTGTTCATGTACAGAGAACGTGTGCTATTTAGCCTCTTCTCCTTCATCTGGTATTTGTGTGTACACCTTGAATGGTACTAATTACACAATTACTTATAGACTCTCCACGAGCAGCGCTGGCTCTGTTCAAGTGGGCCCTTGAGATCTAGGGACGACCAGCCATTCCCGCTCCCTAAAATAATCGCTGAAAATCAAGGATTTTTAGAGAACATCGAACGATGGGACAGGTCAATAAGCACTTATGTTCTGTGATGACGATGTTGACGATGCTTGCTTTTTTGATCGACCAAGTTCAGCAGCTATGCTGTAAGACCTGCCAAAAGGCAAAAAAGCATGTCGGGGTATTTAGTGTTTTGTTTACGACGATTCGCACGCTGATCCAATACGCTGTATGGTCTAGATTTAGTCAGCTTCGTATTTATCTGAAATGAGGCCGGTAACTAGACAATGCTAAAATGTGAGGGATCAAGCATGGTATATTGCTTAAGATAAGTGCCAATGCGTATAATTATTTTGTTGATAAACAGAATTGAGTCAATCATGATGGATACCATACAGACAAAGGGAGGCTGATAGTATGTCAAAGACAGCTCAAGCTAAGACCTTTAGGGCATGGATGTTAGATAATCTCAGTCACGATTTAGAAACCATCGCTAAGCATGGGTATGATGGTGGTGTTTCAGGGTTAGCCTATTATCGCGAAACATCTGAAGATACCTTTAAGAATTTTTTACTATGGTATGCGGTAGAAAAGGAAGCTAAGGCTATCGTCAAAGAAAAAGAAGCATTACTTGAACGAGCAGGACGCTGATCTGAAACGAAAGCATAAAGCCCG
>JAGOUJ010000053.1:2961-7907 GCA_018061325.1 Gammaproteobacteria bacterium
TGAAGATACCTTTAAGAATTTTTTACTATGGTATGCGGTAGAAAAGGAAGCTAAGGCTATCGTCAAAGAAAAAGAAGCATTACTTGAACGAGCAGGACGCTGATCTGAAACGAAAGCATAAAGCCCGCTCCATACTCCCGCAATACCGAGTAGCGTATAAATGGCTCGCGCCAAATAATGCTTATCACCGAATAAAAGGGAGACTATATCAAAATTAAAAATTCCAATAAGACAATGATTCACTGTGGGTCACGTTGTGAGTTTGCATTCCATCGAATGAACATTAAAAGTCCAGCCATTATTCTGAAATGAGCTGAGCTATTCCTTCTGAAGGCACATCAAGATTTTTAAAATCCCATAGTTCTTTATCCATTAATTGACTCGGCTTAACCGCCTGCAGGGCATGTAGCATATTGCTAGGTATTTTAGGGTTCTGCAATGCCAATTCTTGTATTAATTTTTTCACTCGAACACGCGCTAAATTTTCCTGTGCGCCACATAAATTACAAGGAATAATAGGAAACTTTTTTTGCTCTGCATAGGTTCGTATATCCGCTTCTTGGCAGTATGCAAGTGGGCGGATCACTAGATGTTTTTTATTATCGCTCAAAAGTTTAGGGGGCATCGATCGAATTTCACCATTATAAAAGATGGACATTAAAAGTGTGGTGATTAAATCATCACGATGATGTCCCAGTGCAATCTTATTAAAGCCTTTTTCTTCGGCATAGCGATAAATAATACCGCGTCTTAAGCGTGAACACAGGGAACAATAGGTTTGTCCTTCGGGTATTTTTTCTTTGACTATCGAATACGTATCCCTTGTTAGTATTTCATAAGGAACTTTTAATTTTTCTAAAAACTGTCTTAAGGCCCCATCATCCCAGCCGGGTTGGGCTTGATCCAGCGTAAAAGAAAAAAGCTCAAAAGCGTGTTTGGAGCGGGCTTGAAGCAATTTTAAAATAGAAAGCATCGTAAAAGAATCTTTGCCGCCCGACAGACATACCATAACCCGATCGCCGGCTTGGATGAGGTTATAGTCGGCAATGGCTTTGCCTGTATAATGCAGTAATTTTTCTTCTATTTTTGATCGGGACACCGATAATCTAATCATGGAAACCTCTATTATATAAAACTCAAGTCCCCTCCCTCGCTATGCGGGGGAGGGCTAGGGGTGGGGGTAAGCCATTAAAAATAGCTGTAAGTTTTTTAAAAGAATCACTATCACTACCATCTTCCAAGGCCCAAACCCAAGCAAGCACAGCTTGCACAAAGCACCAATCGCTTATGCGTTGTGTATCAATGCCGAGGATCTTAGAAAAAGCCTGGATGCGATTTTCTAGAATGTCCGTGGCATTATGGGTAGCCAACAATTCGGGTATAGGATTACGAATAAAGGCTGCTATTTCATAAGCGGGCTCCCCCATCACGCCTTTGGGATCGATAGCCATCCATTGATCACCGTGTTGCAGGATATTATCATGATGCAGATCACCATGCAGTAAGACGGTTTGGCTTGTTGTTGCCAGTAGCTTCTTTTGAAGGGTTCTAGCTTTTTCTAGATAATGATTTGGGATATCCCAGGGCTTATCCAAAATCGCTAACCAATCCTGAATAGCAGGAAATAATCCAGTTTTGGGTCGTGGTGCTTGATGCAGTCTTTTCATGACCGCATAGGCGATCTGAATGGCTTCGCTATCGCTAGAGGGAAAGTACGATTTGAGTGATAGTCCAGGCAATGCGCGTCCTAGCAGTAGGGCACCAGACCTTTGTCCTAAAACAGATACAGCTCCGAAACCTTCAAAGGTTTGCAACGCAGATGCTTCTTGTTCGAGTCCTTTCGGGTCCAAGCCTAGTTTTAAGATAATAGGTCGATTATCTTTAAGTCCCGATAGCACGTAGTGATAGGACAGATTATCCAGGGGTTTTAGTTCGGATAAGCCATACCTTTCAGTCATCGTGCGCACGATTGCTGGCAAATCATTCAACCAGGTCTTACCCTGTTCGCCGTAGAGCGTTAAGATCTTTGTTTTAAAATGAGTCATGATTCTGATATCCAGTGTTTCAAGCCCTTCAGTATGCCGCTTATTTGCACAAACGAAAATAAGAAATGCCACTATTTTCGATTTTTGTTTAATTCGAAAATAAGAGGTGGCTTTGACTTTTTAGTAAATATATATACAATAAGAAAATATACAAAAAAGAGGGCATCTATGATGTGGACTCGAACCTTTAGCCAAGTCTATCCCGGGCTCAAAAAAGAAGACATTTGGCCTCTATGGACCGATATCAATCAATGGCCCAGTTGGCATGGCGATTTAGACTACTGCAAGCTAGAGGGCGCTTTCGAAGTGGGTAATCATTTTATGCTAAAGCCTAAAGGGGCCCCTGCGGTTAAGATTGTATTAACGTCAATTGACGAAGGGCAGAGCTTTACAGATTGTACAAACTTTTGGGGTGCAAAGATGTATGATACCCATGCGATGATCGAAACTCCCGAGGGGCTTTTAATTTCTAATACCCTGGTGGTGAGCGGCCCGCTCCAATGGTTATGGATTAAGCTTGTGGCCCAAAATGTTGCCAATACAGTACCCCAAGAGCTAGAAGCATTGGTAAAGCTTGCAAGAAGCAAACATGGCTAAGCTACCCTTTGGTTTTGAGAAGCCTGAAGACAGTCCTGGTTTTTTGTTATGGCAAACCACCATGGTATGGCAACGTCTTATCAAACAAGCCTTAGAACCCCATGCCATTTCTCATGCATCCTTTGTGATTCTGGCAACGCTTTTGTGGTTTGAAGCGCACGATTATGATACAACACAGATATTGATTGCACAGTGGTCCAAACTTGATAAAATGACAGTCTCTAAGTCCCTTAAAATATTGGTTGCAGAGGGTTTTGTGAACCGTATAGAGCACAAAAAAGATACGCGTGCCAAGAGCGTTTCTTTAACCAAGAAGGGCTTCGATTTGATCCATCAACTGGTACCCATCGTGGAACAAATCGATGTAACCTTTTTTGGCAGAGTGCCTGATCAGGAACAAAAATCACTGATTACGATTTTGAATCAATTAACGATGGAGGAAACGTGTTAATATGCAAAACAATATCAATACTTCAATCAATAAATTGCGAGAGGTTCTTGCGGTGGTCGATGAGTAGTTTTGTGATTAACTTCAGTGTGAGCCATACATGCCGACTCTAAGCATAGACCTAAAAAAACTTCAAAAAATGCTTCGAAAATCAGCCAATCCCGTATCAGCTTCCAATCCACGGTTCTTTAAAATAGGGCCAGGCGACTATGCAGAACATGATCGCTTTTTGGGTGTAACGGTACCAGCCTTGCGAAAATTGGCCAAAACCTTTGAAGACTTATCGCTACCAGATATCAAAAAATTATTGCAGTCACGCTTTAACGAAGAAAGACAATTGGCTTTGTTCATGCTGGTGAATCGTTATAAACAGGGCAATCGCACAGAAAAAACACGCATTTACGATTTTTACTTGAAGCATCTAGCCTATGTAAACAATTGGAACTTGGTAGATGCCTCAGCCCATCTTATTATGGGTGCGGAATTATTCAATAAAAATAATAAAGATAAAACCATTCTCAAATCTTTAGCAATGTCAGACAATCTATGGGAACGAAGGGTTGCGATTGTTTCAACCTGGACTTTTATTCAAAACAACGATTTTCAATGGACACTCAAAATTGCCAAGCAACTATTAAAAGACAGCCACGATTTAATTCACAAAGCAGTAGGGTGGATGCTCAGAGAAGTAGGCAAAAAAGATGTACAAGTTTTAATAACCTTTTTAGACCGGCATGCCCCTAAAATGCCAAGAACCATGTTACGTTACGCGATTGAGCATTTTTCTGCGGACGAACGCAAAATGTATTTGCAAAGGCCTATTTGATCTTGAAGCCCCTCACCCCGCTTGGCGGGGGGCCGGCCCCGTTAGGGCCGGGGGGTGAGGGTTGCCCCGGGAGAGCCTTAGCCCTTCCCTTTCTCAAACACCTGAAACAAATGTAAACGCCTACTATCAGCCCGTAAGACTTTAAAGCGATAGTTGCCTAGTTCTAAGGATTCACCGCGCTTGGGCAGGCGGCCGAGTTCACGTGTAATCAGGCCACCCACGGTATCAACATCCGTGTCTGGTAAGTGCGCTGAAAAGAAATCGTTAAAGGTTTCAATCGGTGTGAGGGCTTTTACCGTGTAGGATTGATTATGGTATTTTTTGATCTGTTCCAGATCATCGGTATCGTATTCATCTTCAATATCGCCAACAATTTGTTCCAACACATCTTCAATCGTCACTAAGCCTGTAATGCCACCGTATTCATCCACCACAATGGCCATATGATTACGATTTCTGCGGAATTCTTGCAATAAAACGTCTAGGCGCTTACTTTCTGGAATAAACATTGCGGGTCTGAGTATTTCACCTAGATGGAAATTTTTTGCGGCATGCCCAAAAGCATAGGCCAGTAAATCTTTGGCCAATAAAATACCCAGAACCTCATCTTTATTTTCCCCAATAATAGGAAAGCGAGAATGGACGGTTTGAACGACCACAGGCAGTATTTGATCCAGCGGAGTATCCTGTTCAATCACCGTCATTTGCGAGCGCGGGATCATAATATCGCGCACCCGTAAACTGGGTACTTCTAATACACCCTCAATCATACCCAGAGAATTCATATCTAAAAGGTGTCTATGCGCCGCGTCGCGCAACATTTCAATGAGTTCACGGCGATCGCGAGGTTCTCGAGCCAATATCTGGCCGAGTTTTTCTAACCAGGATCGGGTGGGTGGGTGGGTGTTCTGTAATTCATCACTCATTGATTAGACGTTCTCCATAAGGGGGTTCAAAATCGAGGGCTTTTAAAATCCTATTTTCCAGGGCTTCCATGATAACGGCCTCCGCTGCCTGTTCGTGATCATAC
>JAGOUJ010000054.1:0-3643 GCA_018061325.1 Gammaproteobacteria bacterium
TGGAGGCTGAGGACGGAATCGAACCGACGTACACGGCTTTGCAGGCCGCTGCATAACCACTCTGCCACCCAGCCGTTTATGAGATTAAAGCAATGGAGCGGGAAACGAGGCTCGAACTCGCGACCTCAACCTTGGCAAGGTTGCGCTCTACCAACTGAGCTATTCCCGCAACAAGGCTGCATTCTATACGAAGCGAGGGGCTTCATTCAAGCAGTTCTTTATTCGAGTGGCAATTTCTGTTGTGTAGGGCTTTCTGAATAGGCGGAATCGGTTAAATCTTTCCAAGCAGCCTGCAAATAAACAAACATGGACCATAGGGTAAGTGTCGCGGCCAGGTAAATCAAAATATAGCCTAAAATAGTAATCCAACCAACACTTTTTGGGTTTTGAATTAATAACAAGACAATCGCGATCATTTGCGCCGCTGTTTTACAACGACCTATGCCCTTTACAGCAATATCCTTGCGCTTACCAAGCTCTGCCATCCATTCCCGCAGTGCAGAAATAGCAATTTCTCGGCTCACGATAATGGCAGCTGGAATGGCTAAATAAGCCGTACCATGCGACTGTACGAGTAGCACGAGGGCAACCGCCACAATCAACTTATCAGCCACAGGGTCTAAAAAGGCACCCAGGGATGAAACCTGTTTTAATTTTCTGGCCAAATAACCATCTAACCAATCGGTTAAAGCTGCAATACTAAAAATAAGGGTCGAACCCAGATAGTGCCACTGAAAAGGACAGTAAAAAACCAACACAAAAATCGGAATTAAAGAAATCCGCAAAAGCGTTAACAAGTTTGGAATACTTACTGTACCTATCATCGTTCACCTACCATGAAGCCGTTCATAGATTTTCTCCGCTAAAGACTGTTGGATCCCCTTAACCTCTGCAAGCGCTTCAATACTGGCTTGCGAAACTTCCTGTAAACCCCCAAAATGCTGCAAAATAGCCATGCGTTTTTGAGGACCAATGCCTGGAATACCCTCTAAAATAGAACCATGGGCCCGAGCCCTTCGTTGACGGTGCCCTTTAATTGCAAAACGATGCGCCTCATCCCGGACCTGCTGAAACAACCTTAACACTATTTTGTCAGGCTGTACGATAGCCATTTTACCTTCTACGAAGGCATAGATGCTTTCAAGTCCTGCTTTACGCTTAGGCCCTTTGGCAATGCCTAAAAGGATGATGCCACTGATCTGCAAGGCTTCTAAAACCGCCTTGGCACAACCTAGCTGCCCTTTGCCCCCATCGACCAATAAAATGCTAGGCAACACGCCTCCTTCTGATTTTAAGCGACTATAGCGACGCGTCAAGCCCTCTGTCATGGCAGCAATATCATTACCATGCGTATCGCCACGGATATTAAAACGTTTATAGGCGGATTTCAAAGGACCTTTGCGATCAAAAACCACACAAGAAAAAACAGTTGCATCCCCCTGTAAATGACTCACATCCACACAGTCTATCGATTCGATGGTATCGGCTAAGTCGAGAAACCTCGCCAAGGCTTCAAAGGGGATGGTGAAATCCTGTGTAATAGCTTCTCTTTCTAAAGCAGCTTTAGCATTCATGAAAGCCATTTGACTAAGCTTTAACCGAGAGCCGCGGCTTGCTTTCAGCAAGGAAACCTTTGTCTGTGCTTTTTCACTCAGAACCGTACTGAGCACTGCCTGAGCCCTCAGGGTTTGTGGCAACAATAACAAAGAAGGTATGGATTCATCATCAGACAAGGCTTGCAAGTAGTGCTGCAGAATAAAGCGTTCTAGTAAGGCATCGACAGGATCTTTCGAAGGATCACAAATACCTTCTTGTTTCAGAAAATAGGCTCGCCCACCCAACATGCGCCCTTCTCGCATCATGAGCTGATACACACAAGCTTTATCCGCCTGAATCGCAATGCCTAAGACATCCATTGTTTTTTGATCGGGATCATTTAAAATGATCTGTTGGGCTTGAATATGACGTAAACGTGCAATCTGATCTCTAATTCTAGCGGCTTTTTCAAAAGCACGATCCACACTGGCTGTTTGCATTTTTTCGACTAAATGATCAATCACCGCTTTGTTTTTTCCTGACAAAAACAATAGCGCATGTTCAACATCTGCCTTATAGGCGGCCTGATTGATCAGACCCACACACGGTGCTGAACAGCGCTTAATTTGAAATTGTAAACAAGGCCGGGTTCTATTTTCAAAAAAAGCCTGCGTACAATGCCGCAATTGAAAAATATTTTGCAAGCTATGCAGTGCTTCCCTGGCTGTCTGTGTGCTTGAATAAGGACCAAAATAGGCGGCATCATCCTTCTTCCTGCCACGCTCTAAACTGAGCCTGGGAAAAGCTTCCTGTGTATTGAGTTTTAGATAAGGATAGGATTTGTCGTCTCGAAATAAGACGTTATAACGGGGCCTGTGCTCTTTAATCAGATTATTTTCGAGTAATAAGGCTTCACGCTCATTGCGTGTCAAGGTTATTTCTATGCTATGGATCTGCGAAACTAAACGAGCCGTTTTATTGTCTAAAGCCCCTTTAAAATAATGACTTAAGCGCGCCTTAAGATTTTTTGCCTTTCCAACATAAAGCAAGTGACCCTGTTTATCAAACATTTTGTAAATGCCAGGTCGGGTACTTAAATTTGCTAAAAAATCGGCAGAGTTCAGGAAGGTTCTCTATCAACTAAGCCATGTCGAAGGGCAAATAAAGTAAGCCCCACATCGCTGTTAACATTGAGCTTTTCATAAATACGATAACGATAGGTATTAATGGTTTTAGGGCTCACACATAATCGATCCGCTATTTCCTGAACGTTGCTACCCGCCGTAATCATCATGGTCACTTGTAGTTCTCGTTCAGATAATTCTTCAAAAGGTGTTTTTTTATCGCCCTCTGAAAGATTTCTTAAGGCCAATTGTTGGGCAATTTCCACCCCTAAATAACGCTTGCCCGCATGAACACTGCGGATAGCATTCACCATTTCTTCGGGTTTAGCGCCTTTGGTTAAATAACCACTGGCACCTGCTTGTAATAATTTACTGGGAAAAGGCTCTGCGTCACAGACCGTGATGGCAATAATTTTTACGTTTGGGTCATGACGCATCATCTTGCGGGTGGCTTCTAATCCACCAATGCCGGGCATCCGAATATCCATGAGTACAACGTGCGGATGTTTTTCTTTAGCAAGCTTGACGGCTTCTTCACCACTCGCAGCCTCGGCTACAACTTCTATACCCGAAACATCTGATAACAAACGACTAATCCCTAAGCGCACCAAGTTATCGTCGTCAACCACCATCACTTGAATCAACTCATTATTCCTTCTTTTTTTATGTGCTACGAGCCTTTCCTGACATAGCATTAAAGACTTTATGTCTATCTAATCTTATCACCATCTACACGAATCTACCATCCTTTGAATATACAAATAATTTTAGTATGGCACATGGCTTTTATAAGGTTGGCTGACATGGCTGTAGCTTGCTTGATATCGCTCTCCTACGTTCTGACGCACTTCGACGGCATAGATTGCTGTTAAGAACCATATGATGCACGTCGTAGGGCTTCACACTTTTTGGCTGCCTCAGGGTTTCCCGTTGCTTGAGATTGTTGATACCATGACAGGGCCTTGTCTATATCTTGAACCACA
>JAGOUJ010000054.1:3743-7340 GCA_018061325.1 Gammaproteobacteria bacterium
CATAGATTGCTGTTAAGAACCATATGATGCACGTCGTAGGGCTTCACACTTTTTGGCTGCCTCAGGGTTTCCCGTTGCTTGAGATTGTTGATACCATGACAGGGCCTTGTCTATATCTTGAACCACATCATCTCCTTTCTCGTACATACGCGCTACATTGTACATAGCCCTCGCGTCGCCAGCCTCAGAAGCTGTATTGTCTCACGTTCCCCTAAACGACCATAGCCTTCAAGTTGTGTACTATCAGGTTTAGATAAACCAAAATCCGAGAGCTTGGCCACACCTGCTGCATTAATCAATACATTTGAAGTTTTTAAATCACGATGCAAGATATTTTTTTGATGTAAATGATGCAGGGCGTTCGCCACATCTAAGGCCAAAGATTTTTTCTGCTCTAAGGATAAATCTTGTTCGGCCAATACCTTGGATAAAGAACCTTGCGCCATATATTCCATCACCAGACAGGCATAACTCTGTTCCAAACAAGCCCCATAAAAAACAGTAATCTGAGGGTATCTTAAGTCGCTCATAATCGCGACTTCTCGTATAAAACGCTGTGCTTCTGTGGGCTTTAAGGTTCCTCTTAATGTTTTAATCGCAACTAGATGATCTTCTAAAAAACCTTGGTACACCGTTGCAAAGGAACCTTCCGCGATTTTTCCTTCAAAAGGCAAATCATAATACGAGACCGTATTTTTTAAACCTGGCTGTACCGAGGGGGCTGGATGCACGATGGCCTCTATACGCCCCTTTAAGGAAGCCACCTGTAATAACAACAGCTCTTTTTGTTCTTGTTGTCGCAATCCAACAACTTATATTTTTTCTAAAGCTTCTTGATTCAGCTTTAAGATTTCTTTTTGATGGCTTTGAATAAAGCCTGAATCTTCTAATTGATCGGCTTTGTCTTCTTCACGATTTAATACTTGTTGTGTCACCATTCCGAGCATAAGGACTTGCGAAGCCTGTTGTAAATCTTCGGATAAGCGTTCAAAATCCGCTTTATGGGTACCAGCCCTCACAGATCCCCTCAAATTATTCTATGAAAATACGGAAAATGGAAAGTAAAGCTATTGAATTTGTGAACTTGGAGGATCAGAATGCTTACTTTGGTCTTCTGGAGGGAGCAAATGTTTATTCAAGGCGAACGTATTTATCCACTGAATGTTGAGAGTGCTTCTTTAATCGTGCATCGTATTGGCTTAGGTTTAGCGGCCGCTAAAAAATTGCTTGGTAAACATGCTGTCAAACAAGTTGACCGCCTATTAAGCAATGCTAAATTGATTGTTTGGTCCTGCTTTAAAAAGACCGTCCCTTATATTATTGGGGTACCTAAAGATATTGTGGTTGCGATGGACTGGACAGATTTTGATGCTGACAAACAAGCAACCCTGTGTATCAATTTAATTACAGCCCATGGTCGTTCAACTCCTTTATTATGGAGAACCCATAGCAAAAAAGGCTTAAAAGATAATCGAAATGACTATGAAGATGAATTGCTCTGTCGATTGAAAGAGGTTCTACCTGAAGGGTTGAAAGTGACGATAGTGGTTTTGGCGATACGAAGTTATACGATTTTTTAAAGCATGACCTTGGTTTTTATTTTGTGATCCGTTTTCGTGGAAATATTACGGTAACCGATCAGAAGAGTGAAAGCAGAAAGGCTCAAGATTGGGTTGGCATGGGCGGAAGAGCTAAGACCTTAAGAAATGCTTCGGTGGGTGATCCAGATCGACGAGACAGATTATTATTAATCAGCTCTATTGCAGTCTTCATATTAACGCTATTGGGTGCAAAAGATTTTCTAAATTGCTTTATTGGGCTTTTAGAAGAACAAAAAAATATAACGGATATTTTATGGGTTATTTAAAATGAGTGGATAGGTGAGCACGCGCTAAAGTTTTATCATTTCGACAGATGCAAGAATATAGAGACTGTTTTGACGTTGACGCACTATCCGACCCTGGCAGATGACTGTCAACAGCTAAAAATCAAAAGAAATAAAAAAATCGAATTTACCACCTGGTGCACTTTATTCCACAAAACAAAAACCATTATGCAAAACGGAATGCCTCGAAAATCACGCAACACCTTCCGGCAATTCATGCGAAATAAAATAATCACTTGTTTCTGAAGACAAAACTCGAACCACTCTTTGCAGAGCACAGGCTATGGATTACGCGCTGAATCACTGGCAAGGGCTGAATAATTATTTAGGAGATGGCCATTTAAAGATCAGTAGGGTCGAGCAGTAGCGCAGTAATCAAATCACAATGACATATCAATTGATCCTGTTTCCACTGTCCGCCACATCAAACCGGACGTGCGCTATTAACCCATCCGGCTTTTATTCAAAATATAATGCTTTCGTTTTCGGCACGTCAACCATTTTCTGTGCAACTTTGTAAAGGCCGAGTTTATCGTATAGATACTCATCACGCTTTAGCCACACGCCTTTGCGGGGTCGAGACCACCTGTTCACAGACCTCAGCCTCTCCAGCTCTTGGACACGGACCTTGGTAAGTTTGGCGATTGCAGGGCCTTGCGCACAAGGCGTATTTTACCACTTGCAATTTGTTGTTGCGTAAAATCAGTGCATTAAAGGCTATTGCTCTGATAGTGAAGATTATGGAGTTTTTAATTGATTTTAGGGTTTTAGAGTCTCAATTTCAGCTAGAGGCAGTCCTGTGATGACGGCTATTTCATCAAGCCTCATACCCTTAGCGATAAGATTTCTAGCAATAGTCACTTTTGTTAGATATTCACCCTCGGCTTTGCCTTCGACTTTGCCCTCAGCTTTACCTTCTGCACGGGAGCCACTCATTAAGGTTCTTTCAGTACTTACTTGATCCCAGTATTGCCAGTAAACCTCTAATTCTTCTTTGGAGTAAGCCGCCTCTTCTGCAAGCGTACAGGCCTCATTGATCTCGGGTATGTCTAATAAATCTTGAGAAACCCTTTCAGTCTTTTCATTGAGATCCGATAAAAATCGTAACCACAAAATGGCTAATTTTTTCTCTTCTCGGGTGCTGGCCTTAAATTTGGGTAATTCTACAAAAACAAATTCCAAACCTTTTAACTGTTTATGGGTATTTTCAATATTCACAATCTGGTAGTGATGATACCAGGCTGTATCTGGATCGAAAGCACTGTTGAGAATACCTAAAGCATAAACAGGATATAAGGAGGAATAGTCTTCCCCTTTCTTTAGTTGCTTAATATAAGCACGTCCCGCATTAAACAACATGCGCTGCATAAAGCTATTCACCCACTCCATTTGCATCTCGACGATAAAAATGCGTCCTTGGCGATCCGTACACTTCACATCCACAATGGTACGTTTAAAGGTTGGGATCTCAGGGACTTGCTCAGAGGGTAGATATTCTAAGGATTGAATGGGTGCATCCTTAGGAAGAGGCAAAACTGCATTTAAAAAACTCAGCAATAAATGAGGGTGATCGCCAAAGACCTTCTTGATGAGTAAGGGATTCCGTGGGTCCAGATATCTGGGCACTACCGAATCCCTCCTCTAGGAACCGTACGTGAGAGTTTCCCCTCATACGGCTCGAGCCAACTAAAATGCTCACTGAGAGCACCAGC
>JAGOUJ010000014.1 GCA_018061325.1 Gammaproteobacteria bacterium
TAGCCACGCTGCTTCTTCAAGATATGACCGCTCGTATGCAGGCTAATGCAGCGGAATTCTGGGCAGGTGCTAGCAGTGGCTATTTATCGCCGAGTCCTGCAAACCAGGCGACCTGTTATAGTAGCACGGGTGCTTTTTGTACCAGTAATCTGATGGCGCTAAACGATCTCTGGGAGTGGAAAGGACTTATTAGTAGCAGTTTTCCCTCCGCAATGGCGGCAGTGGGCCTTGTTTGTCTGGATGCAGGGACTGCGACCCTACCTGTTGTATCGCCAACGTGTGGAACACTCAGCGTGACTTATCCTTTAGTCTTTAGCGTCAAAATTTATTGGAAAAGTACACCCGGTGCTGCTACCTATGATCAAGTACAAGTAGGTAGGGTAGAAGCACCTCTACTCAGGGCACCTGGCTATCCCTATCCTAACAACGGCTCTGCACCCAATACTTAGGAACACTATGCGATTAAATAAAGGATTTAGTTTATTATCATTGATTGTCGGTGTGGCAACCAGTTCTTTACTGTTACTCACCATTACCCAACTCTCTTCGATCTCTCGGGCTAATTTTTCAAAAAATGAAAAAATGATTCAGATTTACGTGGATGCACGCAATGCTATCGACATACTCAGGAAGTATGTGCCAATGGCTGGCGTGGGGATCCAACAACCTTCTTCTGCCCCTGTGATACCCATACAATATGCAGCCAATACCAGCTTTACTGCCCCCAATACCGCCGTTGCCGGCGCTGCCGTATTACGCGATTGGGTCTATGTGGGCACTTATTCGGGTATTACAGGCGGTGCACCTTCTTATACCTATAATGCCCCCTCTGCTGGTTTAAGCGTGCCTTTGTATTGTGCCAACACCATTACGACCAATCAGCCCAGCAGTCATTTTATGGGACTTTTGCCAGACCTTACAATACCTTTGCAGCACAAGTGCTATTACGGTACGAATCCTGGATGGACGCCGGTGCAATCCAGCACTTATTCTCGAGGATACTGTTGTAATAGCAGTGGTACCTGCACAGCACCCATTTATAGCTGTGGTGCATCGAATGCCTCTTCACAATGGGCGGCTTCTGTCTACCAAAAACTCGTATCACATATCAGCGGAACCGTGGGTACTGGCACCAATAGCGATAGCCTTCGTGTTTATTTTAGTAATCGCGGCCCTACAAAAATGAAAAGTTACGATGGTACAGACCTTAATGTGGATACCAATAAACCACCTTTAACCTTATACAACTATACTTTCCAAGTTGACCCTGCATCGGCTACCTTGCAGATGGTCGATGCAGGTAGCGGTAAAACCTATAATATTGCAAAAAATGTTGAATATATGGCTGTATTGGTGGGAGAGAGCAATCGCATTGCAACCAATACGGTCACTCCCAATCAACCGATGGAATTACCTGAAATGAACCGCTACGTACGCTTTAATACAGGCAATCTTTATCCCTATCGTATTACTGCTGTGCGTGTAGCTCTGGTAGTGCGTTCCGAGGATAATGTACTCGCGACGACTCCTGCCACACCAACCACACTCAACCTCATGAAGGGAAATAATAATGTCATGATCACCTATACCCCCCCAGCTCCCGATCGCAGACTGCGCAAGGTTTTTCTTACTACCATTCATTTGAATGCCTATGCCTTACCCGAATACCGCATGCATTGTTCGCCGGTGACGGTCGGTGGAAACTATAAGCTCAAAATAGGAGGCATTCCTTTTGTCTCCACAGCCTGGACAACCAATGATCAGTGTTGTGCCTCTACGTGTACCTCTTTTCCCAGCTTTAGTGCCTGTGAAACCCAAAGAATGACGGGTGGCTGTTAAGACCCTGATCATACTGTTCACCACGAATAGCCACATGTCTTGCTGATCCATGAAGGGCTTACTATAGTTATTTCTATTGCAACAACCGGGCTGTGGCTATTTGCCTATAGGAAACTGCTTAGATGCCTACTTTTAAGAAAAAACAGGGTTCTATTTTAGTGATGAGCACCCTGATCTTGTCCATCCTGGCAGGGTTAAGCATTTCAACCATGCAAAATGTTGTAACCGAGTTTCAATTAACAAATCAAAACCAGGATAAAACCTTAGCCTTACAATCAGCACAGTTTGCACTGTCTGAAGCCAAGCGGCTGTTGCTTACCAATTGGTCACAGGGAGCAAGCACCTGTACAGCCATCTCAAGTTGCACGGCTAGTAATGGTATTGCAGTTTGGAGTTATAACGCCTTTATAGACACAACCGATCTGTCTAAACAGCCCAGTAGCTTTTTTACAACCAATGCCCAAGCCGCAAACGCCCCTAATAGCAAAGTGGCAGCGCCTCCTCGCTTTTTTGTCATTGACTTAGGTTGTGATCCTTATTCTAAAAGCAATATCTACCGTATTGCCGCCCTTGGCTTTGGAACCTCCCTCACTAGCGTGGCCTATGCAGAAAGCCAATTAACAATTCCTTTAACCGGGCAAAATAATTATAGTGGTGCCATTACCCAAGCTGTACCTGCATTGCTAAATGGTACACAGGTTTCTAGCTACAATCTTGCACCCTCTACGAATAGTAAAACCCTCTTCTTTAGTAATGGTGCCCCTTCCAACTGCCCCCAAGGCACGGGTACCGGAGCCACCTGTGAAATGAATTGCATGAACGAGGTGCGAGTCAAAGGTTATAGCTATTTCAATACCAATAGCACCAGTTGTCCTTGGATCTATGGCGATTGGGTCTCTGGCAGCGGCGCTGTCAGCCAGATCACCCTGAGCAGTAATAGCTCAGGGCAAACAGCCACCGTCGCCTGTCGAGCACCCGGCACCATCTACTGCAGTGACGCCATCAATTTACAATATGCTTGCTGTAGCGCCAATGCAAGCTATTATAGTTGCGCCCCAGTGCCTACCACCTGCACCCTGCAATCTGTCACATGCCCTGCGTGTAACGCAACAACAAACGAATCCACTGCTTGTTGTATAGCCAATTATGGTTCTCCCTCGAGTTGTACTTCAACAACCTGTGCTTTTTCCGGCGCTACATGCCCTGATTGCGCTTCAAGCGCATGTTCAGATTGTTACTTTGATTTTTTGGAAAATGGTATAAACTCCACATGTACTACCCCTTCCACCTGTACCTGTCGCAACTGGACCGCACCGCCCCTCTTTGGCCCAGGCATGGGTGGCCTCGGCGGGTGGGGCGGGTTCGGTAGTTAGTTTCTTAAGGTCTCAAGTTGCGCTTTATAGCAGGCCATAGCGCGTCTAAAATAACCTGTTGGGCCTCTGCACTCGGGTGAAGGTTGTCAAACTGCTTATTCTGCGCTTGGCTGCTAATCGCATCGATAAGAATCATACTGTTGGACAAGTGATAACGCTCTTCAAGCCTATCAAAAATACTTGAAAATTGCTTTTGATAGACCGGTCCATAATTGGTGGGTAGCCCTAAACGCACCAACAGTATCTTGGCAGGATAACCCTGTATCAGCGCGGTGATTTGGCTTAAATTCTCATAGATAAAAGGGGTTGGAAAGCCACGCAGTCCGTCGTTAGAACCCAAAGCTACAATCACTAAGGCCGGATGATACTGTTTGAGCGCTTCGGGTAATTTTTCTAAACCTTGTTGAGTGGTATCTCCACTGTTACTAATATTAACAACTTGATAGGGCCATTGTTGATCACTTAAGCGCTTAGAGAGTAACAAAACCCAGCTTTGATCAGGATCGAAACCATAGGCCTCTGCTAAACAATCACTTAGTACTAAAATGGTAGAAGAGGTAAGTATAGGCGGTGCAGGATCAGTTAACCCAAAGGCCCTCGACGGCCCCAACAGCAAGACAAGGAATGAAAGAATGACCCCTAGTCGCAAGATCCCATGCATTCAGTGTGAAAACCTTGGTAAAATTGTCATGGTACATCAACAAAGGCTCACGATTCTACAAGGCTTGTCTTTTTCTATTCAAACAGGAGAATCGATTGCTATTGTAGGTCGCTCCGGTGCTGGCAAATCGACTCTTTTAGGGCTGTTGGCCGGCTTAGACAGACCCACAAGTGGATGTATGCGTTTTCAAGGATCGCATTTTAATGATCTAAGCGAAGCAGCACTATGTATCTGGCGTGCCACACACCTAGGTTTTGTATTTCAAGAACCTCAGCTTTTATCACACTTAACAGCCCTTGAGAATGTGATGTTGCCTTTGGAATTAAAACAGGACCCCAGTGCACGAAGACGCGCACAAGCTTGCCTGGAACAAGTAGGGCTTTTAGAACGACATTCGCATTACCCCCAGCAGCTCTCCGGCGGTGAACAGCAACGCGTTTCGATTGCCAGGGCCTTTGTAAATGAGCCAACCTTACTATTTATTGATGAACCGACAGCGCATTTAGATCCCGAAACGGCCACCCACTTTATGGATCTATTATTCAATCTAAGAACCCATCAAGGATCCATGCCCACCCTGTTATGTGTGACACACGATCCCCGTCTACGCGCCCGTTGCGACCGTGAGCTCCATTTAGAAGCAGGTCGGCTTATCTTATGATGACCCTCTTCAATTATTCTTGGATCTTACTGCGTAGGCATGCACACCGGATAGAACTGCGATTAATAGCCTGGGCTACTTTTATCGTGGTTGTCTCTATAACAAGCACGACTTTACTTTCAGAACGCTTATCAGAAGGCATGCAACAAAGCAGTCTTTCATTGTCCGGCAGCAATAAGAGCATTGTTTCGGACTCAATCATTCAGCCCGCGATTATTAAGCAAGCACAATCCTTCGGTTTAAAAACGAGCCTCACCGTGAATTTTATCACAATGCTTGCCTTTCAAGATTCCTTAGCGTTGGCAGAAATAAAAGGTGTGCTGCCAGGCTATCCCTTACTCGGTCAATTACGGATAAGTACAGAACCTTTTTCCAAGGGTTTCTTGACGCATACTCTTCCAAAACCTGGTACGGTATGGATCGAACAAAGGCTATTGTCTAGCTTTAACCTAAAAGTCGGCGATTCTATACCTATAGGTTCGCAGTCTTTCAAAATAGATCAAATCTTAATCTCAGAGCCCTCAAAAATTCTAGCGGGCACAAGCTATGCACCTCTGGTATTCATGAATCAATCGGATTTGACTTTCACACAGCTTGCAGACAGCAACTATAGCAACATGACTTATAACTTATTATTGGCAGGCTCTCCAGAAGCCTTTCATTTTTTTGAACAATGGTTGGGTGCAAAACACCTGCTCAGCCCCGCGCAGTTTTATATAGATGCCGAAAGCAGACATCCTTTTATTAAAGCCCTATTAACCCCTCTCGATCTTTATGTGTCGATTTTTTTTATGATAACGCTTTGTTTATCGTCTATTGTAATAGCTTTTTCTCTTAACAACTTTAAACGTTCGCAATTAAAAACCGCAGCTATTTTTAGCTGTTTTGGTGCAACCCCTCTGTGGATAAGCGCCTGCTATGGTTGCATGCTACTCTTCATCGTTGGCATCACTTCAACCTTAGGTATTTTTGCAGGTTTTTGCCTGGAATACAGTCTTGAGAAAAATTATTTTTCGGGTATTATCTTACAAGCCGCGCCTTGTGCTACCTCTTTCATAAAAGCGGCCGGCCTTGGCTTTTCGACAGCTTCTTTGTTAGTCATCTTTTGCGGCATACCTATGCTATGTAGCTTACATAAAACAAAGCCTATACTGCTATTGCAGAGCTTAAGGCCCCATTCTAAAACAAACACCCTTGCAAGCTTTATGGCTTTTTTTATAAGCATAGGCATGATTCTTTTTATTCAAAATAAAAACACAAAAGAAGCGGCGCTCTTTGTGGGTATAATATTTTCTTTTACAACCATCGCTTTTTTTATCATAAAATACTTGTTTTTTTTCGTTCAAAATATTTCTTTTATTAACTTACCCCTTTGCTCTGTTCTGCATAAAATAGCACGCCGTTCCAAAGAAAACACCCTGCAAGTTATAGCACTTGGCCTGATTGTCGGTTTAATAGGCGGATTATGGCTTCTTAAACATCATTTCTCTTACGCCTGGCAAGAAAAAATGCACCCTGATGCGCCCAATTATTTTTTAATGGGTATTCTTCCGGATATGCAAAATCCCTTAAATCGCTTTCTGGAAAAAAACAATAAAAAGAGGCAACCTTGTTATCCATTGAGTGTTGCACGCTTAATGGCTGTTAATCATCATATCATTTCGATGAATCCAGATGACAGAACCAAACGAGTCTGGGTCAAGCCTTTACGGATCAGCAGCATGCCTTTTTTAAAGGCGGATAATAAGATTATAGAAGGGCAGTCGTTTCGATCAGAAGACGATGGAAAAGCTTATGCTTCGGTAGAGATGACTTTTGCAACCTACCTGGGCCTTAAGATAGGTGATACTTTAACCCTCGACATTGACAATAAACCCATCGCGCTCACAATTACCAATATACGCCGGGTGGAGTGGGATTCTTTAGAACCTAACTTTCTCGTCCTGGTTCCTCAAGGCTTTCTAGCCTCCTATCCCAAAACATATATAACAAGCACCTATGTTTCTCTAAAAGAATCTTCTTTTTTAAAGCAATTGCTCGAGCAATTTCCAATGATCAGCATTATCGATATGCAGATGATTGTTTCTCAGATTCATACTTTTATTCAAAACGTTTTGGATCTTTTTCAAGCCCTATGGATTTTAAGCATGATAGTGACTGCTTTTTTGGTTTACTTTGTGATTCGTTGTACATCTCAAAATCGTAGGCAAGAGTTTTATGTAATCCATCTGCTCGGCGCAACACCTCAAACCATACGTTGGCGTTTAGTGCTTGAATATGGGATTGTAGGAATTATCGTTTGCATCATGGGTAGTATCATGGCCTACGGGATTGCCTGGCAGTTTAACTAAGGGTTAAGGTCCGAACTGTTAAAAAATTGTTCTTTATTGTTTCTCTTGTTCAAGTAGCCATACCTTATTCAAATAATCTTCGCCAAACTCATTCAGATAATCCTGATAACTACCTTGAAAATCCGTCACGCCTTTTTCGGTAAGGGCAAGCACCCGATTGGCAATACTGGAGACAAAGCTTCTATCATGGCTCACAAAGAGCACCGTGCCTTCAAATTCACGCAGCGCTAAAGCCAAGGCTTCTCTGGATTCCAGATCAAGATGGTTGGTGGGCTCGTCGAGAATAAGAATATTAGCCTTTTGTAACACCATACTGGCAAATAACAACCGTGCGGCTTCGCCACCACTCAAAGTTGAAACTTTTTTATGGATATCATCTTGCCCTAATAACATCTGGCCTAAGGCCTGACGGATCCCTTCTCGGGTCTCCTGAGAACAGACTTCGCTTAACCATTCTAATACCGACACTTTTTGATCAAGGGCTTCATGATGATCTTGGGCAAAATAGGCAATATGACTCTCATATCCCCAGGTATAGTTCCCTTGATCGGCTTGATGTTTTTCTAACAGTATTTTTAAAAGGGTTGATTTGCCAATGCCATTATGACCAATAATCGCGACTTTTTCACCCCGATCCACAGAAAAATGAACATTTTTCAAGACTGTTTTAGGACCAAACTGTTTACCAAGCTTTTCAACCTCTAAGATTTTTTTGCCAGAAGGGCGCTTTTGTTTAAACAAAAATTTAGGACTCACTCTGGACGATTTTTTAATATCTGGCAACTCTAACTTATCAATCATTTTTTCACGGGACATAGCTTGCTTGGAACGACTGGCGCTGGCCTTGAAGCGATCGACAAACACACGCATATGTGCAATTTTATTTTCGATATATTGATGTTCACGTAGCTTTTGTTCTACACGCAGCTGTTTTTCTTGTATAAAATGATCATAGTTTCCAACATATTCTCGGATCTCGCCATAATCTACATCTAAAACATGGGTGGCTAGGGCATTGAGAAACCCTTGATCATGTGAAATAAAGATTAAAACACCCTTAAATTCGTTTTTTAAATACTCCTCGAGCCAGGCAATACTCATAATATCTAAATGATTGGTCGGCTCATCCAAAAGCAAAATATCCGGCTGTTCAAAAAGCGATTGCGCAAGCAATACACGCAATTTAAAACCACCCGACAAGGCACTCAAGGCTTTACGATGTTCGCCTGCCTCAATACCCAAACCTAACAACAAAGTTTGTGCAAAGGTTTCTGCGGTATAGCCATCCTCTTGAAAAATAATATCTTCCAAGAGCGCCAACCGAAGGCCCATTTTTTCATCGAGTAAATCTTGTGCCAATAGCTTTTCTTTTTCTCGCAAAGCTTCCCATAATCTTGGTTTACCCTGCAAAACCACTTCTAGAACCGTATCGTGCTCATACCGAAATTGATCTTGTTTTAAAAAACCAATACTGGCTTTTTTGCTAATAATCACTTCCCCCAAACTGGGGGCATCATGTCCTGCCAATAATTTTAAAAAGGTTGATTTCCCTGTACCGTTGGCACCAACCAAAGCATAGCGATAGCCCTTCAATAAGTTGAGATTGACATCGTCAAAAAGTAATCGAGCCCCATACACCATGGAGATATGGCTCACGGAAATCATGATGGTATCCTCTTCATTATTTTATTTGCTGCGTTTTCGCAAGCGCCATTATTCCTGATCTTGCTCATAATTGATACCCAAATAACACCCTATTTTCATTCATAAGCCAAGCTCTCATTCCTTTGATTACGGGGATTACGGGGATTACGGGAATCCATTAAAAATATGCAAGCAAGTTGACTTTTTACTTAGATCTGTTATCATAGCCCCCTATGCTAAGCACCCCTTTAATTGCTGAACAATCTGCCAAGGGCTTTATACAACGAGCCCCTACACCCTCAAAATACTTTAAAACCTTCGCCAGTATCGGATATATGCTCCTATGGGGCATCACTTTTACCGTTTCGATGTCCCTGGCCAAATGCATTAGTGTTGAAGTACCCAGCGGTATGATTGTTTTTCTTCGCTGTTTTTTTGGTTTAATCGTTTTCTTACCTTTTGCAGCAAGCGCGATAAAAACCCAAGGCATTCGTCTCTTAAAAGTACAACAACCACTTGTCTATTGTCTAAGAGTTATTTTGGTATCGCTTGCCATGGGGTGTACTTATTATGCCTATCGTAACCTGCCCATTGCCACCGCCTCTGCCATCGGTTTTAGTAGCCCCTTGTTTACCACAGTCTTAGGCATTTTATTTTTAAAAAATAGGATTAACTGGAAACAGGGTTTATCAATTCTTGCAGGTTATATCGGTGTTTTGGTGATTCTAGGGCCTTTTTCCTTTGCCTTACACTCTGCCGAAACCATTGCCATTTTCGCCAATCTACTCGCCAGTTGTGCCATTATCCTCTTGAAAAAATTATCGGATACCGAAAGCAATATCACCATCCTTTTTTATACTAATATAGCAACGGTGCTGCTATCGGGGATCGGTGCCGTGTTTATGTGGCATACACCTTCTTGGAAAGACACCGGTTTATTAGTGTTGATTGGCATTAGTGCTACTTTGTCGCAGCTTCTTTATACCCAAGCGATCCGAATTGCAGAACCCTATTTTGTCGCACCCTTTGAATATAATCGTTTGCTATTCGCCGTATTGAGTGGCTATTATTTCTTTCATGAAAGTCCAAGTCCCTTCGTTTTTATAGGTGCTGGTTTGATTATTACTTCTAATCTTTATTTGAGTTTTTTAGAGATAAAGCAGAGCGCTTCTGCCAATAATAAATAGGTACGCCACTCAAGGTAATCAAACCTGCCATCGATACCATCTTAAGTCCCGAAGACCATAAGGCCCACAGACAAAAAACAAGGGCAGCCACACCCACGATAGCGCCTTTTTTATCGGTTAAACAAGAGTGTTTGCTTAAAAAAAGTTTAAAATAACTCAGCACACAAAACAGGTAAACAAACAGAAAAGCTGTTACAGAAATATCAATCACTGCATTCACTTGATTGATTAAATCCGCATCCATGGTAAGCATCAACAACGGAATCACCCCCAGGGATGAAATCATTAAACTCCATACCGGTGCACCACGTTGATTTTTCCTCAGAAAAAATTTCGGAAAATGGTTGTCGTAAGCTGCACCTAAAGCAATTTGTCCGCTGGTAAGCACCCAAGCATTCAGGGTGCCTAAGCACACAATGGCCGCGATCACAGAAATAATGAAAGACCCATTGCCGCCCAATAATAAGCCAGCGGCTACTGCAAAAGGCGCTTTGGAATGTGCAAGTGCCTCCATAGGCATAATGCCCATCATTACAAAACTGTTCACAACATTCACCAACGCGACAATCGCTGTACCAACAACAATAGCCTTGGGAATAGTCTTTGCCGGATTAAAGACAGCTTCTGTAGGTGCCGTGGCGGATTCTAAGCCGATAAATCCCCACAGTGTAAGCAAAGCTGCTGCATTGAGTGCAGACAAAGGCGTCTGCATTGTCGGATTAAAAGGTCTAAAATGTTCGAGATTGATATGCCATAAGCCTACACAAGGGATAATGAGCAGGGGCAAAATCTTAAATAAGGTAAAGACAAATTCTACACGCCCTGCTGCACGCACACCCATTAGATTTAACCATGTCAGCAACAATAATATGGCGATTTCTAAAAGTAAGTTACTGAGCGGATCCATCGCACCCAAAAAAGGACTTAGATAACCCACGATAGCAATCAGCACTGCGGCCGAACTCATCCACGAAATAACCCAGTAAGTCCACGCTGCATAAAAAGAAGCCTTGGGACCAAAGGCCGCTTCCACATAAGTATGGGGGCCACCTGGTTTGGGATTGGCTGCACAGAGGCGTGCAAAAATAAGGGCTAAACATAAAGCACCCGTGGCCGTAATCGCCCAACTCGCCAAACCAATAGCACCAAAGGGCGCCAAGCTTGCCGGTAAAAGCAAAATACCTGAACCAATTTGACTCCCCACCACCAAGGAGGTTACAGACCAAAAACCGATTTTTTTCATAAGTTGGCGATTATGGCAGAAGCGGGGGATTTTTACACCTTGTGCACGGCTGTGTATGAATAGCTAAAAAGCATCAGTTAATTGGATATAAAAACAGTATTTTTGGAAAAACTCTGATAATCAGCAACTCAAAAGCTGATTTATCCACTTTTTCAGCGGTTGTCTTGCTGAAAAGCGGACTTTATTGGTAGCCTACCCCCCTATGAATCTAAAATCCCTTTATGCATGCGCCCGCTTAATGCGCCTCCACAAACCCGTAGGTATTTTCCTGCTATTATGGCCCACCCTGATGGCGTTGTGGATAGCGGGGGCTGGCAGACCTTCACCGAAAATCGTGTTGATCTTTATCTTGGGCGTTATAAGCATGCGTAGTGCAGGGTGTGTGGTGAATGATCTCGTCGATCAAAAATTCGATGCGCATGTTCAGCGCACACGCACCAGACCCCTAATCCATGGCGCGTTAAACCGCTATCAAGCCATGGGCTTATTGGCTGTGCTTTTGCTTTTATCTTTAGTCTTGGTTCTAGGCTTAAACCGCCTTAGCATACAGTGGTCCTTTGCAGCCCTAGCTTTGGCTCTGATCTATCCCTGGATGAAGCGCTATACCCATTGGCCCCAAGTGGTATTGGGCGCCGCTTTTGGTATGAGCATCCCCATGGCTTTTGCTGCTTTAAACAATCAGGTGCCTGCCGTAGCAGGGTGGTTATATCTCATGACGATACTCTGGACGATTATTTTTGATACCGAATATGCCATGGTCGATAGAGAGGATGATCGATTGATTGGTGTGAAATCAACCGCACTTTTATTTGGATCTTGGGATAAAGCGATCCTTGGGTTATTGCAGCTTTTTATGGCAGGCATTTTGTTAAAAATCGGCCTGCTGTTACAAGCAGGATTATTTTATTATTTCGGGCTTATAACAGCCATGATGCTTTTTGTGTATCAACAAAGACTTATACGTAATCGTGTGCCCGAACAATGTTTTCAATCGTTTGAAAATAATCAATGGGTAGGCGCTGTACTTTTTATAGGCTTAGCGATTGATTTTTTGTGCTAAACACCCTGTAAGCGCTTCGCTTAGATTGTCCATCAAGGTGAAATAACCTTCTGGACTCGCATCGGTACCAATCGGATCTAAGACACCTATTTTGACAGGTAAATCGTCTGCAATACTATGCACCAATGCAGGACTAAACTGTGGTTCTGAGAAAAGACACACCACTTTTTGTTTTTCGATAATGGCTCGAATCACACTTAAACGCTTCACACTGGGTGGTAACTCGGGATGCAAGCTAATGGATCCTGCACCGTGTAAATGATAATGTCGTTCAAAATATTGATAGGCATCATGAAAAACCACAAAGGGCATAGCGTGTATTGACTGAAGCTTTTTTCGCAGTTTCAGATCCAAGGCATTTAACCGTGCAATCAGCGCTGTACCATTCGCTTGATAGTGGCTTTGATGTTCAGGATCGACGGCAGACAACTGCCGCACAATCGCCTTTGTAATCACAATCGCATTATGGGGATCTAACCAAAAATGCATATCGATACTGCCCTGTGCATCGCCATGGCTGTGGTGATGGTGATGATGCCCTGATACCTCTGAATCGATTGATTCCCACTCCATATCCGTTCGAAGAGGCAAAAGGCGTAAACCAGCTACTTGTTCAAAAGCCACTATTTTTGCTTGTTGTTGTGCAAGTGGTTTGATTAAAAAAGATTCGAGTGCAGGTCCGCCCCAAAATATCAGGGTTGCAGCCTCTAGTGCCCGGATCTCCGAAGGTTTTAAGGTGTATTCGTGCGGGGAAGCACCGCTTTTTAGCAACAAGCTCGGTTTAGCCACACCCTGCATCACAGAAGCTACCAGGCCATAGAAGGGATTAATGCTAACAACAACACGCGGAAGGGCTGCAAAAGTCGGCGCACAGAACAGGCAGAGTACCACACAGCCTAACCCTGGAATCGACGCCCCTCGCCACCATTCGGAAAAACTTATTTGACGAGGTACTAGGACATTGAATAATCGTTTTCGAAGCATCATGCGTTATCACCTTTAAAGAACCGCATCTTAATCCCTACCTTTGGCAGATGCAATCGCGTATATTGGTCCTTTTATTATGTGTAGAGGCAAGATTGGCTGCGTTATTGGTTGAGGCACATGACATACAAGTCCATTTAGGTCAGAAACAAGTGCTGAGTGACGTGCATCTGCACATAAAACCCAGGGAAATTGTGACCCTGGTAGGGCCTAATGGGGCAGGTAAATCGACCCTACTCAAGGTGGTATTGGGGCTTATACAACCCCGCGCAGGTCTGTTAAGACTCAAGCCCGGGCTACGCATGGGTTATATGCCTCAGAATACCAGCGTATCCCTTTTTATACCTCTGCCTGTTTACCGCTTTTTAGCCCTCGCGGGTTCTTTTGATCAAGCATGGGTTAAGCAAGTCGCCCTAGAATTGGGCATTATACCCCTATTAAACACACCGCTACAAGCCTTATCGGGCGGCGAATTTCAACGCGTATTACTCGCCCGCGCTTTATTGCCCAAACCTGATTTGCTCGTTTTGGATGAGCCTGTGCAAGGTGTCGATTTAAGCGGTCAGGCCGAACTTTATGGTCTGATTGCCACACTGAGAAAAAGGTACCATTGTGCCATTTTGATGGTTTCACACGATTTGCATTTGGTGATGGCCGAAACAGATTCTGTGATTTGTTTAAATCAACACGTGTGCTGCGAGGGAAGCCCTGCGGTCATTAGTCAAAATCCAGTCTTTCTAAAATTGTTTGGGATCCAAGACGCACAGACCTTCGCTATTTATACCCATCATCATGATCATGCGCATTTTGGGAGAGAGAAATGTCCCTAGATTTTATAGGACGTGCACTCATTGCAGGGGTAGGTGTTGCACTGGCTGCTGGTCCTTTGGGATCGATTATGGTATGGCGTCGCATGTCTAATTTTGGCGATGCTTTGGCGCATTCTACCTTGCTGGGCCTTTGTTTCTCATTGCTTTTAGGTATTAACCTCTATGTGGGATTAACGGCGATGTGCGTGAGTGTGGCCTATGGTTTGGCGCTCTTATCGCGTCACACATCTGTGGGCCAGGATGCCATTCTGAGTATCTTGGCCTATGCCAGTTTAAGCCTCGGTTTAATTCTGGCCACAACCCTCACAGGGATCCGCATCGATTTATTAAGCTATTTGTACGGTGATATTCTAGCGGTCAATCACAGTGATTTAATCTGGATCTATGGCGTTGTGCTGATTATTATGATGGTTCTATCACGCCTATGGCGCCCACTATTATCCATGACCGTGCATGAAGATTTAGCGCGCGTAGAAGGGATCCCTGTACGTGCCATACATAGCCTACTCGTTTTATTAATGGCCATTTTTTTCGCCGTAGCCATGAAGTTGGTGGGCATTTTACTCATTACGGGTCTATTAATTATTCCTGCCTCTGCGGCCCGTAGCTTTGCACGCACCCCCGAACAGATGGCACTGCTCGCGAGTTGCTTTGGCATGCTCTCCGTGTGTGTAGGGATCTTAGCCTCCATCACGATGGATTGGCCTACAGGGCCTGCCATTGTAGTCGTTGCTGTGGTTATTTTTCTATTTTCAAATTTTGCGAAAAGGCCTCATTAAATGATAATTGTACATGACTGAATATGGTATCGATCTCATTGTATAAAAAATCATAAAACTTTTCCTTTAACAAGGTTCTTACTTGTACATCTTCGGGTAAAAACCGTGACATTTGCAGCTTAAAGGCTTCACCATGGATAATGGCTTTTGATCGCTGCCTAAAGTTTTCCACTTTGTGTAAATAATCGGTTATTTTATAATCTAAAATCTTCTTTTGAATCAATGCTAACCGAAGACTTGCACCGTGTTTTTTTAACCAATGTAAATCCCAGATATCACGATGACGCACGTAAACTTGACAATTGACCAGAGAAATAAGCTTATCGGCGAAAATTTCATCCAAGGTCTCGACCATCACCAATGTATCGCTATAGCCATCGAGTAAAAAATCGTAATTGGCCTGCAGAGGGCGAGGCTCTCGGGTATAGGCTGGAATATTGGCAATCTCAATTTTGATCATTTGCTTATGAAAATCCGGTCGTTCTGGATGCGTGACAATGCGTATTTGCCATTTGTTTATTTTGATACCACGCTCATCTAAGGTTTCCTCTAAAACCTTGGGTTCCTTAACACTCACCGCTAAGTCATAGCGTTTTTTAAGATAGGCTTCAATACAGGCTTTTAAGGATTCTAAGTCTTCTTTCTTAAAGTCGTAACCACCCACAAAATCTAAATCTTCAGAAAATCGTGGTGCGCCATAACACAAACGCAGAGCCGTTCCACCCTGAAACGTCAGTTTATCCAACAAACCTTCCTGATCTAAGGCAAAAAGAATGTCATAATGCAAGAGCTCTTTCTCTATAACAGGCCTCATATGTGCACGACCTTGCTGCTGCATAGCTTTTTCAACCAAGATTGTAAAACTGTTTTGTTGATTATTCATTTAATATTGCCTTATCAACCATATCGGTATTACGCCCCACACGTTTCAAATCTCGCCAAGCGGCTTGCTTAGAGGCAATACGTAAGGGTCTGTTGTTCACTTGCTTCATGCTATTAAGAATGTCTTGGATCGTTCGCTTGGTGTGTGTGTATTCAATCACACCAAAAACAGTTTTATAAACGCCCTTGCGTCCTGTGGTCATCACGGTTAATCGATCCATAGGAATTTGAGAGATCACACCGTATTCAGACAGAATCGATTCTAAACTCACATAATTGTATTCTCCCGGACGCAATGCTTTTGCAATATGCTCAATGGCATAACCATCTGAAGAGATGGCGTGCGGATTCACATAAACGCCCCGACAAGCTCTGACCAAAAGCTGATCCTTCACAAGGCGTTCAAGACCCGCCCTAAAGGTTTTGGGTTTATCTGCTGCAAAGCATTTTTGCAGTGCATGGGTACTAAAGACATACTTGCCCCGTTTATCCCAGGTTCGTAAGCATTGAATAGCAGTGCTTTTGTTCATAGGACTAAGGATAATCGATTTTTAAGTGAACTTCAATACTATATTTAAATGGTATTTATGTATACTTAAAGGGCTATTCGGCAAGAATTAGGACTCAAATCGTCCATAATCCTCCCCAAAGTGACAAATGACTCTTTTTGGGGGGGAGCCGCGCACAATAATGGTTGTTCTTACAAGCACGATAAACTACAATTGTAGCAATGTGAAACATTTATGGAGTTTTTAAGATGGGCACTCCCATTAGAATTTCTGATGATATATACAGTGCTGCGAAAAAAGTGGCCAAATCTGAATGCCGCTCCATTCCACAGCAGATTGAATTTTGGGCAAAAATTGGAAAATGTGCCCTAGATAACCCTGATTTACCTGTGGAATTCATCCGGGAAATTTTGATCGCAAAAAACCAAGATCGTTCTTTGGCGGAGCCTTTTATTTTTGAAGCCAAGCATGACTAATATTCAAGTGCTTCAAATGCCAGCTTTTAAGCAGGTTTATAAGAAACTACATGCACAAGAAAAAAATGTTGTCGATCATGCAATCCAGGCCATTGTTAAGGATCCAAAGCTGGGGCAAGGAAAAACAGGCGATTTAACTGGCGTATTTGTCTACAAATTTAAGATCCGCCAACAAGAAATGTTATTAGCTTATGAATGGGATCCTAAACAAAGATTATTGTTAGCACTGGGTGTGCACGAAAATTTTTATAGAGGCCTAAAAACACATAAACGCCTTGCCTTTGATGCCCCCCACCCACTTTTCTAATTATAAAACACTGATATAACATCCAGCGATTGAACCAATCCCCCATACCTCTCTCTAAACCCCATAACACCATCATATATAGAGAGATTGGTTTATGACCATAGAGCCAACAACGCCGGCTACTATGCCTGCAATACCTAGCCCTGAAGTAGGCACGCATGTAGATGGCAAATCGTTTAGTTCAGCACCTGAAACCACTGAAACGGAGAATTTGATTAAAACGGCTGAACAGTCTGGACTAAATTTCGATGAAGATGATGCAAAAAAACCACTTAGCATGCGTTTTGAGACAAAAAAGCCTAATACAGAATTAGAAGCCGAACAACCACCACCGGCACCTGGTGTGGCTATTAATGAAGATCCAAATGCTACCGTAATAACCGCCACCCCTCTTGCGCCGGCACCCTCTGTTACTATGAATGATGAAAAAACCGGCAATGAACTAGAGGCTGACCCAGATAACCCTACACCTAACCCTGGTGATGTTAGATCTTCCGACAAAGAACTAGGTCCGACATGGTTGGATGCCCTACTGCTTGCCATAAGATCGGGCACGATGCTCTCTACAAATCTTGTTGAAAAGGGTATCAACAAAGGTAATGCATGGTATAAAGATCATTATGCGGAGATCAACGCTGCGATTAATAATTTCTTTGAGCCCATAACGGGAAAACTTAGGAATGTTCAAACTATATTAGAGGCTCACCCTGAATTACAGGCCCTCGTTGTAAAAAGTGCAGAAGATATTTTGGCTGAATTACAAGCCACTTTAAAAAATGAAACACTATCAGAAGCAGACCGCACAGCAATTATGAAACAAATCCAAGACCTAGAAGCCACACTCAAAGACGCACCGAAACTATCGCCACCAGAAACGCTCGAAGCAGCTGAAGCAACCACCACACCTTCACCTTCTACTGCTGCACCAACGCCATCAAGCCCGTCCACAGAAACACCTGAAGAAAAAGCAGCACCCGAGGCAAAAGCCAAGCCACCTACACCTGAAGCGACACCCTTAATAGAACCTGTGCTTGAAGCAACGCCTACAATACCGTCACCAACAACTACCATGCCATCGCTTTCTTCCATACCGATAACACCCATGCCAGGACCATCACATGTACAACCATCAACAAAGCCCGCAGGACAGCCATCGCCTGCTAAAGGTGTTTTTCAACCATTGATAGACCGGCTCAATACAACCTTCGCTACTCTTACGGGCTACCACACTAATCCTATAAATTCTGAAGAAACGCCACGTTTTGGTTCTACAACTACTAACCCAACGGTGACACCAAAACTCACAGCAACGCGCACAGAAGATCCTCCTTTAAAAAGTCGTGTAACACCAACGCCCGATCCAAGCACCGCACCTACGTCATCCACAACAACCACCCCAACGGGAAAACCTATCGTGCCACCACTTAATCTTGAGAAACTAAAAGAAGGTGCAACGCAAATACCAGAAATAACAGTAGAACCACCCACACGAACACGAACACCAACATCAAGCCCACGGGGACCATAACCCCTCAATAACACCTCCCAGGTTCGAAAAATCCCCCCGGCTACGCCGGCCCCCTTTTAGAAAAGGGGGCAAGGCAATACCAAGAACCATCTTGCGCTGTAACCACTACCCAAAACAAAGGTTAATCATGACCAGTGTCGTGACCAGATACAGCACACTCATGCCGCCCCCTACACGAAAAAAATCCGCACGACTATAGCCACCAGGGCCTGCGATGAGTGCATTCGATTGTTGATTCGGCATCATAAAAGAATTGTTGGATGCAATCGCGACGATCAATCCATACACACTGGGATCGGCGCCTACATGCAAGGCTATATCAATGGCAATGGGCACCAGCACAATGGTAGCACCCACGGCAGACAATACACCGGCCACCAGTGTTGTCATGATTGCCAAACTCAGTTGGATCCCCCATAGCGGCATACCATCCTTTAAAAAGACGGTGTGCTGTGTGAGCCAATCGGTGGTATGGGTCGATTGCATGGCAAGACCCAAAGGAATAAGCCCTGCAATAAGAAAAACGGTTCGCCAGCTCACGCTTTCATAGGCTTCGTCAATATTCAAAACACCGGTAGCGATCATCCCGGCAGCCCCTAATAAAAGCCCCACGGGCACAGGAAACTTACCGAATACAATTAAGGCGAGTGCTAACACAAAAAAACTTAAGGCATAGCCTGTTTTATTTTGCCTGATCTTTTCGCGGGGATAAGCTGTCGTTACGACCACAAAATCCGGATTTTTATGAAAGTCGCTGAGCATTTCCCAATTGCAAAACATACCTAAGGTATCGCCAGAGCGCAACACCAAGGATTTTAATTTTTCGCCCCGATAAACCGTTTGACCCCTGTAAACAGCTAAAACATGCACATGATGATTGCGCTTCATATGCAATTCTCGTAATGCTAAGCCTATCAGTTGAGAGCTGGGCGGCACAACCACCTCACAGAGGCCTGCGCGTACGGGATGCAAGCGTTCAGAAAACAACCTCAGTTTAGATTCCAAAGCGAGATGATGGTTTTTGGCAAAGTTACTCACCTGGTCTTTGGTGCCAATGATGGCAAGCCAATCGCCTTTTTGTACCACCATGCTACGCAAAGGGGGCAAATGCATAGTTTTATTTGAAAAAACAGCTAATACAGAACAAGTCAATTCTAAGTCACTGTCAACTTTTTGTAAGCTTTGACCCACTAAATCGCTGTTTTGTAACACACGCAATTCGAAAATATCGGTGCCTTTTCCATAGGTTTTAAAAAAATGTTGTTTAGCAGAGCCCCCACTAAAAGACTGCGATTGTCCTGCCGGTAATAAGCGCTTACCCAACACGATCAAATAAAGCATCCCTAGCAATAGCATGACAAAACCAATCGGAAAAATAGACAACATCGAAAAAGATTTTAGAACAATGGTCTTACCCTGTGCATGCAGATGCTCATGGCTAGCGACCAATAAACTATTCAGTAGAATTAAAGCATTACTCCCAATCATGGTAAGTGTTGAGCCAATCATGGCACAAAAGCACATTGGCATCAGTAACTGTGCTTTGGGTATACCGCTACGCATACTAATTTTGTTCACCACCGGTAATAACAAGGAGACTGTGCCTAGACTACGCATAAAGGTAGACAAAAAGGCAGCAATGAACATAAGAATAAAATTGGTTTGCGTAGGGTATCCATGCCCCCATTTCATTACCCCGCGTGCAACATTAAGCGTCACGCCACTTTTCTCCAAGCCCGCGCTCATAATCATGATCGCAATTAAGGAAATAACCGCATCGCTTGAAAAACCAGAAAAGAGCGCCTCGGGTGCTAATAAACGAGTGAGCCCTAAGACGACCAAGACCAGCAGGGCCACAACATCTACACGAATCACATTCGATAGCGTTAACAACACAGTTAATGCCAAGATGCCGAGCACCATGATCATATCAAAGTTTAAAGGAATCGCTTCAAACACCACACACCCCTATTATGATCCGTTTAAAGATTCATTATAGAGGCGCTTAAAGATTAGATCCCACGTTTGATGCCCCAATCCTACACCCCGACGCTCATATTTACTGAAGGGACGATCCATCGGTCTTGGCACATAGCATCCCGCGCCGGCTGTATTCTCAAAATGCGGGTCTTCTGAGAGCACATTCAGCATCCATGCGGCATAATCTGCCCAATCGGTCGCGAGATGTAGCCTACCACCAGGTTTTAGTTTTAGGGCAATTAACTTAATAAAGTCTGCACTGATTAAACGACGTTTATAATGCTTTCGCTTGGGCCAGGGATCGGGAAAGAAAATTTGCACGGTATCGAGGGAGGCATCCATGATGCGTGTTTGCAAGATTTCTCGGGCATCGCCACAAAAAACACGCAGATTCTGAAGCCCTGCCTGATCGGCTTGCGTGATTAACTGACTCAATCCTGTGCGATAAACTTCGATGCCAATAAAATCCTTATCGGGTGCCAGCGAGGCCATCTGCAACAGGCTTTCACCCCCACCAAAACCTATTTCCACAATCAGCGGTGCAACACGACCAAAAATAGCGCGTGGATCGATCAAGCCTTCCTCGCGGTTTTCTGAAAGGCCATAGCGAGGCCAAAGGGCCTTGATCGTGGAAGCCCGTGCGATCATGCCTTTGCCTTCCCGACGCATAAAGCTCCGAATAGGACGCAAGGGTCTGTGAGGGATAGTCATTGCTTCAATCCATGTTAGAATAGCGCCATGATACGGTATTTAAGCAGGCTACGGTATGGAAGGATCGGTCTTTTGGGGATCCTGATCTGTCTCATGATGGGGTGCGGCCAAAGCGGTCCGCTCTACTTGCCCGATCAAAAACCACCCATCAAGGTCCCTAAAGTATTTGCCTCGAAGACCAAAGCCCTTTAAGCTTAGTCCTATGCTGATTCATTTCACTAAAATGCATGGCTTAGGTAACGACTTCGTCGTTATTGATCGCATCATGCAGTCTTTTACACTCCGTACGACGTCTATCAAACATTTAAGTGATAGGCATCTGGGGATTGGTTTTGATCAATTACTGTTGATTGAACCCCCCATCCGTCCCAATGCCGATTTTTTTTATCGCATTTTTAACGCCAATGGAAAAGAGGTAGAGCAATGTGGCAATGGCCTACGATGCGCCGCGCGTTTTTTTTATGATAGAGGCTTGTGCAATCGTAACCAACTAGAGGCTGATTGCATCGCCGGCCCCACGCACTGCACCATCGAAACGGATGGTACCGTACGTGTTGAGATGGGGATCCCCAACTTTGATCCGCCTGCCATACCCTTTCTAAGCGATCAAGAAACGCTCAACTATGCTATCCAACTGGATCAGGTTCTTTTTGAGGCGAGCGTGCTTTCATTAGGAAATCCCCACGCGATTATCCAAGTCCCTGATGTGGATCAAGTTGACTTAAAAACAATCGGATCAGCCTTGAGTACACATCCTGCTTTCCCAAAGGCTGTGAATGTGGGTTTTATGCAAGTGATCGACCGAACACAGATTAAACTGCGCGTCTATGAACGCGACGTGGGTGAAACCCTGGCCTGTGGCAGCAATGCCTGTGCAGCGGTCGTGAGTGGTATTCGTTTAGGCTTATTGAATAATAAAGTGCAAGTGTTATTCCAGCAGGGCGCCTTAACGATCGAATGGCAAGGTCCCAAGAGCCCTGTCATGCTACAAGGGCCGGTCCATACAAGCTTTGTGGGACAATTCCGTGTTTAATCCTTTTATGTTTCAAAGATCGCGCATCGCATGGGGCTGTGTTTTAGTCTTAAACCTTGGTTTATTGGGCGGTGCTTACCTACTCGAATACGGTTTTGGTCTAGAACCCTGTGCACTCTGCTTATTACAACGCTATGTCTTATGGATGATCGCAGTGGTAGCCTGTCTGGCTTTTTTACAAAACCCACACCGTATCGGCACACGGTTATATGCCCTCTTGCTCTTACTGTTCAATAGCGTAGGGATCCTGCTGGCGGCACGACACTTATGGGTACAATACGGTCAAACACCCGATATGATCGTGCCTTGCACGGCTGAGCTTCGAACGCTATTGCAGTTTAAACCCTTGATGCATGCCTTAGCCGATGTGCTGCACAATACGCATGACTGTGCACGGATAGATAAGTTGTTCGGTCTACCGCTATCGGCCTGGTCCATGATGAGCTTTATCATACTGATCGCCATAGTGTTATGGACTTGGAAATGCTCCGCTAAAAAGACATTCCAAGGCTAATTGCTTACACAACTTTAAGATCTAAAGACTATCAACTGATAAACTTTTGTTTGAACCGCGCATTACCTTGACGTGTGGAAAATACTGTCTTTAACTGAATCATGACTTTATTATCAATGTCAGGAGAACGTTTTTGGATACACACATCAGCCAATGGTTAGCGCAACGCCATTCCACCTGGTTACTTTGTAGTGAATTAGCCAATGCTCAGAAGAAGGCCAAGCCCGTCACCCTGAAAAAAATAACGGTCTTCTGCCAAACACTGATGGATTATGTTTCTCTGGGACATTTTAATGTTTATGAAAAATTAACACACGCTGCCTTAAAAAATAATCTACCGCTGGATAAGCAACTGCTGGAAGACATTGGATCGACGACCGATGATGTCCTGCATTTTAATGAGAAGTACACCGATCCCAACCATCTGGAAACCTGGGTAGAGGATCTATCGCATTTAGCAGAACGCTTGGCGCACCGCATTGAATGGGAAGACCGCTTAATGCAAGCCTATTTACGATCTTAACCGTCTGTTCAATCAGTTTTTCCGAATGGGCATAAGGGGCGTCGATTCATTTTTCTTCTAAATACTGAAGCTTATCGGGTACATCTTTCCATTGTTCTGCGTCGGGCAAAGACCCTTTGCTATGGTTAATGACAGGCCACTGTTTAGACAGTTTGGAATTCAGCGCCAAAAAGTGTTGTTGCTCGGGGGGTAGATCATCTTCAGACCGAATGGCATTCACCGGACATTCTGTTTCACATAAGGCACAATCGATACATTCATCGGGATCAATCACCAAAAAATTAGGGCCTTCTTTAAAGCAATCGACCGGACAGACTTCGACACAATCTGTATATTTACAACGTATACAATTGTCCGTCACCACGAAGGTCATACTAATCCCCTGTTCTAACACTCACATTGCGTGAATCTTAACAAAATTCTTGCAATAATTAAAGAAAAGCATGGCCTCACACAGCCCGTGTCAATAACCAGCGCTCTACCCTGCGTAATAAGTAGTACCACGCCTCCAAGAAGGGTCGTTTTTTCCAGTCTATCCAAGGAGCCGTCACATAACAGCCCTGAATACCTGCAATCAGGGCTGCCAAGATGCCCGTCAACAAGCGATCATCCATTAAGAGAACCTGCTGTGGCGCTACACCCAATGTGTCTAAGACTACTTGAATACCGTCTATAAAAGGTTTTTTCCTTTGAGGGCACACAAAACTTATGCCAGGGAAATAGGTCTGAAAATAGGCCTGGCGTGCTTTGGTCGGCTGATTACTGAGGATAAATAACTGATGGGGTTTAAAGACACTGAGAGCCTTTCGCAACCAATCCTCCATCATAGCCAAAGGTCTTGGTGCTGCATGTGCAGCCAAAACACCGTCAAAATCTAAGATTAATCCCTGAATACCTTGCTGTTTTAACAGGTCCAGATCGACATCCAGGACGGTTTTTGCCTGTAAAACAGAATTCTGCGCATAGTTAGCTAAAGCCTTCCTATAGCGCCATGCGTGCTGCCCAGCATAGTATAATCGTGCTATCATACGAGGAGTTTATAGAGGTCTGAGTGAAGCTGCAAATGAGATTAGTCGATGGCTTAATAAAATTAGTGGATGGCCTAAAAGAAGGTTCTAAACCGCTGCTTCAGGGTGTGCTCAAAAGTGCCTTGGGGAAAATGGACCTTGTCACACGCGAGGAGTTTGATGCACAACGTAGGGTCTTAGAAAAAGCCGATCGCACACTCGCAGCGCTCCAAACCCGTTTAGAAGCATGCCAAAACAAGTCTGATTCTGACATCAGCTAAGGCTCTCAGCGTTCTAAAAATCCCTTTCCTATACAGTCTAAATACGCTACACTAGCCCGCTATGGAAGAATTCAAATATATCCTTATCTTGCTTGGTTGTTCAGTGGCCGTGGTGTCTCTTTTTCGCCGCATCCATTTACCCCCTATTTTGGGTTATTTATTTGTAGGTATGCTATTAGGCCCGGGTGGGTTTGCGGTCATTCCTAGTATCCAAGACCTGTCCTTCTTAGCAGAATTTGGCGTGGTCTTTCTCATGTTTACCATTGGCCTAGAATTTTCTTGGACGCGTATCATGAGCATGCGCCGTGCATTACTGGGTTTGGGCGGCATCCAAGTGCTGCTATGCACCTTGTTTGCAACCGCTTGGGGTTACTTTCTAGGCTTGCCTGCAAAAACAGCCTTTGTAGCAGCCGGTGCACTGGCTTTATCTTCCACCGCGGTGGTGATTAAACAACTGGCTGAACAACATGAATTAAACACCATACATGGCAGGCTCTCGATTGGCATTTTACTATTCCAAGATCTGGCTGCTGTGTTATTCCTAATCCTCATTCCTGCCTTAGCACAAAATGCTTCGGGCACCGAAATGCTCGTCCCCATTTTAATTGCTTTGGTGAAAGGTGTAGGTGTTTGTATTGTTCCTGCGATGGTCGGTAAGAGATTGCTAAGACCTATCTTTCATGAAGTGGCCAAATCACACTCCAATGAACTTTTTATGCTCACAGCTTTGCTCGTAGCACTAGGTGCCGCCTGGGTAACACACCACCTACAATTATCGATGGCTTTAGGGGCCTTTTTAGCCGGCCTCATGCTGGGTGAAACCGAGTTTCGCCACCAAATCGAAATCGATATTCGTCCCTTTAGAGATGTGTTACTCGGTTTATTCTTCGTCACAGTGGGCGCTTTATTAAGAATTGATACCTTACCCAACCATTGGCACTGGGTTGTCTGTATTCTATTAAGCCTTATTGCCTTTAAAACCCTCGTCATCATGTTGCTCACACGTTTTGTGTGTGCACTACCCTATGCCAAAGCTTTTAGAACAGGTTTATTATTAGCCCAAGGTGGCGAGTTTGGTTTTGTCATCCTAACCGTGGCCATTAATAACAAGCTTATTGATCCGGTACAAACCCAGGTGGTGGTGGCTGCCGTGGTCTTGAGTATTACCGCCGCGCCCCTACTAATTCGTTATAATAAAGTTATTGCCAACTGGTTTTTTAAACCGCCCGCCGAAATCCCTGCCGAAGATCGTAGACCTTTGGAACTGGCTGAACATACGGCTGAATTAAAAGAACATGTCATTATTTGTGGGTTTGGACGGGTGGGACAAATACTCACACGTTTCTTAGAACAAGAAAATATTCCTTCTATTGCCTTAGATCTTGATCCCATGCGTATTTCTTCGTCTTCCTTGGCCGGTGAACATACCTTTTTTGGCGATGCTAGACGCCCCGATGTTTTAGCCTCTGCAGGACTCGCTAGGGCACGTATGATTGTGATTAGTTTTTCTGATGAACCCGCTGCCTTAGAAACCCTGAAACATATTAGGGCTTTAAGAAAAGATGTCCCCGTGTTCGTGCGTACCAAAAATGATTCTAACCTGAAAGCTTTCCAAGATGCAGGAGCCACTGAAGTTGTACCTGAATCGCTGGAAGCCAGTCTGATGCTCGCTTCGCACTTACTGTTGATGTTAGGCGTCCCAGCTTCTCGGATTGTCTATAAGATCCGCGCGATCCATGCTGATCGCTACAAAGTTATACAAGGCTTTTTTAAAGGTACGGATGATCCCACCTTGCTCGAAGAGCCCGATGCTAATCGTATAAGCCTTCACGCTGTCACCATTACGGATAATGCCTACGCTGTCGGTAAAATGGTGAGCGAGTTTACGGATTCGACAGCCCCCCATACTATTAAAGTCCTTACGCGTGGTGCCACCCGATTCCCCGATCCACCAGGCACAACGATTATTGAAGAAGGGGATGTATTGGTCCTATTTGCGACCCCAGAAACCTTGTTTATTCTCATCGAAAAACTGTTAAGCGGACAAACCTAAGCTTTTTAGGGGTCTAGGCATAGTTTCAGCAATCACCGATTTAAAACTTTTTTTATTCACCGGCTTATTAATAACCTGATGAATGGCGAGGTTCGTACACGCTTCTCCTAACTCCTCGGCAGTAAAAGTTGTGACAAATACCATTGGCGTCTGTTGATGCCTGGGATGTAATCGTAGTTGTGCAGCTAATTCTGTGCCTTGCATATCAGGCAATCCTATATCAAGTAAGATCAGATCATAAGGGTGATCTGCTTTATCCAGGGCTTCTTGGGCTGTAGCGGCTGTCTCTACCTCACACTGTAAGTCTTGTAACATGATGGTATGGATTAATCGAATGAGAGAATCATCTTCGACCATCAGAACAGATGGTGATTTTCTAACACTCATCGTTTTTTCTATAACTTTTACCGTTTCCTCATCCATGATACGACCTCTAAACTTTATTAATATCAAATCAGAACACCCATCCTCAGTCTAATTTTATAAGCCTATCAATGTCAATTGTGGAAATCTCTATTTTTTACTACAAAAAAACATTCTTTCCTTGAAGAACCTATGAAAAATTATGCTACCATACAGTAACTAAGAAATCTGAAGGGAGTACTCTTAGCGTGATGGGAATAGACATCAAAAAGTTAAAAACCTTCTACTACGTGGCAATGGAAGGGTCTTATCACAAAGCGTCTCATTATTTGAATATTAAATCCTCCTATATCAGCAAACATATTACTTCTTTAGAATCTTTGCTTAAACATAAGCTCTTTAAGCGATCACACCGTTCACTTGTTTTGACCGAAAAAGGCGAAGATCTATTGAAATCAACACGAATTATTATGAATGAAGTTGAAAAACTTGAGTCGGAAATATACAACTTTGGCAATCAGGACGACAATGTTATCCGAATCGTAACAACAACAGGTGTTACTCTTCTCTGGTTGTTGCAAAAGCTCAAGCCATTTATGACGCTTTACCCACAGTATAAAATGCGCATTATCAGTACAGAAGATAAAATAGACATTCCAAA